>PMNG01000129.1 GCA_003162615.1 Methanothrix sp. | reverse complement strand
CATCGGGGTATTACGATAAAAATCAAAGCACATAATGTTATGCTACATAATAAGGCGGTATAAGCTGGGTCTCTCGTTCACCGCACGTAGTGCTGAAGTTCATCTATCTAGATCAACACAAATGATTATTGACATCTTTTTATTAAAGTAATTCCAATTATAGACGTCGTCGGCCTGGCGTTCACATCCACAACCCTTGCCAAATCGCCAACAACAAAATCGATCCCTGCATACCCGTGAAGCCCCAGAGCTCCGGCCGCCTTCTCCGCCGCCTCCCAAATTTCCGCGGCGCGGGGCGTGTTATATGGCACCTGGCTGCCGTTGTAGCTAATGCTGTCCCCCTGAAACTCGATGAGCTGTCTGTTGATCGTCAGCGGCAAAAAATATCTCCTACGATGAAGCTGGCGCTGAGGTGCAGTCCCTCGTAATATCTGGTGACGATGTCGTCTGGGCCTGCTTTGGTAACGGAGGAAATCCGAACATTCTCAGAGCCGCAGCCGAATCTCGGCTTTACGACGTAGCGGTGACAGCCCTTCTCGCAGGGCTCCGGCCCGGCAACGATCTCGGCCACCGGAACGCCCGCGCGCGCAAGCGCCTGGGTGCAGAGCAGCTTATCAGCACATAGGCTCGCCGCTGTTGGGCTACAGCCCAGGTTCACTGTGTTCTTCTCCAGGATTTCCAGGAATTTTGGGCTGCATTTCATCGGGTGCGATCAAGAGACCGGCATCCACTTTCGTAGATCGCAGGATCTGCTCGAACTCCTCCGGACGCTTCAGAAGGATAGGCTTTCCGGCTCCGGATTGAGCTTTCACGGTAAAGTCCTTGGGATACTTCTCGCCGTTTAGAGAGGAGGTTCTGGAACTCGATCCAGTTGCCGTTGTATGGAGCACTGCTAGTAATCCACTCACTGTACCAGCCCTGAAACATCTCCGATAGACCGGTCTTGTGCCTCCAGGGCCATGAACCAGGGGCGACCCAGCCCATCCTACAGCGCAGCTCCAGGATATCCTCGAAGATATGCTGCGAGTGCTCGTTGAGTTCTTTAGTTCATCTTCTGAAGCATCTGTGAAGCACCAAAAGGCATTAGTATCCAGCTGATTTAAATAAACAGGCTAACAAGGTGAACTAATATGGTTTGCTCTCAAGAGGACAGCATCATCGTCGATGAAGAGGCAGAAGAAGGTAATACAATCACTGCCCTCATCAAAGGCCTGGAAGAGTTCAAGAAAGGCCATTATAAGAGCTTTAAAAATGCTGATGAGCTGGCAGAGTACTTGAGAAACCTCTAAGAGATTCTCCATGGCTTTTACGCCCGTCAGCCTGTATCAATTCGATAAAAAGTTTGAGAAATATACAAAGAAAGATACGGCTCTGCGGGAGCGTGTAATTAAGAAGATCAAAGAAATTATCGAGAACCCTGAGATAGGCGTGCCCAAACGCCATGAGCTTAAGGGTTACAGGGCTTTGCACGTCGATCCTTTCGTAATATTTTATGCGATTATTGGCAATAACGTTGTATTGACTTATTTTGAACATCATGATAAGGTGTACGAAGATGCCGCTAAGTTTGCTACGCGCATTCTAACAGAACTAAGAGCTAGATTGGCTTTGGAAGAGGCAGGAATATCTCCGGATAGCTTCGCGGACTTTTTGGAAGAGATCCGAAAACGCAAGATAAGAAGTAAATAGACACAACGCTTTTGGGCCTGCCGAACCACCAAGTCCAACTTAACCGGTTCTTGCCGACAATCTCAAGCAACCTTATCCTTTTCGGCATATTGAAGTAATTCCTCTTTTCGAAANNATTATAGACGTCGTGGGCCTTGCGTTCACATCCACAACCCTTGCCAGATCGCCGACAACAAAATCGATCCCCGCATACCCGCGCAATCCCAGTATCCTGGCCGCCTTCTGTGCCACTTCCCAGATCTCCGCAGCACGAGGTGTGTTGTAGGGCACCTGGCTGCCGTTGTAGCTAATGCTGTCTCCCTGAAACTCGACGAGCTGTCTGTTGATAGTCAGCGGCAAAAATCTCTCTCCAACGATGAAGCTGGCGCTGAGGTGCAGTCCCTCGTAATATCTGGTAACGATGTCGTCTGGGCCAGCTTTGACAAAGGAGGAGATCCGAACATTCTCAGAGCCACAGCCCGTGCGCGGCTTTACGACGTAGCGACGGCAGCCCTTCTCGCAGGGCTCCGGCCTGTTGACGATCTCGACCACAGGAACGCCCGCGCGCGCAAGCGCCTGGGTGCAGAGCAGCTTGTCGGCACATAGATTCGCCGCTGCAGGGCTGCAGCCCAGGTTCACGGTGTTCTCCTCCAGGATTTCCAAGAATTTGGGCTGCATTTCGTCTGGCGCGATCAGAAGGCCAGCATCCACCGTTGTGGATCGCAGGACTTCCTCAAACTCCTCCGGGCGCTTCAGAAGAATAGGTTTTCCTGCTCCGATGGTAGGACCGGATGTGGGATAGACAACCTCGTGACCGGCCCGCTCGAAACTTCCAGCCAATGTGGAGAGCATTGCCCTGCCCTCCACTTCGCACGTGCCACCCAGCCCCACAGCAGAGGCGTACTCCGCAACGAGGATCTTCATATCAATACTGTCTGGCCATGTAGGTGCGCTTGCCGGTTACCTTGCCGCAGACGACGCACGCTGCCTCGGCGAAGGAGACGTACTGGGGCTCTCCAAGCATGTTGGCATCCACCTTGTCCTCTAGCTGGTGGCCGCACTCCTCCGAGCCACACCATGGAACAAGAGCAACGCCTCCTTCGGTCTGCGCTTTGGCCTCTTCGATGCTCGATACACCCATCACCCTGCTGTCCCTGAACTGCTCGGCCCTGCTGTAGAGCGCAGCCTGAATGTCACCCGCCTCGCCGAACAAGAACTCCACGAGGCTCTCAGTGGGCACTGCCTTCTTGAGTCCGTCGCGACGGGCCATGGTCACAACGCCCTTCTGGATGTCCCTCGGCCCCACCTCCAGACGGATGGGCACGCCCTTCATCTCCCATTTGTAGAACTTGGCTCCAGGCCGCTCGTCGCTGGTGTCAAGTTGGACCCGGATTCCTGCCTCGCGAAGCTTCTGCTGCAGACTCCGGCAGACCTCCAGCACCAACTCCTTGTCCCCGAGAAGTATGGGCACGATGACCACCTGCACTGGAGCCACGCCCCAGGGCAGGACCAGGCCCTTGTCATCACCATGAACGGAGATCAGAGCCGCTATGCAGCGCTCCGAGATACCGTAGCATGTCTGGCTGATCAGCTTCTGTTCCCCATCCTCGGCCTCGTAGGTTATCTCGTAGGTCTTAGCAAAGGTGGAGCCCAGATGGTGGGCGGTGCCTACCTGAAGCGTCCTTCCGTCTGGCATGATCACATCGATGGCTGTGGTGTAATCCGCTCCGGGGAACTTGTCCCAGACAGGCCTTCTGCTAACCAGAAAGGGTATGGCCAGCCGTCGGTAGAACTCGGAGTATCTCTCGATGGCTACCTCCACCTGCTCGGCCGCCTCCTCCCAGGTGGCGTGTGCAGTGTGGGCCTCCTTGAAGGAGGTGATCTCTCGTAAGCGGATCAATGGCCGTGTGTGCTTGGTCTCGTACCGGAATGTGTTCACTATCTGGTAGATCCGGAGCGGCAGGTCGGCGTGAGACCTTATCCACAGCTTGAACATGGGATAGATGGCCGTCTCGCTGGTTGGCCGCAATGCCAACTTGACGTCGAGGGGGGCCGTCCCTCCGGAGGTCACCCAGTACACTTCGTTCTCGAATCCCTTGATGTGCTGGGCTTCCTTCATGAACTCGTTCTCAGGGATCAGGAGAGGAAACTGAGTCTCCTGGTGGTCTACGTCCAGGAGTTCCCGGATGATACTGTAGACGTTCTTGCGTACGGCGAAGCCGAAGGGGAACCAGACGCACATTCCCTTGACCGGATATCGGTTATCGACTATCTCTGCCTGAATCAAGAGTTCGTGATACCATTCGCTGTAGTCTTCTTTTGTTGGAAGCTTGTTAGGAGCCTTGGAGTCAGTCTTTGAATTGGTCATGCAACCACCGACATGGCGAATGGGGTGATAAAAGTTTCAATGGCCGCGGCCAGGAAGAGCAGGGGCAGGAACCACTTGACCAGGAAATGAACTGCAATCCTTGTCTCCCCCGCCAGGTCGACCTTCTCTCCCAAAATGGTGAGGGCCAGTAGATACCCCAAACGGAAGCCCAATGATATGCCTAGCAGGACTGTTGGCAACTCGATTATTCCGTGGGGCACGATGCCCGCCAACAAGTAAAGGAGACCTTGCTTGTGGATTATGCTGTAGGAGACCACACCGATCATGAACCCGTTGGAGGTCAGGACCAGAAGGGGCACTAAGCCGAATCCCAGGCCAAGGAGAACCGACATGGCACACGCGAGGAAGTTCTTGAGGAATATTGCCAGCATGATAAGCAAGGGATGAAGGCTCAATATCCACTTGAACATCTCAAGCTCTTGCATCCAGGTTGAGGCCAGCTCAGAATCGGCTGCCGCTGCAAAATAGCCCATCACTGCAGTGGCCAAGAAGACGAGCACAGTAATGCCTATGAAAACTCTGATCGACTTCAGATAAGCCAGATCGTCCTTAAACGACAATTGATATCTCCCATTTATCCTGCCTCTGGCCTTTATATAAGGCTACCGCGACGACGCAGAGCTGCAAAGAGTATGTAAAATACGGTCTCCGCAAGGATGCAAACCGCCGCAGGAATTCCCACCTTGGGCCCGAAGAGAACAAAAGAGACTGCTGCGGCCATCCCCAGATTTTTGAAGGAAGCAACAGAGTGTAAGAGATCATTTTCTGCACCTCCCCTCCCAGCAAGCATTGGGTCGGTACACTTTCCCTCTTCCCTCTAATGCTTACGTTTTGATCAGGTTTTGGTCAGGTAGTACAGCCCGAAGACGATTAGGAAACAGCCACATAAGGCTAGAATCCTCTGGTAATTGACCTCGGAGAGGACCTTTCTGCCCTTATCCAGGCTGGCCGAGACAAGAGTGTACCAGCCGAAGTCAGCTCCCCAGTGCCCAATCATGAACAGACTGGCCAGAACGAGGCCACCTTTCAGTCCGTTTATCACCATAGCGCTACCTATGGAGAGCCACCATATCCAGAAGTAGGGATTTGCAGCACTAGTAAGGACTCCGGCCAGATAGGGGTTTTGGGCTGTGTTCGAGGCTGGAGCGGTCAGAGAGGCTTTTTTGCTCCCCTTCACCGTCAGGAGGCCGAAGGCGATGAGGGCGAGGCCCCCCAGTACAGCGGTGAAACGCGAATACTGCTGAGCTGCAGCAGCCAAGCCCAGGACTATTAGCAGGAATACGAACAGCTCCACAAGGGCATGTCCCAATGCAACCTTGGGTCCGGCGGTCCAACCAGACTTTAGGGATGAGTTGATTGTAGCCACAAGAGTCGGACCCGGAGCCAGGGCGCCTGTCAGGCCGATGGTGAAGGCCATCGCTAAGATATCGATCACCTCGCGGGCCATGAAGACCTCTTCTTTGTCACGAGCAAAAAATACCCAGATTCGGGGGAAACCAAAACCTCAGATGCCATAAAACGCCTGAAAATGGACAGGTCGGGATTTGAACCCGAGGCCTCTACCATGCCAAGGTAGCGATCTTCCAGCTGATCTACCTGCCCTTGAACGAGAGTAAGCAGATACCCCAAATAAACGTGTCGGTAGGATGCCCCCCAAACTCATCTTTAGCTTTGTTTCCCCTTTTCCCATGAAACCTGCCGATAGCATGAACTCCACGCCCTTGTCTACGTTCATATCTACTGGCACTATTCGCTCCCCTGGAACCATGAAAACGATTGGCTGCGGTCGGGTTAGGTGAGGTAGGTACTTAATACATTGAAGAGCTTGAAGATGTCGCTGCCTCTCCTCTGAGGGAGATCGACATGCCAGGAACCCAACTGTATAGACATTCAGCAGGAACTTCACCATCACCACTTACCCAAACTCGCGGTTCTCTGAAAGGATTGTGTCGCTGATGTTTTTATTATGGAGTAAATGTTTCGCGATAGCGGTATCCTGCGCATGACCTCATCCACCAACTTGGCGGTCTTTCTGCCCAGATCCATCTTCGTTTGAGACTCAAAATATGAAGATGAGATTTAAGCCGGATAACTAAATAATTCTTTTTATTCTGATCTGGAAGGACTCACCAGCAGCCTCCAGGGACGAGCGCAAACTCCTGATCTGCGTTGGACTCGCGGGTATAAGATCTCGGAGCCTCATCTCCTCCGTCTTGGGATAGCGTAGCAGTCTTGAGTGGTCGCCTGATATACTGTAGTGATAATGGCCGTAGGCTACCGTAAAAGCGTAGGCTAGGAGCTTCTCAGCCCTCCTCGATGAGGTGTACACAACTTGATGGGGATCGTGTCTAACTCTGGCTTTATCTCTGAACAGCTTTAGAGAAAGATCGTAATCGTCCAGAAGGGAGATGTCGCTGTGGCCCCCAATCTGCCTGTATGTTCCGGCACGCACAGCCATGTTCGATCCCAGGATGTAGTAGAAGTTCGACAGGTAAAATATCCTGTACATACTACGCCATCTCTGAATGAGTTCGGATTTCACTCCCTGGTCCTGGTAGACGACAGGCCCGGTGCTCGCATCGTATCGATCCAGGTTTGAGCTTATGGCCTCAAGCCAGCCCTCAGAGACGATCGTGTCCGCATCCGTAAATGCCAGCTTGTCCCCGGTAGCAGCCTTTGCTCCATCCCTTCTGGCCCCGCCTATGCCCGGACTCGTCTGAATGACCACCTTGTCCGCGAGCTCACAGGCGATGGACGCAGTGCGGTCCTGGGACCCTCCATCAACTACTACGACCTCGTAGTCCTCGGAAGGGCTCTGCTCCGATATTGATCTCAGGCATGCCTCGATGCCCCACTCCTCATTGAGGGCTGGCAATATGACGGAAATCACGAATTAAGCTCCTGCAAGAGTAGGCGGGATAGACTAGCAAGTACCAGCCCAGAGCGGACACGGCCCAAACGGGCAGCGGTTTTGTGCCTGCTATGAATATCAACAGAACGATTGAGACGGCGGCGGCTAATCCCAGTAGAAGCAGGCCATTTCTCCGCCCGATAAAGGTAACTGTAGTACTGGTGGACAGTACATCCTCTTCGTACTCAACCACCTGGTGAGCTATCAAGGCCTCGGCTCCTAGGATAAACGGCAATGAGGAAGCTAGAAGGATCTCAGGTGGTATGTTGCCCTTTAAAAGGGCGAACCCCGTCAGAAATGGAACTGCTCCGAACATGAGTCCGTGGGTTATTATGTCCAGTATGAACCTCTCTTTGAGGCGTATTCCCCCTGAATAAGCAGTGAACAGCAAGAGGTTCAGCAGGATGAGGCAGAATCCAAGATAGCTCATCTCAAGGGAGACCAGAGCTATTCCGATCTGAAATAACATCATCAACAAAACGCCTCTGCGGCTAATAGACCCCGAGGCCAGAGGATTCTTGTTGGTTTCCATTTTTCCAGTGTGTTGCCTATCGATTTCAACATCGAAATAGTTGTTGACTGTAAAGGCGTAGCCTATGAGGGCAAAGTATATTATGAAAACCAGAATAATTTGAGCGGGCACCGCACCGGCTAACAGAGCGCCAGCCAAGGGCGCTGCTAAGTAGAACTTGATCCAGTCGCGGATGCGAAGCATTCTAAGATACTCATGCATTCTCATATCAAATCTTCTTTCCCTGAAATCCCATGTTCTGCCCGATGAAGTGCTTCAAAGAACAGTTCGGTTATATAACAATCTACCTCCTGGCCTCGGCCGAAAAGCTATCCTCGGCCTCCTTTCGGTGTAATGTGTTGTAGGCGCAGAAGGGTATTATCCTGCCGTCAGGGGTGGCGTAGTGCACGCCGCACCTTCGAAGCCTTTCAAGGTCCATGTTGTACAGGTCCTGGAAGTGCATGGCCCCCAGAAATAAGGATTTGTTGTGGAACTCTCTGAGAGACTGCCTTGTGCCGTTCCAGAAAACACTGAGGAGCATCTTGGGAACATTAAGGTCCCGGGGAGCCCTGGCCTCATCAGCAAACCTTGACAGCTCTTTGAGTATCGCGCCTCGCTTTTTCAGTTTGCTCAGGCCGGACCCACCGAAGCTCTCTGCATCCTCAGCGATGTGTTCCATTAGTCCTTCCACGTCGAGGAACCTGTTGATGGGGGTCATCTTGCCGTCCATGCAGTAGATATAAGTGGCAGCTCCGCAACATGGGTGGACGGTGAACACCGGCTGGGGGCGCTGTGTCTCGGCTGCTATGAGCCTGGAAATGGGAGCAACGAATGGAACTGGATAGAAGTCCTCCCTGGTTATCTCATTGTTCGTCTGTTCCTCGACCAAAGTCAGAAAATCAGGGATCGTGATTCTCTTCTCTGATCGCTCTTTCTGATCGATCCTACCGGCGAAGGAGACCGGTTGAACATTGATGCCCTTGATGACATCCAGGTTCTTGGAGGCGAATCTGATTATGTTCCCCACCTGATCGTCATTGACGCCCTTAGCTAGCGTGGGGACTAAGACTATGCTCGTCTGGCTAGCCTTCCTGAAGTTCTCGATTGCTTTGAGCTTTATGGGGAGGAGATTTCTGCCCCTCATCATCTTGTAAGGCTTGGAACTCAGCCCGTCAAATTGGAGATAAACTGTGCTTAGTCCTGCCCGTTCCAGGCTTTGGCAGAGCTCCAAATCGGCTGAAAGCATTATCCCATTGGTTGCAATCTGGACCTGGGTAAAGCCCATCTCTTTGGCCGAGGCCACTATTTTGGGCAAATCCCTTCTCAAGGTTGGTTCCCCGCCAGAGAATTGGATCGCCGAGCATGGCACAGGCCTCTGTGATCGCAGGTTCTGCATCATAGCCGTTATCTGGTCGATGGTTGGCTCCGAAATCCGGCCCCCGGAGTTGGCAAAACAGACAGGGCAGGACATGTTGCACCTATTTGTCAGGTCGACGTTTGCTAGAAGAGTACCGGTCAGGTGTTTCTCGCACAATCCGCAGTCGAAAGGGCAGCCCCTCACGGAAGCGGTCGGGTTCTCGATGCCTGAACCCTCGCAAAAGTATCTATAGAACTTTCTGTACAATGCAGCATCAGACCAGTAGAGATCCTTGAACTCGCCGTGGGTCTGACACTCCTTCTCGATAAAGACCTTCTCTCCATCCTGGAATATGCGTGCGGGCACAACCTTGAGGCAGACCGGGCAGATGGATGAAACGTTCTTCTCAATGGCGGTTAGAATGTGAGCAGGGAGAGGCATTGCAATATCACAGTCTTAAGAGGATATAGTATAAAGATTATGCCCAATGTCTTTTCACGATGTCGTGACGCCTTCTCAATGAACTGCCACTGCAGACGACATTCCTTACTCTGGAAATATCATTCTAAAAGTCGAATAACTCGATGCTCATGAGGATTTGTAATCTCAACTCTTTACCTATCTTTGGCATCTATCTGCCCAATGGCTACATGAATCTCAACAGCTCAGATCCAAGTTCAAGAGATTGAAACCATGAAGAATGCCTGTCGATCATTCTCTTTCAGCCGAATCTGTGGCATGTGTGTTCACAATATAATTCGAGCATCTGCCAGACTTTGTCCATGTTCAGGTTGATCTCCACAGATCTAGCCAGCTCATCGTACACGTCAACTACGGTCTCTGTCTTTGGCGCGCTTGCTAGATTTTGGTCCACTGCCGGAATTCGGCCCGCGTTGCGGCAGGCGTAGAGGTAATCCAAGAAGGCGTTTCTGAAGTTCTGGTTCTCAAATATCCCGTGTAGATAGGTTCCGATGACCAATCCGCTCTGGGCAACTGCACCGTCGTCTCCGAAGGCTGCTACGTCCTTGGGAAAAGTCACTCCCATGTGAATCTCGTATCCAGCGACCTCCTGGCCTCGAATCCCATCTAGTATAGGCCCCCTGCCGGTAACCTTTTTCCTCACCTGGAGCGTCCTCTTCTCGTAAAGGTCGAAGCGAGTCACTGCATCCAAGAGCCCCAATCCCGACACAGTGCCTACAGTGTTCTCTATGCCGCAATCGATTATCTCTCTGCCCAGGATCTGGTACCCTCCGCAGATTCCTAGAATCGGGGTATTCTTTAGAGCCAGAATCTGTCGGTCCATACCACTGCGTTTCATCTCCTCGAGATCGGAGACTGTGTTTTTGGTCCCGGGAATTATGACGGCATCAGGGTCTCCCAATGGCTCACCCAAGGCTACGTACCTGACAATGGCGCTTCGCTCTAGCGGCTCGAAATCCGTGAAGTTAGAGATGCGGGGCAACTTGATAACCGCAATCTCCACAAGACTATCGTTTCCTGTGACCTCTTTAGCTACTGGATTTTTGTCACCAAGAGACACAGAGTCCTCCGATGGCATGGGCAGGTTGAGGTAAGGCATTACACCCAGGACCGGGATTCCGGTTAGCTGCTCTAGCGATTCCAGACCAGGCTCGAGTATAGACGGATCTCCTCGGAACTTGTTTATGACGAGCCCTTTCACCAAGGAACGAATTCGAGGTGGCAGCAGCTGCACTGTTCCAAATAGGCTGGCAAACACTCCGCCGCGTTCGATGTCTCCCACCAGGATTATGGGAGCCTGAAGACGTTCAGCAACATAGATGTTGGCGATGTCTCTGTCGAACAGGTTGATCTCGGCGGCCCCGCCGGCTCCTTCCACAACGATGTAATCATACTCCTTCTCCAGCTCGTTCAGAGCGCTGTCCACGACATGCTTCAAGCCATCTATCTCTTTGTAGTACTCATCCGCAGATTTGTCAGCTACTGGTTTTCCCAGGACTATGACCTGGGATGTCCGATCACCTTTAGGCTTTAGAAGGATGGGGTTCATGAACTCGGAGGGCTCGACCCTCGCGGCCCAGGCTTGCATGGCTTGAGCAATACCAATTTCGCTGCCGTTAGCTGTAACCCAGGAGTTCAGACTCATGTTCTGGGACTTAAAGGGCGCAACACGTAGGCCGCGATTGCTTAAGAGACGGCATATTGCAGCGACAAGAGTGCTTTTGCCGGAGTGGGAAGCGGTGCCTAGGACTACGATGAATCTTGTCATGTCATATTCGCGAGGGATATTCAAGTTTATTTGTCTTTTGGAAGGTGAGGTTTTGCTGGAAAATAGGCACCCTGTTTGTAAGTAGCTCAAACTCGGCCTCTAGGCCGATATTGTTCGGGCTTCCTGATGCTGAGCATTTTCCAGCGGTTTAGAGCCATCAATCGACGTTTCACAGCCATCCAAGGCTTTGATGACTCTTGCTATCTTCAAAGCCAAGTAACTAGATTGGGTGACTTGTTGCGTAGGGCCGACAGTACGCAACTGCATGTTAGCCAATGCACATTGAGATTCACTAGTCCATATGGGATAGCGTGCATAGCCAGCATTCATGTAGTCGAGAGTTCGGCTTATGATTCTCCATCCGAAAAGTCGTGTGCATTTGAAATATTTTACTTAACTCGCACAACGATCGCTTGAGCATACATCCCTATTCTATAGATGTTTGGTGACAACACCAATCAAAAAAGTTTGTATCCAACTTTTATCGCTATCCGAACAGCGCTCCCATTCCGGCCTCGGCTGCCTCGGCTTGCTCCCTAAATGCCTTGATCACAGCCGATCCCTCTTCGCCCGTCAGCTCCTTGGCAGGCGACTCCGAGAGCATCTTCTTGGCCTTGAGGGCTAGTTCGTCCCTGACCTTGATGTACATGCAAAAGCCGTCCTTGTTTATGCCCATGAACTTGCATTCAACGATCGTAGGGACGATCTCATCGAACAGGTCGTCGTCCAGTACCTTTTTCATAGCCTTCTCATTTTCTGTGCTGTAAAAGTAAACCAGTTCCACTATCTCACCTCAAGATCATCCTTTGCTTTCTTTAGCATCTCTGTGCACTTATCCATCAGGTCAGCAGCCTGGTTTATCTCAGTAGCTGCCTGCCTGCTTATCTCCTCGATCTGCTTAGCCCGTTCGCGAAACGAGCTGCTGTGGCTGACGTTATGTTCAATCCAGTGCTCGATAAGGTGTTGCGCATCATGCTTATTCAATCAGATACCCCCCAGAAGTTCCTAATATCCGCGCTTGATCATGTAATCCGCCAGCTCCAGCAATAATCTCTTTGCCGGAGAGTCAGAAAGGACATCCAGAGCACTCTTTCCCCGGTTCACCAGATTGGCGGCTCGTGATCTGGCATACTCTATTGATCCGCTCCTCTCCAGAATTGAAAGGGTTCTTTCAATCTCCTGGGGGGTGGCATCCTTCTTGCCAAAAACGTCCACTTCAACGCTATGCTCAAGGGCATGGATCATTATCAGAGTCTTTTTCCCTTCTACAAGATCGCCTCCACGCCGCTTTCCAAGAACCTTCTCGGGTGCTGTAAGATCAAGGACATCGTCATGGATCTGGAAACCCATTCCGGTAAGCTTGCCGAACTCATCAAGGCCCTTGGCCACTTCATCCGGAGCACCAGAGAGCGTCGCCCCCATGCACGCAGAGGCTCCATAGAGTACGCCGGTCTTCTTCTCGATCATCTCCATGTACTCGTCCTCCGAGACACGAAACCTGTTCTCGAATTCCAAGTCCAGCCACTGTCCCTCACATATGGCAGTGCAAGTCTGGGAGAGTATATTCATGGACTCAAGGATCAACCTTGGTTCTACAGGTGTCCTGCCCAAGATCTGGAAGGCCTTGGAGTAAAGAGTATCTCCCGCCAGGATGGCTCCGGAGTCGCCCCATATTTTGTGGACCGACTGCCGACCTCTGCGAATATTGGCGTTGTCCATTATGTCGTCGTGGATCAGGGTGAAGTTGTGTATCAGTTCGATAGACACAGCGGCTGACACAAGGGCCAAAGGATCTCCTCCGACGGCCTCTGCCGCGATAAGCAGCATTGAAGGCCTGAGTCTCTTTCCACCAGCATCCACAAGATGCCTGCTGGCCTGGTAAAGCCCTGTAGGATGGACGATGGGCATAAGATCCTCTATCGCCTTGGAAATCGTTTCGGCCCGCCCTGTCAGCTCTTCGTCTATCATGATCTTACTCTTGCATCCCCACTTTCACTCTAAGAGCAACTCCTGGCCGTTTCTTACAAGATGGATGTTGGACCCCAGGCTATAGCCGGTGTCCTCTGCCATCATGAGATAGTTGCCGTGGGAGACCAAGTTGCCGTGGCTAGGGATTACATGCTCCGGGTTTATCATCCTTAGAAGCTCCCAATGATCCTCTCGGCAGGCATGGCCCGAGACATGAATGTTGTCGTATACCCTGGCACCCCTCATCTTGAGCTTGGTCTCCACTGTGTAGCGGTTGGAGATATTGAGTGGCTGGGGTATTATGCCAGCGCTGAACACTACCTTGTCCCCGGACTCAACCAAGTACTCAGTCTCTCCATTAGCAACTCGGCTCAATATGGCCCCGGGTTCTCCCTGATGACCGGTCATTATAGGGAGGTACTTGTCCTTTCCTTCGGTCATGATTCTCTTAAGGGCCTTGTCCACCGACTTTCTTCGACCATAGACTGTCAACCCTTCGTTCCTCTCGGCATAGCCTGTTCTTACTGCAGTGCCCCAGTACTTCTCCATGGACCTTCCCAAGAGCACTGGTTTTCTGCCCATCTTGTGCGCCGCCTCAATGATCGACCTTATGCGGGCTATGTGGGATGAGAAGGTCGTGACCATTACACCAGACTTGCTTTCCTCGGTCCCCATGAGGACATCCCATACGAGATCTTTGGCGATCTGTTCCGAAGGAGTTTTGCCGGATATGGACGCGTTGGTGGTCTCGGTTATCAGCGCAACGACACCCTCCTTTCCGAGGGCTTTGAGCCTGGCAAAGTCCGGCGGCTCTCCCAGTGTAGGACTCCTGTCTATCTTGAAGTCGTTAGCGTAGAGGATGATGCCCTGTTTGGTGTGAATAGCAGCAAAGACACAGTCGACTATGCTGTGCTGAACCCGGACGAACTCCAGCTCGATATCCGGAGTTACCTGGTACCTCTCTCCCGCGGACATGGGCATGACTGGGTTTTCTACCCCGAAGATCCTCTCCGATTTTATCTCCTGATTGATCAGGTCCGCCGTGAATGGAGTGGCTATAATCGGCGCTTTGTACTTGTGCGCCAGCTTGGAGATCGCACCTATATGGTCCAGGTGGCCGTGGGTGCAGGCAATTGCCCTTACCTTGCCATCAACGTGGCTCATGATGCTGTCATCGGGGATTGCCCCCATGGCGATCAGGTCGGAAGCGTGAAGGGACTCCACATCCGTATCTTCGTGAATCTGGACCCTATCCAGACGGATGCCCATGTCCATAACCACTATGTCTTTTCCTATCTTGATCGCGGTCATGTTCCTTCCGACCTCATTGTATCCGCCGACCGCAATAATTCCAATATCCTTCATCTTGCCATCTCTTTGTAAATAGAAAATTTCCTAATATCAAAACCTCTCTGCTCCAGGATCTCCCTGGTCCTTCCCAGGATTACTACCTGGGCAGACCGAAGCTTCGAAAGATCCCGGCATCCGGTCAGGAACATGGACATCCGCAGGGCACTGATGCACTCTTTAATGGCCTTTTCCACGTCTCTTGGGCCGCGACTAGCAGGCGCAAGCATCGGGAGAGCCATTCCTGCCATAGATGCGCCCAGGGCCAGGCTTTTTGCAACATCTATGCCGTTTCTTACACCCCCCGAGGATATAACCTCTGCTCCTGTGGATGCGCACTCCACAACGCTGACGGGCGTAGGAATCCCCCAGCTCTTGAAGATCCTGCCCAGGTTAAGGGACTCTTTATCTCCAGCCTCCTCTGCCCGGAAAGCCTCCACTGTTGACCAGCTAGTGCCTCCCACCCCGGAGACGTCAATAATTTTGACTCCTGCTTCCAAGAGTTCAGAGGCTACTTCGCCGGATATTCCAGCTCCTGTCTCCTTGACGATCACAGGAACGGAGCTGCAGGCCGAGGCAATAGTTTCCAGGATTCCAGAGGCATCCCTGTCGCCTTCAGGCTGTACAGACTCCTGAAGGAAGTTCAAATGAACTGCCATGGCGTCGGCATCTATCATCTCAGCCAGTCTGTCCAGAACTTCTGATCCGGAGTCTCTGAGCTGCACAGCGCCAATGTTGCCGACTATGGGCACGTCTGGTGCAACTTCCCGTACCATGGAAAAGGTTTCCACTTGTCTAGGGTCCTCCAAAGCGGCCCTCTGAGACCCAAGGCCTAAAGCCACACCCATCTCCTGGGCAGCCACAGCCAGGTTTATGTTGATCTCTCGAGCTTCAGGATGGCCTCCAGTCATGCCCGTGATCATGAGGGGTGCCTTGATCTTCCTTCCAAGGAACCGGCAGCTTGTGTCGATCTCAGAATCGCTGATCTCCGGAAGGGCCCTATGGATTAGCATCAGATCGTCGAAAGGCCTGGGACTTGTCTCCACTGATTTCTCCAGACAGATCCTTATGTGATCCAATTTTCTGCTCGACGTGGTCAATCTGTCCTCCCCACTTTGGTACCCACGGATTCTCCCTTCAATGCTTTCTCTAGCCTGCCCTCAATCCTGGCGTTGAAGATCTCCGAAACGATTCCCGCGTCGGCAAGGTCAAGAAGCTCTAGAAGCTTTCCTTTCATTCCGCCTGTTACGTCAACCCCTGTGCTCTCACCCAGGCTTCCTGTTATCATGGACAGGTTCGCCCTTGTCACTCGAGGTAGCACAATTCCGTTGAAAATAACTCCATCCACGTCCGTGCCCACTGCCACAACATCGGCACATAATGCCCTGGCCAAGTAGGAGACAAGCTGATCGCCGGAGACTATGCCAGATCCTCGGAGTGCGTCCATAGCCACGTCTCCGTGAAGAACAGGGACCAGACCGCGCTTGACCATCTCCGAGATGGGCTCGGTGCAGACGGTTTCTATTCTACCTCCCCTGAGGAGAACGCATGAGAGCGGATGGACGGGGACAGGATCCGCACCAGCCCTGGATAGCGCACTTACGACTAACTCGTTCAGCCTGACAACAGAAGTGTGAGTCTCTCTGAGGCCCTCCGGGTCGAACTTCTCCGGGAGGCCATACTTCTTGGCGGGAATGTGGCCGAAGGAGCCCGCCCCGTGGACGATAACTAGACCTGAGGACGATGCCGCAGCCTCTCTTGTCACACGCTCTATCTCCTCGGTTCTGGCGCAGGCTGGGCGGTTTTTATCGGTTAGTACGCTGCCGCCTATCTTCAGTATCTTGATCATGGACATCTACGTTTCCAGACGCATTCCCGCGCCGCCCGTCTTCACCTCGAATGCAGTACCTCTGGCTTGCTCCAAGGCGACCAGAATGGATAGGCTTCCAGCTGTGGATGGTAGAGCGATCATACATCCGCCGCCTCCGGCGCCCGTAAGCTTTGCCCCTAGCGAGTGGCCAGCCCCTCTGGCAGCGTATACCAGCTCGCTCAACTCCCGCGTGCCTACACCCAGTGCCTCCAAGAGCCCTTGGTTGAAGTTCATCAGATGGCCCAGCTCTTCCAACCGATTGTCCCTTATCAGGGGAACCGCTCTTGTTGATATGGCTCCGATCGCACAGAAAATGGGTTCAACGATGTCCGGATACCTTGACCGGAGGCTTTGAACCTTCTGTATCTCGGAACGAGTATTGTGCTCTTTCTCTGTGCATCCAACAACTATATGCATCTCCGGAAGGTCGATCCCGTGAACAGTTTCGGAGACCAGTTGATATCCGCCGAAAGTGGAAACGGCTGTGTCCATGGGGCTGCTCATTCCCTGTTGCACCGTCTTCTCAATCTTGTAGGAACTGGATGCAATCTCTTCTCTACTAAGACCTAGGCTCATGTGTTTATTTAGCGCGGCCATAGTTGCAACCACGATTGCTGCCGAGGAGCCAAGACCAGCCGCGGGAGGAATGTCTGAATCAACTTTCACCCTTAGGCCATCGGCGTGGAACTCTTTCAGAACAGCAGAGACGTATTTGATGGCGTCCAAGACCCCTGGCGAGCTTACTCGTCCTGTTGTTAGATCGAGCGAGAATCCCCTCAGCATCAAGTTGCAGGCTTCTATTTCGAGCCTTCCGGGAAGATCTTCCACAATTACCCTAGCCCGCAGGTTAATGGCCGAACCCAATGCAGGGGTACCAGATACGACTGCATGCTCTCCGAATAGTATGACCTTGCCGGGAGCAGATGCCGTGGTCAAGAGACCTCCTTTATGTGAAAGCAATGACTCCGTAACCTACGACCTGATTGTAGTCGCCGGTGACATCTCCGCTCGTCGCGTATCGAAGGAGCTTGCCACTGGTGGCACCCAAAGCCCGCGTGGCCGTGATGACGGCGGCGATGGGCCCATAGCCACAGGCGGTTGCTTGATACCTGTAGACCCTAGAATAGAGTTCCGGCACGTCCATTCTCAGAATAGCCTCTATCAGGTTGGCGTCGACCTTCTTGGCTAACTCCTGAGGTTCATAGTGCGTGAAGTCGCTGCTGGCTATGAATGTGCAGTTCCTCTTCAGATCTCGGGCAGCTTTGCCTAAGGCCTCACCCACCTCCACAGCGGTCTCCTCGTCCTGCAGCCCCATGGCTATTGCCAGGATCTTGAAACCAGCGAATCTGTACTGAAGAAAAGGCAGTTGAATCTCAATGGAGTGCTCCTGGAGGTGAGCGGATTCTTCCTGATCTATTATGGTGCCTGCAAGAGCGTCAGCCATCTCCAGGTCAGTCTCGACGACGCCCAGAGGCGTTCTCCAGGAGTCCCCGGAAAGAGCCACAGGCGCTCCCAGGCCGTGATGGTTGGGGCCAAGGATGACATAGGTCTCCCTTTTGGGAAGACGAGCGTAAACCTCCGCTGCGACTGCCCCAGAGTAGACATAGCCTGCATGGGGAACTACAGCCCCCAGAGCCGGAAGCTCCTCTGAGGCCACGCCTTTAAAGAGCTCGTCCAGCTGGAGCTTAAGATCATCGGGGTCTCGGGGATAGAACTGGCCCGCTACAGCCGGAGACCGCATCCCGATCAAAACTCCATCTCAAAGTCGGAGATAGTGTACTTGAACCTGTCTTCCTCGCCACGCTCACGCAGCACCTGTCTGGCCAGGAGCCAGTAGATCAGAGTCAGAGCCTTTCTGCCCTTGTTGTTAGTGGGTATGACCAGGTCCACGTTGGAGGTCATATTGTTGGTGTCACAAAGGGCTATCACTGGAATTCCGGCATCCACCGCCTCGTTGACCCCCTGGGCGTCGCCGCTCGGATCAGTGGCAATCAGGGCGTCCGGTTCTGTAAATCCATAGAAATCGGGATTGGTCAGAGTGTTGGGTATGAACCTTCCTACGTTGGCCTTAGCTCCTATTGCCTTTGCGAACATAGTAGCAGGGCGCTGACCGTACTGCCGGGCAGAGACCACCAGGATCTTGGATGGGTCATACTTGGACAGGAACTTGGCAGCCAAGCGAATGCGTTTATCTGTGGACTGAACATCCAGAACGTACAAACCATCAGTTCGCACTCTGTAGATGTAAGGCATCATGTCGTTCGTCTTCTGCTGAGTGCCGATGTGCACACCAGCAGCAAGGTACTCGTCTATGGGTATGAGAGTCTCGTATTCTCCCACTACCTTTATCACCTCATCTTCTTCCAACTAATTCACCTACCTTTTTGCTATCGCCCGTTTCACGGTGATGGGTATTACCCCCAGTTTCATCTCTTCTAGCGCTATTTCGAGGGGGTCCATAGATACGGTATCGATGAATACCGGGGCGCCCATGAAAATCTGCAGAGCCCGTGCTCCTACTATTCTGGCACGTTCATATCTTGTATATTTCTCACCCTTCAAATAGCCACCTCAAAAGGAAGAGCATGATGGGGTTGCTGAGATTCGAACTCAGGTCACAGCGTCCCGAACGCTGTAGGATGGACCAGGCTACCCTACAACCCCTTCTTACTGGTACCGCCTTAGCGTTTCTACTATTTCCACATGGGCAAGGAGCATGCGCCTACAACAATAGCTGTCTATGCCCAGATCGTCGAGGACTTTACCGGGAGACTCGGTCTTTATGCGCTCCCGGTATTCCTCCCATACATTGGAGATAACTTTCCCGCAGGAAAAGCACCTGACTGGAATCAAGCCATTTCACCTGTAGGACTTCTGGAACTTGGATCTTGCACCATGACCGCCGAACTTCTTCTTCTCCTTCTGCCGATGGTCACTGACCAGAAGGTTTCTGTCGTACTCAGTGTAAGCCTCTTTAAGCCCGGTGTCTCCGGTCCACTCAACTATCCCTTTGGCAATGGCAGTACGAACTGCATCTGCTTGCCCTATGATCCCGCCACCGCTGACTGTTACATCGATATCGATACCCTGAACCTGCTTGTCGGCTATCGTCACGGCGTCCATGATCTTCATCTTGGCCAGCTTGGGCTCATAAATTTCTAAGGGCATTTTGTTGATCCGGACCCTGCCTTTTCCTTCCTTCAGCGTAGCCCTGGCAGTGGCAGTCTTCTTCTTGCCGGACGAGTTTATTATCTTCATAACGAACCTCTCAGAAATGTGCTCCAAGCCTCTTACTCAGATCGCCCAGCTCGATGAAGTTCGCACTGCTGGCTCCTCTGACCTTTGCGGCCTGGGGTTGTTCGAACTGCTGTCCCGACAAATCCCTGGGAACGCCGACGTAAATCCTGAGCCTGGACAAGGCATCCCGTCCGCGTCTAAGCTTGTAGGGAAGCATACCTCTTACAGTTCTCTTCATTATCATCTCAGGTCTTCTGGGGAAGTAAGGGCCTCTCTCCTTGTGCCCTCTGTCACGGCAGGCGAAGTACTCTTCGTAAATGCTCTCCCTGCGACCAGTGATTATGGCCTTCTCAGCGTTGACGATCTTGATCTCGTTTCCTGCCAAAAGCTGCGTCGCGACCACTGATGCCAGACGCCCCATGACCAATCCAGTTGCATCAACTATCATGAGATCACCTCAAAATCTTTATGCCGGAGCCCTTGGGGTGCTCTTGCATCAGGCTCTCTATCTTGAGGCATTTTCCGCCAGCCGATTCTATCTTGGAGACGGCCTGGCCACTGAATCCCAGGGCGGCCACGGTCACGCTATGCTCCAGGTCGCCCGAGGCCAGCACCTTTCCGGGGACGAGAACAGTATCGTTAGGACTGGTATGCCTGTTGATCTTGCTCAGGTTTACTGCAGCATAATTGCGTTTGGGCTTCTCCAGCCGTCTGGCGACGTCGCGCCAGAGGCCAACATTATTATTACGGGATGCCGCCTTCAAATCGCCGATGAGACGGACCAACCTCGGATTTGTCTTAGCTATCGCTTTCATCTTGAATCCTCCGCAAGGCCTCTTTCGAGCCCACTCACGCGCTGCACGCGCGTTCGAACCTCAGGTTCATGCGCCCCGGGACTCCTGCCCCCAGGTGCGGAATGATTAACCGACTCTTCACCAGTATTTAAGAGTTTTCACCCTTGATGTGCTTTTGAACAAGGCCTGCGCCTAGACAGCCAAAGCCACAAGTTCGGCGAGCCTCCCCTGCAATGCCTGCCTTAGTAAGCTATTAATCCTTACATGTAATCCGTATATGTAATCTCCACATGTTAAATTAAAGCCAACAGTTACTACCATCACTCAATCAGCTATGATCGACTTCATGATAATTCTTTGTGCCTCTGCGGGACTGATCTTGGGAGCCATCAGTGGGCTTACCCCTGGCCTGCATGTGAACAACTTCGCAGCCATGCTGCTGGCGGCTTCGCCTATTTTGATGTCCTACGGACTATCTCCCTATCACGTGTCAACGATCATTCTGGCGGCGGCAATCTCTCAGACCTTCTTCGACGCCATCCCTGCGGTGTTCGTGGGAGCACCTGACTCGGACACAATTCTGACGGTCCTGCCAGGCCACAGCCTCATGCTTGAAGGACGAGGGATAGAGGCCATCAGGCTCTCGGCCATAGGCTCGGCAGGGTCGATCGTCGCAGCAATGCTCTTGGTCTTTCCCCTATCCTGGACCTTCTCTCATTACAACGATCTTTTGATGAAGTACGTGGGAGTCCTGCTCCTGGTCATTGCTCTATTCATGATCAAGACAGAGAATGGCCCGGTGATTGAGGGCCAGGGGTCGCTGGTCCATTTGAAGTACAAAGCCATGGCGGTTTTGGTCTTCTTGACCAGCGGTTTCCTGGGAACTTTCGCCTTCAACCACGAAAGCATGTTCCAGTCACCTCTGGGCTTGGAGCCACAGCCCATGCTGCCCCTGCTCTCCGGGCTCTTCGGCGCGTCCTTTCTGATAATCAGCCTCTCTTCAGGGACAAGCATCCCGGAGCAGAAAGATACTGACCTGCACATCCCTGCTGGCTCTCTGGCCAGGTCGGTCTTACTGGGAAGCCTGGGCGGATCGGTGATTGCCTGGATTCCTGGCGTGTCGCCGTCCATCGCTGCCATGGCCACGCGCTTGGGTGCTCCCTCGACTGGAGAAGAGTTTCTTGTCTCCATCTCCGGGGTGAACACCGCGAATGCATTGTTCTCCCTGGTGGCACTTTACGCTGTGGACAAGCCCAGGAGCGGTGCCGCTGCAGCCATAAAGGAGCTGATCACCATGAACTGGGACATCCTTGTTCAGATGCTGGTGATAATAATAGCCGTCGGCGCCGCCTCTTATATGGCTTCCATAGGATCGGCGCGGGTCTTTGCCAGAGTGATATATCACGACTTAACTACCGTCGGCTCTGCTTGGGCGTGCTGGCGGGTCTGACGGCCATGACCCTGGCCTTTACAGGATGGTTTGGGCTGTTAATCTTCTTCATTTCTACAATTGTGGGGATGATTTCGCCGCTAGCTGGAATCAGGAAGACTCATGCAATGGGAGTGCTAATGCTGCCGCTGATTGTGCATTACTTATAATCTTATAATTTAATCCTTGTGATTATCAATTAACGCAATTTGAACTCAGCTATTCATCATTGCTAAGCATAGATTACTTTTGGCCTGCTCTGATCCTCTTTATATACTTTAAAAGCCCTAAAAACGCTTGTCGAGATTGGATGGAAAAGAATGGCCGAAATATATGAAGGAGTTGGCAGTTACGGGAGATGATTTTGATAGAATGAAGGATTCAGAATTGCGAATTATGAAGGCAACCCTAGGAATCGATTATGCATCAGCGATAGCTCCAGGTATAACAGACATCACTGGAGCAATGAAAGCGCAGGACGATTTAGCTTTTGTTTCATCATTGCGAACGTCTGAAAGCTTGTGCGATAGTCTAAAATCAACGCCAGGAATCGATTATGCATCAGCGATACCTGCTGGAATAAGCAGTGTTCTTGAGAAAATAAAAGTACATGATTATTCAGCATTCGACCATTTGTGTGAGACGGAACGCTATCCGACAAATCTAAAGAAAATAAGAGTTCCTGAACTACGCTCAATTAAGCCAAATCATTCAATTCGAGAAGACTTATTGCTTTCTATCAAGAACCAAGAAGATTCAATTTCGCGTAAATATATCTGCGAAACACTTAAATTACTCCCATTATGTAACAACGCCGCAAAAATTGCAAAGGCAGTGTAACGAATTTTCT
>PMNG01000043.1 GCA_003162615.1 Methanothrix sp. | reverse complement strand
TCTTTCACGCTTCGCCAATCCCAAGATGTAGGGTAAGTGTAAGCAGAAGCGGTAAGTTTGCTAGATGCCAATGATATATCTTTAGACGTGGCGTTCATCTGAGCAGGAGTAACGTTCAGACCCAAAGGATACGTTTTCGCGTCGGCTATTCCACCCACAAGCAGGGCGATTAGGACCAACCCCAATATCAAACTCATTTTCATATTTCCTATTCACCTCAATTTAGTGATCCGTCATCATCCTAAGAAAGATATAAATGCCGGCCCCGCTAGAAGAAAACCTAAAAAATCTGCAAAAATCTCACCTATCCAACATCGCCAAACGCTAGTTCTTTGTTTCGATATTCCTTTCTTAGTCAGTCTCCGTTCTAAATATGCACCAAGTTCCAAGACGGTTCGTTCAGATCAACATCAATATCATGTGAGACTTCATGATGAAACGAAAACAATTCCCAAGAGTTAGCGACATGATCCCAAAGCACGCCGATTATAGGCAAAGGTTTCCGATTATTCAATCTATCTAGCTGAACTGAGCGTGGCCAGGTCATTGAGGAGCTAAATCCCTTTCATGAGGTTAAGAAGCCAACTGTTGACCGATGAGTATAAGGCGAAAAGGACGACCCAGAGACACCGAGGTCCTGCCTTTCGGCGATCCCGAGAAAACCCTGCGAAGGGCAAATAACAAGCTGATAGGCGTCTATCGGAGCTAAAGATATGGCGGCGAGCCTTCTTTTTCGCTCGTGCACCCAATTAACTGAAAGCTCGATTAAAAACCTATATTGGGTGAACGAAATCTCATAGTTCTAACGTCAGAGCAACAAATCACGGTTTTCAGTGGAACGGATGCACGACCTCTTACAGGATCTCCTTGATGGATCTTGGCCTGATCCATTCCAGCGTGGCTAAGACCTTGGTTGACCTTTATCTTCTGCAACTGAGACAGAAGGATCTAATCACAAGCAGCATCAGTCCGAACTTTCTGGTTAAAACTGGCCCCATGCTTTCTTGGATTGGTCTACCAAGTCAGTCCGTGATACCTTTTTCGCATCACCACTGTTTCCGAGGCTGCTGAATCCGGAAGCAGTAAAAGAAGCCATCTCCAAAGGTGCCACAAACGGGATCTTTGCTTATGTGGGCAAGTCTGAAGCTGGCGAATATGATCCCATCTACTTCAAAACTGGCCTTCTGCCGGAAGAGGTAGATATCTGATGATTGGTTCATCGTGAAGGAGCCTAAGCCTCCAGAACTTCATGCCATCGAAGTATCTCCATGTCTAGCAAGTATTAAACCAGGAGACGAAGTTCAATTTACGGCAAAAGGACTAAGCGAGCAGGGCCATAGGTCATCGGTTAAGGAATTATTGGAATTATATTGGCACTATAATTTAACAATTTGCTATTGTTTCAAATTAGATATTTAATTGAAATCGATCACCTGTAGGCAGTTGTCTTGGCATCGATCCTTGGGTATGGTAAGACTTCCAATTCGAATTCTATACATAGCGGTCTTAACCGATGACGCATGGACTGGGGCCAAGAGGAGCCTAATAATGAAATACATCGAAGAGGAGTAGCCTGATTCGCAGGTTAGCTTACCTTAGATTATCACAATCCAATTTTGGCTATCGGATAAATATGCCAACTAGGATAACCACGAAGAGCATNNAGTATAATTTCTAACATCGCCAACTGCCTGCTAAAACCCACAGGATAATAGTTCACCGGTCCCTCCGCTGATTTGAACTGAGCGACACTGAAGTACATGGCGTCGACAAACGATACACGCTGTTTCTGGATATCATCTATACTGCCCGGAATCTCATCGGTCCGTTCGAACCTCTTCATTCCGTTGGTCCCCCAATAAACAACACCGAAGAAGAGGACTGTGAAGAGGCACCAGAAAGCAGTGTAGCTCACGCGCANNAGGAGAGCCAGGCGATCACATCTTCCAGCTTTGCCCAGCCTAGCGGCTCGTTTGCTTGGCTGATCTGACGGTACTGATAGTAACAGTCGTCTGCATCGTTGGACCATTCAAGATTCTTGTAATTTTTGACCAGGGCCAGGTAGGCGGCACCATTGAACTCTAATCGGTCTTTTATGGTTGACCAGGGGACTACCAGCCTTGTGAAGTCCGCATCCTTTAGACTAATTTTCGAATTCTTCCCGAAGGTAGCATTATCGAGCTGCATGTTGTAGATCCTGGCGCTCTCAAGGACCAGGTCGTCGTTGAATTTCGCATCCAGAAAGTGAGCATTATCCTCGAACTTTGTAACGGCGAAGACTGCGGTTTTTTCAAAAGTCACGTTGGCGAACTCAGTGAACCCGCCGAAGCTGGCAAGACCGAAGCTGGAGTCCCCGTAAAAATGGGACGATCGGAAGATGGCATCCCTGACGAACTGAGTACCGGCAAAGTCGGCATTCCCTTTGAAATTGGAGTCCATGAAAATGGTAGTCCCGCTGAATTGGGAGTTGGTGATGCTCGCATCTCCGGAGAATACAGCACCCATGAAAGTGACCGGTTTGGAGAACTGGGCCAGGTCAAATTCGGCGTCTGAATTAAAGTTTGAGCCTTCGAAGACGGCATTTCCGTCAAACTGCGAGTTGGCAAAGCTGACTATCCTGTCGAACCTCGCTCGGCTGAAGGAGACGGAACCGTCGAACCTGGCAAACCTGAAATCCGTATTGCCAGCAAATCTCACGCCACCAAAGTTCGCATCTCCCTGGAACCGGGCTTTAGCAAAGCTTGCGTTACCCTGGAAGGTCGTTCCCTGGAAGTCCATAAGATCCCCGAAAGTTGCCCTCTCGAAGTCCGCTGGTCCTTGTATTGTGGAGTTGGTTATCGTTACCGACTGACGAACCGGCCCTGTTAGTTTACTCAGGTTCAGAACCCCCGAGACTGAAACATTATCATAAGCCACCGCCTGATTGGCTTCGATCTCGGTCAGGATCCGGGCTGCTCCGACCTCTTGCAGGTGGCTGACGCTATTCTTCGTCGAGTTTCTTGAATCCTGCAGGCTCGATGCATCAGCAGCACAGGCTAAAAGCAGGAACAGAAATAATGCCGCTGTCCACTTGGCTATTCGGAACATGCCAACTCCCGGGTAGACTCTTACGGATAAAGCATTTCTGTTCTGCTATTTGATCAATGCTGAAGACGAACTCAATTGATCATCTTTTGCGGGTCGTGTTTCCAAGAGCATCGCCAGATGCGGCTGTGGCGTTCTTTGGCCCCACTTTGACCAACCAGGCGTCCTCCGCTTCTGCACCAAAGGAATTTGTTATACCTGCCATGACGTATCCTCCATCGATGCTCTCAGCAACTGAAGTGCCAATATTCTCTCCAGGTCCGCCCAGTGGCATGATCCACTGTTCGTTCCCGGAGGGGTCCGTCTTTATCAGCACAGCATCTTTTCCTGTAACTGGCGAATTCATGCTTCCTGCAATGATGAATCCACCATCGTCCGTTTGCTGCAACGATATGCCGGAGCTATTCTGGCCGTAGAATTTCTCCCACAGCTTCTTTCCGTAGAGGTCTGTCTTCAAGAGAAACGCCTTCTCGCCTCCAGAGTCCGCAGACTCAGTCCTGCCTGTGAGGGCGTAGCCGTCCTTGAGCTCGATCACCTGGAGGCCCACATCATCCTTTTGCCCGCCGAAGGTCCTATTCCATTGCTCACGGCCTTGGGGGTCGACTTTCAGCAGCCAGATATCGTCGCCTCCCGAGCCAAAAGATGCTGTTCTGCCAGCCACGATATAGCCTCCATCTCGTGTCTGGACCACAGACATGCCCACATCATCTTTCGGCCCTCCAAAGGTTTTGTCCCACTGCTTATTGCCGACGGAATCGGTTTTTATCAGCCAGAGGTCCTTTCCACCTGCACCATAGGATTTGGTGTAGCCGGTAACGATGTAGCCAGCGTCCGTTGTCTGGTCAACAGCCCATCCACCATCTCCCGATGAGGAGACGAAACCTCCGAAGGTGCGATCCCACTCTTTGCTTCCATTGGAGTCGGTCTTCAAGAGCCATAGGCGCTCTTCACCGATGCCGTATGACTTGGTGCTGCCCGTTACGATATAGCCTCGGTCTCTGGTCTGTTTGACGAAATACCCCACATCCTCTTGCGATCCGCCAAAGGTTCTGTTCCACTGTTCGAGGCCACTGGAATCAGTCTTTATCAACCAGAGATCGCTACCTTCGCCCCTTGAACTGGTGTAGCCTACAATTATGTAGCCACCATCATCAGTCGCTTGAAGAGACCAGGCACCATCATCATAGGGACCTCCAAAAGTTCTGCTCCACTCTTCACGAGGTTGGAACCCGGAGGCTGAGGTCGCTAAAAAGGCAATGGTGAGCAGTAGAATCAGCCCGTAGGATGAACTCTTTGAGTGCATGATACCAGTGTTCAACTGCATCGTTACCAATTTGTAGTTATCGACTGTTATTCTTGTGCTGCAAGTTTAATATAATCCACCTTGATCGGCCTTCGTGGGACGAGGACTCTATCAGTTTACCAGTAGCTAAAGGTCCTTCTTTATAGCAGTGAGTATCAAATTGATATCCTGATATCGTTTATTGTGACCGTCGAGAATGGATACTGCGTGGCCAGATAGATCCCATCTCCAGCATCGTAAATGGCCCATCCTCCATCGTTTATATTCCCATTTGCATTATAAAAGGCGAGCTTTCCGGGAAGAATCGTTGTAGGCTTGCTGCTGTCCAAATCTGAATCCCTTACCCTACTGCCCGCTTCATACCCCATATAGCTGGTCAGTCTGATATCTCCGGAAGTCACTGTGCCAGGATTTAAATTCAGATAGACTGGATCGTCGAGACTGTAGCCATTGCTCCCATTCACGTCGAAATACCTCACCTCAGCACTTGGGGAACCACTATTTCCAAAATGAGATAACGGATACCCGAGATCCGGGTCTCCCATGTTTACTTGGCTACCGGCTGGGAAGCTGCCAAAGGGAGTGAGGCGAACATCGTTTTCGTTGACTACCGGTTCATTCGGATTTATGTGTATGTAAACCGGATCACCCGGTTCGAACAGCCCTCTGCTATTCCCATCATAAAAGGCGAACTCAGGATCTACATAAAATAGACTGAGTGCTTTGCTCTCGTCTATGTCATGCGGCTCTACCTTGGAGCCAAACCTAAACACGTCTTGAGCAATAGCCGAAAATGAAAGCAAAATAAAGACCACTGCCAGCAGAGCTAACCGGTGATTTGAAAGGTACACCACTTTTACCCCCATCAATACTGTAACATAATCTACCTGGAGTGATTTATACTTTGCTCAATGCTTGGAATCTAGCCTGAAAGGAACGGATGACGACGATGTCTCTCCATACATCCCAGTTAGGTCGATCTCTATCTTATAGTTACCAGGCTTCCAGAAGCTGGTTTCCCAAGGAGCTGAGAAAATTCCGTTGGCATCGAAGTCAGCAAGTGGGATCNNTCAATCATAACAGAATCACCCACGGTAGTATTGTACCGGCTGAGATCAACGCCTATCAGCTTTGCCCCAGCTAACCAGTCAGGTTGGACACCTAAGTCAGTTAAGGCAGAGGTGAGGTTCATGGCCCCATATCCGTAAGTGTCATCCGGTCCAGGCTCGCCCAGATCGTCAGCGGTCTTAAGCAGGATTCTCTTTACATCCGA
>PMNG01000046.1 GCA_003162615.1 Methanothrix sp. | reverse complement strand
TTTTTCGAGCCTTTCCTTGAGTTGCACCGTCGGCAGGCGCAGACGATGTTGTCGATCAAATCCTCGCCGAGTTTTTCTAAGGGAACATCATGATCCAGCGTGAGGTCGCGGAGGTTATCCATCGAGAATTCCTTGCCGCAAAACCTACAACCGTTTGCCATTCCGCTCTGCAGCTCCTCCACCCGCTCTTCGATAGTCGCTCGGAACTGTCGCACCTGTCCGAGTTTGTCAAGGCGACGAGTGACCATCGCCCTATTCCGAAATGCCTTTATACGTAGCGGGGCCATGTTTTGCGCAAAGTCCCGACTATATTTTCGTCGTTTCTGAATTTGTGTCACGACCGCTCTCCTTTTGCGGCGATCGCCGCTGCTTTGTTGAAGCGGCAGAGGTTCTTGTTGGGCCTCTGCTCGATGGGAATCTTCGGGAGTCTTGCGACATACTCCATCACTTCTGAAAACTGGATCGTGTTTATGCGAAGAGCATTGGAGGTACCGAAACGTTCCTGCATAACCGCCTCAAGCTCTCTGGCCGTAATGCCCCGCTTGTAAGCGACCCCGTAAAGTTTCTCAATAAGCCATAGTCCATCAATGCGTTCCGTGATTATGGTTTTCATTTTTTGCCCACTTCCTGGTCGCCAGCCGCGCCGGTTACGGCNNCCCCATCCTGGGCTCAGTGGAAGAGAAGATGTAAGGATGAAAGGATGTAAAGATGAGTGAAGGTCACCAGTTTCGATTAACTTCTTTGATTTATATGGTTTACGGCCGGGATTGATATCGATTCCTGCGAACTGGTGCCACGTAATCAGATAGCTCCTCCTCATTCTTTGTAAGATTGCCTCTGCCTGTTCTGCACTGAGGTCCAGCTCCATTGCAACGATGTGGCGCTTAATTGTCTCTGGGTGGATTACTTTTGGGTGTCCGTCCTTGTCTTTATTCCCATAGACACGGCGGCAATAGGCTATATACCAAAGGACGGCGGCTTGCATTGCTTTGCGCGCCGTTGTGAGCCTTCTGATGCGCCAAAATTCTTCAAGCATGGCNNGGGGAAAGTCGTTGCCGTGCCCACCTGGTTGCCACACAGAATGGACGGAAAATAGTAGCGGCCCTCGATTCAATCCCCTGCCAGGTAGGATCGAACGTTGGGCCGCGGTTCCGATGGAATCGGAAATTGTATTTCAATTTCGTAGTCCTGGCAGGACGTAGAAATTCCATCGGGGTGAAGCTATAAAATCATTGAGGCCTAAAACTATGGACTGATCCAACAGGGATCAGTATGCTGCGCGCCTTGCTTTGGGATTTGGAACGGTACTTCGGTTGGGGTAGTGGAGCGGGTTCTGTAGGTTCCTACTTACTTAGACNNGCAGTGAATTCCTGGAGGGGGAGCCTTTCCTGATCCTCCCGCCTCCTATATATATAAGTACACGAGTGACGACAAATAAAAATGGTCAGTTTCATGTTGACCGGTGCCCCTGATTCTCAATTCTGATGAAGCCAAAAACACACGACCTGATTTTCGTCCTGTGTCCTTGGTGGAAATTGGGTGTGTTTCGTAAAATCCTTCAACGCCGACCAGGGTGAATTGCGTTTTTCTCAAATTTGATGATGCCTGCAAATATGGGAAGAGGAGCTATGCGGTCACCCTACCGCGGCGTCCACCCGATGTAGAGAATGATTTCGCATACAACTAGGGGGAGGAGCCTGTGCCCCTCCCCCTCTGGTGCCTTACTCCATTCCTGTTATGAGATTCTCTAACCTGCTGATGTTTTCATGTTGAATAGCAATTTCGTGTTTTGCAAGCTGGATGTATGCCCAAATAGAGACTCCCTTTGGTTTAAGTTGCAGCTCCCTGAATCTTGCTGCTCCTCCTACCAGAACCTCTCTCAGATATGCCTGGCGCCTGCAAATCTCCTGTTGCCTTGTGAGATACTTTATACTATACATTTCCATCTCCTAGCCAAATAATTATCTGTGGGAAGCCTCTTATTCCCGTTCTTCAATTGATGCAACTCTGTGGCCCTTGAGCCAGGTGTCCAGAGCTACCTGGTCAAATGAAATGAGCTTCCCTCCCCTGGATTTCCAATAAGGGATTGCTCCCCTGCTAGTGAGTTGGTACAGATAGGATTTGGAAATGTAAAGATAGGCTGCAGCCTCAACAGCAGACAATGGCCTACTGGTGAAGCTGGCTTTGAACGGGATAGACATAAATCAGCCCTCCTTGAATTAGCCCAGTCAGGGAGGGCCAGCCCCCAGGATGCTGATATGCTCCCAGGGCAATCTATTGGTTGTGCTCCCCAGTGAGGGGAGCCGTCATCTGATGCTACAAAATCCAAGGGGCATAGTCAAGCCGCTAAGTCGTTACCCTGTAAGCGAAAGGGTACGATGCGAATTTGCCTGGTCACCTTCTCCTCTGGTATGTGAGCCCATGGCGCACAGAAGTTTCTGCAGAAGTTCAACTGCTTCTGGNNGCTCTCTCCTCAGGTACCGTCAGGACCGTGATGATGATGATTTTATCATCAACTTTTATCAGATGATAAATTCATCTTATCATCATCCGCTTTGACCAGTTGATAAACTCCTTGTCTTAACTTTGTGATGGTGCCTGCGTCGACCGCATCCTGGAGTGCCCTGTCTGCCGTGGCTGACCCATATTTAAGCTCTTTTGCTGCTGCCACAACCTCACTCCTGACCAACATGTCCCTGCCTTTATCTTCAAAGACTTTCAAAATGTCAAAGGACTCTGTCCTATGTCCCCCTCCCTGGTGGGCAACATGCTCCTCCTCATTAACCTCTCCCTTGTCCTCAAACCACAGGGTATCCTCATTGAGGATCAGCAAGTGTGGTGTTTTCTCTTTAGAGCTGAACGAGCGAACCTTACCAGACTTGAAAATGCGCTGGGCTTCCTTCTTGGCGGAAAGCCGGAGGAGGAAACTCCCATCAACTATTCTGTTCTGTACTCCAGCGCCAGCCGTATTGTCCATGTGAAGGATATTATCTCGAGTACCCTTGTGAAAATGAGTCACGAATAGAATCGCACAATTATGCTTTGAGGTCAAATCCTTAAGTTGAAAGAGGACTTTTTTGATGCTGTCATTGTCATTTTCCTTTGCCAGCGTGGCAAGGTAGAAGGAATCCACAATCACGAGTGCTGGCTTGAGGGCGATCAACCTTTCTTCAAGATAACCTTCCTCAATTACTGGGGCATTAAACAGAACTACAAATGTGCCGGGCTCGTATGTTCTGTTCATCTTCTTCAAGCGGCTATTAAATTCGTCTTGATCTATCTCGTTGTCTATGTACAGCACGCGCCCCTTGATTGTTGTTCTTCCCAAGAAGTCAGTACCGCAACATATACTTAGTGCCAGGTTCATTGCAAAGAGACTCTTGCCGCAGCNNCCCGAGAGCATATAAAGGCCGACTGTTTTCATCCGGCCCTCGACTAGATCTGGCTTCGATACCAATGGCTGATTCTGCAGGAGTGCAGCATCATAAAACCAGATTATTTCCTTGCCGCCTTTGATCGAGGCGGATGATGACACCGGGAGTCCGTGTTCTTCATCTTCTGTTGGCATTCTGTACCTCCTTCTTGATCTGCTCCCTGGTTTTCACAGGATGGGCCCGAGCCCAAGCAGTGAGCTNNAGAATGTACGAGACGGAGAGCCCGAGGAATTCCGCCGCCTGTTTCGTTCCCATCGGGCGTTCCGCCTCTTTCTGCATCTGCTCTAACAGCGCCAGGATCTCATCGAGCTTGCTGCGTACCGATCCCCCCTCCGGCTGTTCCCGCGGCTCCTCTGGCTCCTGCGGCCCCTCAGGCCCTTGCAAGTCCAGAACGGCGGCCCGAGTTTTTCGGATCAGTCTGTCAAGCTTGTTCACGTAAACGCCTCGAGGTGTTTCTCTTGATGGTTCGTCGAATGTACACGATCAGAGCTTGGGAAGCAAGTTAACGGCTTCCCGCTTCTTCTGGTCAACGACTTGAGCATAGATTTGAGTTGTAGATATCGATTTGTGCCCAAGAAG
>PMNG01000143.1:6822-6944 GCA_003162615.1 Methanothrix sp. | reverse complement strand
ATCCTATCTTTTGGAGGATTGGCCTTGACAGAGAAAGTTGGCATGACGAACATGACGACTCCTATGAACATGACAACGCCGATGAACATGAAGATGCCTATGTCTATGCCCATGGATATGCC
>PMNG01000143.1:0-6774 GCA_003162615.1 Methanothrix sp. | reverse complement strand
TAGATGTATCAGCATTCTGGTGCTGGTACGAAGGTTGTCCAGATTACGGGAAGAAGGGCGCGGGGAACATTATTCTCAAGGAAAGATACGGCAAACATAACATAGCACTTCTTCGCTGTAAGACCTGCGGACATTGTTTTAGTGAGAATCGAGGGACGCCCTTTTTCAACTTGAACACTTCGATGGATGAAGTTCTAAGGACGCTGGCGTTGCTTCCAGAGAAGGGTAGTATTAGAGGAGTTGCGAGATCGACAGGTCACGATAAAAATGCTATTTGCAGATGGGTTGATATGGCTGGATCTCACTGCAAAGAGGTCACCGATTACTATTTGACCGAGCTTCACTTAGATCGAGTCCAGGTTGATGAGATATGGTCCTACATTAAAAAAAGAAAAGAATGTCACCGATAGCGACCCTGAAGATTGTGGCGATGTTTACACTCTTACCGCAATTAAAACAGATACGCGGTTATTCATCTGCCACCATGACGGAGATCGATCAACCAGTGCTGCCATCAATCTTTTCAAAGATGTAGAACGAAGGAGGTACATCAATTCTCCGATTCCTGTTTTCACATCCGATAACTGGGACCCTTTCGAAGAAGGACTCGTAAATGTCTATGGCTACCTGGAGACCCCTCATTACAATGGAATTGGACGAAAACCGCTACCAATACTCATTCCTTATCCGAGCTTGAAGTATGCACAGGTATGCAAGAAGAAAGAGAAGGGTAGAGTCGTGGAAGTTCTCCAACGTGTCGTATTTGGAGATCCAGATGAAGTTATGGAGTCCCTTGGTATTGATTCCGGTGGCAAGATCAACACGGCATACATAGAACGGCTTAATCTCACTATTCGTAACTCTTTGGCTAGGTTCGTGCGCAGAGGTATGAACTGCAGCAAAGATCCCCAGATACATTCTCATGCCATTGATTTTTTCCAGGCTTGGTACAACCTCGTCAAACCACACAAATCTCTGAGAACAAAGATCAATGAGGGAAGAAAAAGATGGATGCAGCGAACTCCGGCAATGGCTGAAGGTCTAACTGATCACATATGGAGCCTGAGAGAATTGTTGACTTTCAGAGTGCCAATTCAATAAATTACATACACGACCCATTTTGCGAAGGGCATGTGATTTAAGCCACTGATGCGACTAACAAAATATTTTTTGCAGTTCTGGCGCCATCTGGCGACAATTTTATTGCACACCTAGACACTTTTCCCAATGGAAATGCCGTCTATGGAACTGGAAATATGAATCAAGGTACGAATACCACACTTCAGGCTGCTGCAAGCGACACAGTTACAGGATACAAGCTAAATCTAATCTAATACAACTCTGAAAAGTAAGCCTATGCCACTTTCCCTGACGATAAGTAAAGATTCAGTAACGGTAGGCTATAGCGTTTGGGCTACAGGCGCGTCCCAAATTACAGGGTACTGAGAAAGGAGAGCAATTCTTACCACATTCTTAAGGCAGTAATACCTCCAAGTCCTTATGGAGTAGTCTTGTAATATATCAGACATCCGTTTACAGTATCCAAAAGGCCATTCCTGGTTAGCAGTTTAAGATAAGACTTGAACGGTTCTTGAGTTCATATTTGATGATTAGACGAACGTGGTTTTGCTTGCGCCTTTGCTCACCCGAATACGAATTGATAAGTATTGAATAATGATAACAAATAGAGTTATATAGGACTCCGCCATACCTACGCTTAACTGAGGAATTAGAAATGGTAAATGGAACAGTAAAGTTTTTCAACAGAGTTAAGAGCTTTGGATTCATAGCTGGCGACGATGGAAAAGATTATTTCGTACACGCTTCAGGTTTAAATCCCAGCGTCACTATCGATGAAGGGGACAAGGTCACCTTCGAGGTAGTAGAGGGCGAGAAAGGCCCTAAGGCGGAGAAAGTAGCAAAAGTATAAGCTTTTTGCTGTAACTTTGTATGGCAAGCGGCTTTGCGCCTAAACTGCCCTTCGGGCAGACTTGGGTGCAAACACCAGACTTTAGGTACAAGAAGTCTGGATTGATCCCATCTTCGTACATCTCTCATGGATTACTACCGAGAGATTAGAAGCTACATTTTTTGCCAACAGTCTTTCACCTGAGCGGTTGGATTCTTGGATTAAAGGTCTCTCCGAACTTGCGCTTTATGGTAGTGCTCCATGAACTCATGTTACGGTAGCGCTCCCCCTATATATTGGTTTAATTAATGGTTAGTGGGCCAGTGCAACCGCCGATGTTCAACTAGAACAGGCCCTGGAGCTGAAATGAGCGCTAAGAACGCGAGAGAAAACGAACTTAACGATAGTTTTGGGGAACTTGTGCTGAAATTATTCCGAGCTGTGGAGGAACTTTCAGCCTTTAACGATCCAATTGGGAATTTCTTTGGTTCATACAATTCACGGAAGACATTAATCTGCATCGTTGCTGGGGTTTTCATGCTTTTATCGCTGGCTCATGTAACGCAGGGGAGCGAATGCGGCGATCTAGGTAAATATGTAGGGGTGACCTGTTCCACGTCAACTGGATGGGACGCCAAAGCCGAGCTGGACAATATGATGGGCATTGGTAATGCAACGCAAGCATCGCCCCAGTCCCCAATCGAATGGCCAAAGGTCTCCAGTCAATTCAGGTGGAATCAGCCAGTATCGGGTTTCAACGATTCCAGCTCAACTAAGGCCACGACTGCCAGTCCGGCAGAAACCGGCACAAGCGTCGCATTGCAAGCCAACCAGTCGGCCAGCGGATCGTTCGGAAAGCCAGCAAACTACATCGAGCAAAAGAGGAGCCGTAACTTCTACGCATTGGCAGCTCCGCTCTCGAACATATCCAATTTCGATGTGGTCCTGGATGTCAGCGATGGGGTAACGAAATTCATTCCAGGTGCTGTGCACGTCGATTACTTGGACTTCCAGGAAAATGGCACGCTCCGGCCAGCTTCTGATCTAGCGAGGATTCTTGGGGGTGCGGGAATCTCCCGGAACAGCAGCGTTTTGATATATGGAGAGTGCAGGCCCTGCGGCGGAGGACCAGCAGTATCCACCTACGCTTACTGGGTGATGCGCTATCTAGGTCACGACCCGGCAAAGATTCGAGTCCTGGATGGCGGGCTAGAGAACTGGGTGGAAGCTAATCACTCAGTGATAAACGAATCCCTGACTAGACCAAAGGCTGACTACGCTTTTGAGCAGAAGCCAGAACTCCTGGTCACCCAGGAAGAGACGAAGAAAGGCGGATTCCAATTGTTGGACGCGAGAAGCTTACGAGAGTTTGGGGCTGAATCCATACCCGGTTCTTTCAATATTCCTTATGATTGCGTCATGATCAACGGTCGAATCAAGGATGAGGCTGCGCTTAAGATTCTGTTCTCGGGTATCCGAAAGGAGAAGCCCGTTGTGGTATACACAACTTCCGGCGTCGAGGCTTCTTTAGTCTGGTTCGCTCTTGAGATCATGGGCTACGATGCCAAGCTTTCCACTTGGCAGGAAATGACTAAGCCTAAAGAATCAATAGTCAGTGAGAAGGTCAGCGGAGAAATGAAGTGATTTGAGATCCCTATGAGATCTCTCCCAATGGGAAGCAAAAGTCAACGATGACGCAAATAAGAGGGTGCACGACTTTTGCCCAGATTTGTATTTGATAATTGACGTATAAATAAAAGTGATTTTGCGGCCGTGGGCTCATGACTTGATAATATCATTAGATATGGCCTGGTAGAGATCGATTTATTGAAGCCGGTGGGATGGCATGACCAGAACGAGATTATCGCGAAGCGGTCTAATCCTATACCAACTTCGGGGGATCTAAGGCATCAATTACATTGCTAAGTAATTCCGTACTGAGTGTATCAAAGTAATCAAGAGAAATTAACGCGAAGGCTACGATTATTTGTTCAGCTGATTTCACTGCACCAGGATAAATTAAATCTTATTTATAAGAAAAGGACAGTGTTCAAATACTATACAGCTAGATAGATTACTAAAATTTTCGTCTAGAGGTGGAGATATGACAAAAGACATACTCGAAAAGGGAGCCATTATTCAGAGGGATAAGGAAACCTTCGCCATAGCACCTCATATCCCTGGCGGCATAATCGATCCAGCAGGATTGAGAAAGATCGCGGACGTGGCTGAGAAGTACCATGCCAAGGTCCTGAAGATCACATCCGCCCAGAGGATCGCTATCGTGGGCATTCCTCCGGAGGACATCGACAACGCCTGGTTGGACCTGGGGATGAAGCCTGGCGCGGCCATCGGTCTCTGCGTTAGGAGCGTAAAGATCTGTCCCGGAACTACCTTCTGCAAACGAGGGCAGCAGGATTCGGTTGGCGTCGGTCTCAAGCTGGACGCGAAATATCATGGCATGGAGCTTCCCTGGAAGTTCAAAATCGGAGTATCGGGCTGCGGCAACTCGTGCGCTGAGCCGGCTGTTAAGGACTTGGGGCTGATCGGCACTTCCAAGGGCTGGAAGATTCTGGTGGGCGGATGTAGCGGACTCAAGCCCATGATAGGGCAGGTTCTAGCAGAGAATCTTTCAGACGACGAGGCCATGAACTTGGTAGAGAAGGTCATCAACTACTACAAGGCTCATGCCAAGAAGCAGCGCTTGGGAGAGTTCATCGACGAAATAGGATTCGACAAATTCAAAGCGGAAGTCGTCTAATTTATTTTTTAAAAGTGTAATGCCCTCTCGAGTTTTGTCCGGTTATCTAAGGAGGATACTTAGGGCTTGTTAGTGCCTCTAAATTTTTCTTCCAAAGGCCGATACAGATCACCTGGTCTTGAGCAAATCCGTTACTTCGTTCAGGTCTGGGAACTGCTTCAGATCATATACCCTGACAGAGGCTATGCCACCACTCCGATCCACCAGTATGTTTGCTCTCTCAGAGAACCCTTCCTTCTCTCTCAAGATTCCATAAATCTGCGCTACACCGCCGTGAGGCCAGAAGTCAGATAGTAGCGATGTGTTCACGATTCCAAGGCTATCTGCCCAGGCCTTCTTGCAAGGCACTGAATCAACGCTGATGCCAACGGCCACGATGTTCAACGAGTCAAATGTCCTCTTGCTGTCCTCTAAGGCTCTCATCTGCTTGGCGCAGACGGATGTCCATGCCAACGGATGAAAGGAGAGTAGAACCCATCTCCCCAAGTGATTCGAGAGCTTAAACATCTTCCTGTTCTGGTCTTGTAATGCGAAATCTATGGATCTGTCGCCGACTTTTAGCTTGTCTGCCATCGCCCTAACCTCATTAATAAGTGTTCGCTTAAAATATAAAGAGGTTCCCGAAATTAAACCCGGCCCCAGGACAGGGTGGCAAAAAGACGACTCGATGCTCTGACCGGAAGCTGTACAGATTGTATTAATAAGGACTAACTTAGCCTTATGGCCCCCCTCCTTCGAGAATTCGGCAATTTTCCTATTTTCTTTACCCGCACTGGCACGGACACAATCCTGCAGTCTGAAAGCCTCTCTTCAACTGACTGCGTGTTCAGGCTATGATGACCGTGATGTGATCTTCGGCGCGTCACCTTACTAGCTTGTCGATCTCCTTTGACTGTGCTAGCAACGTCCTACTTCCTTTAAGCCAAATTGTAATTAAAATAATAAGGCCGGCAGAACGCTTCTATACTTTCAAAGAATTGCCTGAAGATATGCGTATAATGTGCGAGGGGCGAAGGCGCACCGCTGCTCTGTCCCCCTTTTATGTTATCACTTCATTTCAGCCCCAAGCTGAACGGCTTCATGGCCTGAAGGGTCTCCTACGAAGTGGCTCTGCGAAAGGTGCGAAGTGATGAATCGGTCGAGCTAAGTCGATCCCATCAACAGGATATGTATCGATGAGGCACCCGTTCAAAAATTCATGCCACGCAAAGCTCGGGTCAGTAATCAGCGACCACAATTCCAACCACCGGTACGCTATCTGAACTCAGGTTCACCTCTGTTCGGGACCATTGCCAGCAATTATTCAAGGTTTATAGTTCATAAAGTTAAATCGATCTGATGAACAGACCGCCCGAGGACGGCGATATAGACACCCGGTCTGATTGCAGCAATGTGGAAAGGCTTGGTGGCAGGAGGATCTTCCCGATGCCATTCTCGTTGATATCATATTTCAGCATCCATAGGTCATTATGAACTACAACATCCTCCAAAGAACGGCTATCCTGGTCCACGGATTTAGCATTTAAGCCTAAATTTTCAGCTAGTTTCCTCTTTTTATTAACTCGAGGATTCACGATTTCAATCTCTACGGGATGATCATTTCGGTCCAGAATTTTAGTATTTGGAGCTGAATTCTTAATCGATTTCTTCTTGCTGCTATCCTTAGCATTTGACTTCATATTTCAACCTCCAACTCCTGAAACTCGATCTTGAGTAAGCCATTACAGATTCGGTGAACTCAACGTTGTGACAAACATGCGGTGAGACTGAGACATTAAGGGGACGCTATGATTTCCCGCATTATGCCCAATCAGGACAATAGTACTTATGAATCGCACTACAAATTGAATCACGCAGCAGCAGCTTCCCGTGAGTCTCGGACATCTCTCATCATATCCTCCTTCTCCCCCAAAGTCGAGATCGCGTTCATCGAATCATTTAGATCTTTATTCTTCTTCTCGATCATCGATCAGGAAAGCACCGAATAGCCTTCACCGCTCTCTAATCGGATGCTTGATGTCATAATGTCGCTTATCGAACTCCTCTCTCGAACATCAGTTCGCAGCACATATTAGATTTCAGGTACGTGTTTAGCTGGATAGGC
>PMNG01000034.1 GCA_003162615.1 Methanothrix sp. | reverse complement strand
AAGTTTGTTCATCTCAAAAGCGAAAATATCTTCGACGCCTTGTGCCGGATTCTTGCTTTTATGATAGAAACCTGGCCCTGATGGGCAACAATTTCTATGCTCTTGCTTTCTGCTGCCTGGCGAAGTGTTCCCAGTTCCACGGCTCATCGAGAATTCTTACGTCCACTTCCCTGATGCAGTGCAACCCCTCCAGCCGACGCTTTACCTGCTCCGTAAGGTGAGACGCCAGCGGGCAGGCCTTGGTGGTCAAAACCATGTCGACTTCTACTTGTCCATCGTTTACAATAATATCCTTGATCAGTCCAAGGTCCACTATGTCTATTCCCACCTCAGGATCAATGATATCTTTTAGCGTCTTTCTGATCTCTTCCTCTTTTACCAGGTCGGCGCGAATCTTCTCGCCTTCAGGCCACGGCAATGCGCTCTCCAGATATCTCAGCCGCTCTTCCAAGCGGTTTTGCCGGTAGAGCAGCCTGCTCACCACTCGCAGCATCGGGTCCGGCAGGTTACCGTAGTCAAGGTCCGTTCGAGTAGAAGGATACTCAGGCTCTGCTATTCTTCCGGGGACTCCGACTACAGTTGCTCCCGAAGGAACGTTCCTTACCACCACCGATCCGGCTCCTATTTTTGCCCCATCGCCTACAGTTATCGGTCCGAGGAGGATCGATCCGGCTCCTATGACTACGCCGTCTTTGATGGTGGGATGCCGTTTCTTTTTTTCCAGACTGGTTCCGCCAAGGACTGTGCCCATGTACATAAGCACATCGTTTCCCACTTCGGCGGTTTCTCCTATCACCACACCCATGCCGTGGTCGATGAAGAATCTCCGGCCGATCCTGGCTCCTGGGTGGATCTCCACTCCTGTGAGAAAGCGAGCCAGGTGAGAAGCAAAACGGGCCAGGAAGAATAATTGATGTGTCCAGAGGTAGTGAGATATCCGGTGCATCCAGATGGCATGCAGCCCCGGATAGCAGAGGATGACTTCCCAAACGGTCTTGGCGGCCGGATCTTTATCAAAGACCGTTTGGATATACTCTCTAATGCTCATCTTTCATCCTCTAGAACTCGAAGAGCTCCGTGCTCAAGTATCGCTCTCCGGTATCGGGCAATATTACCACTATCTGCTTGCCCTTGTTCTCCGGCCTGGCGGCCACCTGTAATCCTGCCCAGGCGGCAGCGCCCGAGGATACGCCTACGAGTATGCCCTCTTCCTTGGCGAGACGGCGAGCGATTGTTACAGCGTCCTCGTATTCGACCTTGATTATCTCGTCAACCAGATCGCGTCGGAGCACGTCCGGCACGAAGCCTGCTCCGATTCCCTGGATCTTATGCGGTCCAGGCTTGCCGCCTGAGAGAACGGGCGAGGCGGCAGGCTCGACGGCGACGGCCTTAAAACCGGGTCGGCGGGATTTAATGACATCAGATATTCCTGTTATGGTTCCGCCTGTGCCGACGCCAGCAACCACGACATCGACATTGCCGTCTGTATCCTTCCAGATTTCCTCAGCGGTGGTCTTGCGATGAATTTCAGGATTGGACGGATTTCTAAACTGCTGGGGAATATAGTAGTATCGAGGATCTTTAGCTAACATGTCTTCGGCAGTGCTTACAGCTCCCTTCATTCCCTGGCTTCCGGGAGTCAGCACCAGATCGGCTCCCAGGGCTTTGAGCAGTTTCCGCCGCTCGATCGACATCGTTTCCGGCATGACTAGGACCAGCTTATAGCCCTTGGCAGCGCAAACGAAGGCGAGAGCAATGCCAGTGTTGCCGCTGGTAGGCTCGAGGATTATAGTGTCATCTTTGATGTGCCCGGCCTTTTCTGCAGCCTCGATCATCGAAACGCCGATGCGGTCCTTCACGCTGCTCAATGGGTTGAAGGACTCGAGCTTTACCAGTACGGTAGCGTCTAAACCCTTCGTTACCCTATTCAATCTTACCAGAGGCGTGTTGCCAATGGTTTTGGTGAGATCTGTGTAGATCTTTCCCATAAATCAACCTCTTTTCATAAATTGCAGGGAACCGACCTTATGGAGGCAGTTTCCCAAACTTTGCACAAGAGACTATGCAGTCCATGCTCTTTGCATCATTTTCTGTTAGCCTTTTCCAGAAAGATAAATGTCTTTATAGCGGCAATTCTGAAATATTTTTAAATTTACTATTATATTGAGTATTGATTGTTTTTAAACAATTTTAATCCCGGTTTACAGTTGTTAATCGATTTCTAAGGCATAGTTTGCCAATTGCTTCAAACCACCGTATAATTTATGTTCATAATCTTCTCTAATACAAGCGATAAAGGATTGATGAATTGAATGTCGCGAGCAAATGCCGACGAAGACCCACTTGATTTAGCTTATGAATGTCCTTCTGTGAATTTCTATGAGATCGTAGATGCATCTCGTTTTGAGTTCTAGGAAGCCATGAGGATATATATTGAATCCTTTCCAGAGAACGAGCGACGTCTTGTGGCCACAATAAAAGAGATGCTAAAGAGCAGCAAAAGCCGCTTGATGGTCGGCGAAAGAGAGAAAGAGATCGTCTTTATGGCGTTGCTCTATCGTATAAAGGGCACTTCCTTCTTGCTAGGGGATTACCTGGCAACGGCCGAGGATTACAGGAGCACCGGAATAGGCAGGGCATTTCTGAGGCACATTCTTGATGAAATGAAGGACCTCCAATGCAATTTATTCCTCATCGAGATCGAAAATCCATATCTGAATGAGGACGAAACGAAGATGAGGCGACTGAGATTCTATAAAAGGCTGGGCATGAAAGAGCTGATGGGCGTAAGATATTTTCTTCCACCCTTTGAAGGAATTGAGCCTATTGAAATGATATTATTGGTCTTCTCTGTGGAGAATTGTAATCACCTGGCCGGTGAGACTGTGAGGGATTTAGTTATCCACATGTTCGGAGAGCTGTATGACCGTCATGGGAATGATGATTTATTAATGTCGACTCTCAGAAGCATATCTGATCTAGTGCGACTGGATTAGGTGCCCGCTTTGATCATCGTTATATCAGTCGCGGCTAGCTACCGGTCGTCTGAGGATTTGACTAGAGATTGATAAGGTATCTGATTAAAACTGCGTTAACGACAACACGATTAATGGACAATTTTTGCCCGATCCCTAGTGATTATAGCATTATGCCTGTTAGGGATAATGTGAGGGAAATAATAGCCCTCAACATTGTCGTCCGGCAGATTGCCTTAGAGCAAAGCTCTAGCCGAGTTGCATGGCACTTTTCTTCTCGGGGCCTGCTAGTATATGCTTCATCCTTCCAGATTTTCTTTTTGGTTATTGATTTTTGATAGCTGAGTTATAAGACTTCAAACCAATGGCCTTGGTTGCTTATGTTCCGGCAGAACAGGCAACGGCATGGTATTTATCAATAGAGGCAGCTCCACCTCTTTGGCGCGCTCCACCAGCAGCTCCTTCCCCCACTTGGTTAGACCAAACAAAGGAACGGCCGTGCCCACCTGGACCAGAGGCTTTACCTGCTCCCGGATATGCTTTGAAGCGCAACCGGTCACGATGTCGGCTGCGGCCAAGAGCCGCCCGGTATCTTCGGGGCTTATGCCTGTGAGATGAACTCCGATTATCATTATCCTCACGCCTGCTTCCTTCTCCAGTTCGCGCAGCTTTTCTGCCGTGTTGGCATCGGCAACCGTGACGGCGAACTTGGAGTAACCGTTGGACGATGCCCACTTAGCGCCTTCCAACTGGTTTATCCTGGCGTCTTGCTGTGATAGTACGTGTCCGTTTCTTGTCTTTATGCCTTCGATGACTTCAGGAATTGGGTCGGTCTCGGTCAGCCCGGATATGTAGCCGCCCATACCCTGGATGAGCTGAGGGTTGGCAGTGATGACTGTTCCGGCACCATCGCAAACTGTGACTGCACCATCGATGATCCCGCGCGAAATCCCGGTCATCATCGATTCTGAGGCTCCAAAGCCGACAAACGTCCCCATCTCAAGCTTTCTTCGGGGCGAGAACATGCCGTGCTTTTCTATTCTGAACTCCATATTGCCTGCTGCAGCCTCTGAAGTTACATCTTTTATTCCTCGCACTTTATCGAAGAGCGGACAGTACTTGATCTTGGGCTCGCCTACTTCCACCACATTCTCGTCTTTAACTTTTACTTTCGTTTTTCCCAACATTTCCATGGTGTGTGTCATTCGATCACCTAATCAACATAATATTACTATGTCCAGTTTGTGCCCTTGCAACCTGTCTTAATTTCAATCCCGGATTTGCGATCATAAACTAATAACTTGTATCGTAGTAATCTTTTCGCGGATAGGTATTCTATATCCTAATTCCAGCAATTTGAGAGTCATCGAGAAAGTTTGTAACAAGGGTTGTTTCAGCTTTTTCAGGCAGCATCCTATAAGNNACAGCGACAGGACCCTTGATGCTTGCCGGTCCAAATAGATAATCGCCGTTCTTTGCCAGAAGAGAGAGCACACTATTCTCGCTTTCATTGCGGCCCACGACCAGCTTAGCATTCTCTGAAAGCCGGAAGTACCGTCCAACCTTCAACAGATCGATATTCGGCATATCCAGCTCGTCATGATCGATTAGATCCCGGATCTTTCTGGCAAATACGTGGTCGGTCAGAAGGCATCCGCCCGCAGGGCAAGGATAGTCACTGATTCCAAGATCTTTTGCCAGGGCAATCTGGGGTTTCCTGGAACGGCCAGCTATGTCCAGCATTCTTTCACGACTGATCCAACCCATCTTCTCAGGAGTTGTGGGAGGCAGTAGCTTAGCGGAAAGAGGCCGCAGCACAAGCCCATCCAGGCCTGCCTCCTTTTCGATGAGGTCCATCTGCCGCCTGAACTGGCTCATGGGCCGCTGGCCCAATACCTCGCCNNATTCTGCAATCAATGCAGGGGTTCATATTTGCCCCATAGCCGTGCTTTGGGTTTTTCAGAACCTCAAGAAAATCCTTTGTGGCATTGATAATTTTGAGTTCAATTCCCAAAGCATCAGCCACTCTGCGCGCATTGCTCCCGCAACCTACATTGGATGATCTGCGGTCACAGAGGCAAAAGGGCGTCTTGAAGTTCACGGCAAAAAGCTCCAAGCCCTCTCGGTTCATTAGTTCTGCTGCTATGGTGCTGTCCAGGCCTCCTGAGAGAAGTATAATAGCTTTCACGTGTAATCCATCTCGCCTAATTGATTTATTCACTTAAATGATTTTCATATTGATCAAGAGAAATGTGATTCATCAAGCTCACGCATTAAGTCATTCTCAAATAATTGTAAATTGCATAGATTACCGCTGCATGAGCCTGAAACTGGCATCGGCTTGATGGTCCTGACTCGAGCTTTGCCCGATTCCGTCAGGCAGCAGTCTTCTCCATGCATCGAGCATATTGAGCTTCCCGAATGCGAGCATTCCATATGCATGGGCATCGCCTTACCAAAATCACGGATAAGCCGAAGCTCGTCATCATGAAATGAAGAGCCAGAGCGTAATGATTGTTGGGACGTAATCTCACTTCTCCTTTCCCATCCAGATATCAAAATTGCCTT
>PMNG01000074.1 GCA_003162615.1 Methanothrix sp. | reverse complement strand
GAGAAGTACATCTCTGGTATACATCAGCTTCTTTATCGCCTGCATACTTTATAAATCTTCACGGCTAGTCCTCCGGGATAGACCCCGGTTCAAGATTGTTTAAATAAGAGTTGTTTTGAGATATAAGATCTGGAGCGTTCTATATGATAGAGGTCACAGATGCTGCAGCCGCTATGATTAAGCGCAGTCAGGCAGAAGGAAAGGTAATACGGATGTTCCTGGCCGCCATAGACTCCAGTGGAGCGAACTACGGTCTGGCTCTGGGCGATCAGGAGAAGGACGATGTAGTCTTCGAGAGCAACGGAGTGAAGATCCATATGGGCCCACAGGACACAGAGCTGCTCAGAGAGACTATTGTCGACTATGTGAACGACGAGCTCGGGACTGGATTCATCATTCGCGGTCCATTGGACGATGTTTCAGGCTGCGACGCATGCGGCCACGCCGACACCTGCGATCACGACGCGGAATCTTGCGAACACAATAGCGACGACGGCTGTGGTCACGAGGATAGAGACTGCGGGTGCAGCTAAGCTAAAACTTTTGTTCACGTTTTTGACGTATGGCATTTCATCAATATCGCTGAAAAATTTAATCCGCTCATTTGGCGATGAGCGGAATGTCGTTTATCGCGTCTGGGTTGGACACTGCCGAAGTATCCCCTAAGTTCTGTCCAAGAGCTTTGGCCTTGATCAGATTGCGGACGGGCTTTCCCGCCTTGTTCTTGGGGATGTCCTTCACAAAGATGACATCCGATGGGATGGCTATCGGACCCAAGGTCTTACGTACGAAGTTCTTGATGTCCTTCTGCAGGTTTGCATCTCCATTGAATCCCGGTTTCAGGATGGCGAAGACAACGATGTTCTCTCCCTTGACCTTGTCCGGCTTGCCGATGACAGCCGTGCAGGCTACGGCAGGATGCTTATCAGCCGAGGCCTCTACCTCTGCATTGGAGATCCGATGTCCCGCCACCTTAAGGACGTCGTCAGCTCGACCCATTGCCCAGATGTAACCGTCGCTGTCCACTCTGGCCTTGTCTCCAGAAATGTACTTTCCAGGGAAGGTTGACCAGTACGTCTCCCGATACATTGCCGGGTCCTTGTAAACCGTCCTAAGCATAGAAGGCCAGGGCTCGGTCAGGACTATGTTTCCCGGGGTGTCAGCAGGCACTGGCTTGCCAGCATCGTCTACTACCTCCACGTTGTACCCTGGCAGGGCGAAACTGGGCGATCCCGGCTTAAGGGGAGTTATAGGCAAGGGCGCTATGACCTGGGATCCCGTTTCGCTCTGGAACCAGGTATCCATGATGGGCGCGGACCCGTTGCCCACATACCTGCGCCACCATACGAAGGCATCCGGGTTCATGGCCTCTCCGACCGAGCCCATAAGCCGTACTGTGCTCAAGTCATACTTCTGTGGCCATTCGGGTCCTTCGTTCATGAACATCCTGATGGCAGTTGGGGCGGTGTAAATAACAGAGACCCCGTACTCCTCGATTATCTGGAACCATCTTCCGAAATCCGGGTAGTTGGGCGAGCCCTCGTACATTATGCTAGTAGCCCCCAAACACAACGGGCCGTAGGCGATGTAGCTATGCCCGGTGATCCATCCGATGTCCGCAGTTGACCAATACACATCAGTGTCTTTGATATCGAAGACCCAAGAGGTAGTGAAGGCCGGACCCACACAGAAGCCTCCGTGAGCGTGTACTATGCCACGAGGCTTGCCGGCTGTGCCAGCGGTGTAAAGAATGAACAGCGGATCCTCTGGGTCCATGGGCACAGACTCGCAGGAGCCGGATTGGCCCTTTACAAAGTCATCCCAACCCACGTCCCTTCCCGCATTCATTGGGATCTCCTGGCCGTTCCTCTTTACTACTACGACCTTCTGGATGCTCTTCAAGCCCTCGATGGCCTCATCAGCCTGGCCTTTGGTCATGATGGGTTTTCCCCTGCGGTAAGAGCCATCGCAGGTGACCAGCGCCTTTGGCTCACAGTCTTCTAGACGGTCTCGAATGGCGGAAGCAGAAAATCCAGAAAATACGACTACATGAATGGCTCCGATCTTGGCACAAGCCAGCATGGCTATGGGCAGCTCGGGGATCATGGGGAGATAAATGCCCACACGGTCGCCCTTCTTTATGCCCATGGCCTTGAGGGCATTGGCGCAGCGGTTGACCTCCCTGTTTAGCTCGAAGTAGGTGATCTTGCGTACGTCTCCGACAGGCTCGCCCACGAAGATGTATGCGACCTTGTTCCTTCTCCAGGAATTCGCGTGCCTTTCGACGGCGTTGTAAGCAACGTTGCACTTGCCTCCAACAAACCATTTGGCGATTGGCGGCTTCCATTCCAGGGTGGCCTTGTACGGCTCAAACCAGTCTGCGTATGTCTTCGCCATCTCGTCCCAGAACTCGACGTAGTTCTCGCTCGTCCAGGTGCGCATCTCTGCTTCAGTCTTGAAACCCTTCTTCCTCATCCACTGCATGACATTAGAGTTCTCGACCAGGTCATGAGGCGGGAGGTATAGCCTCTTTTCCTCAGCCTGAACATCTTTTCCTGTCGTTTCGTTTGTCATTTTGAATCGCCTTATTTCTTATACATCTTTCAAGGCACCGAAATGTCTAATGAAAGTCATTTTATCGTGTAAAATTGATTAAATTCTTCGATGCCTTTTAAACGATGTTTTACCAATGATATCAATAGATATAAAATTTGTCGCGCTCAATTTATGATTATGTTTTCGATTTAAAATCATTTCGTTGTTAATGTTCTTTATTAGTAGATTTTTGCCTAGAATTATAGATGTAGATCTTTGTTAAAGAAATGAACGCAAATTAGAGTCGGAAACGAAAATCATGAGGAAAACAAGCGTTCTCTAGAAATGTCGATCGTACCAAAAGCAAACAGGTCGCCAATCTCCTTTCCAAGGCCTCATCCTTGATGACTGGCGCACGATCTTGCCTGACTTGGTCTTGGGGACGTCCTTGACGAAGTAGACCTTGTTGGGATAATCGTTGGGGCTAGTCCATCCAGTCTCCGCACAATGACCCGCAATTTTGCTCTGGCTGATTCTTTCACCGTCCAGTCAATAGTCACATTCTTCCGAACTGCTTCAACCAGCTCTCGGGCAATCTGCCGCAGGGTCTCATCGCCCCAAAACTTTTACTGCGCTATCATTAGCTCTAGGGCATCGTAAAGATACTTCGCTAAGTTCAATAAACTGGTCTCTTAGGCTCTTTATATCATCTATTTAACGGCTCATGCATTGGATTTTTATCCATTTTTGCGGCATTGATTTTTGATTTTAAAAATGCTCTTAGCTCCATCTCTTTTTCAAGTAATAACACGATTTCTTCTAATTTACAAAGAACTACTACTTTAGAATGAAGTGCATCCCTACATACGGTTATGGCCGGCCCGGTATAACCGGATGCTGAAATAATTATACCACCTGTTTGTCCTCGATTGAATATTCTAACAAGGTGTTGGGAGACCTCGTTGACCCCTAAAGGTTCCTGCCACTATTTCATTTCAACAATATATAAATTTCCTTCAATTTCAATAACTCCATCAATTTGCTCAATAATGCCCTCTCCGTGAAGTCCTTTTAATGTAAATGCTTCTCGAATTAGGATTCCCCCAGCTTCGAAAAGACGATTAAGAACACCTTCGAGGGCCTTGCCACGTTTTTGGTTGTTATTTTCACCGAATAGCGCAGAAAGATCTTTTCTTATTGCTGCTAGTTCTGCTCTTTGTCGTTGCACTTCGTCCATCTTCGCTTGCTGCTCAATTAGACGCTTTTTCTGCTCTGCCTCACGTTCTTGATTCATCCGTGTAAATGAATCTTTAACATTAATTACCCGTCTAATTTCGGAAACAAAACCTTTTGCTTCCCATCGATCCTCGGGCCAGCAAGTTGAGAAATCCTCTATCTCTGTAATGCGCTTTAATATTTCTCGTCGCTCACTCAGGGTTGCGTCTCCCTTTTCATTGAGCCTGGAAAGCACTGTTCGGGCTATCTCATACTTATTGATGCTGTCCTTGTCTTTCTTCAATCGAATAGCAAGGTCATTTGTTAGAGCAGAATCGACCCCTGCACCTTTGAAGAAAAGTAAAACGTCCTTTTTTGCTCGACAGATGCGGGGGATCGTATCAATTAGAAGACTCATCAATTCTGGTGGATAATGAAAAATAATGTCCATCAAATTGCCTCATAAGAACTCTCTGTATCATTAATTTGAATCTCAACTGGATAGAGTGTTATATCACCAACTGTGAGCGATATTTGGCCTCCTGGCTTCATACGCATCGCTTTATTCATTAAATCTAGCTCCGCTATCTAGTTCCCCGCTTTAAACTCCTTAAGCCGTGGCTGACTATTGGCATAACCTCACGAAATAGTTTTTGGATGAAATGACGTCGTCAAGCAGTTGGATAAAGCCTTCAGACTGAGAAGGACGACAAAAAAAAGAGGGTGATATCCCGCTTACAGGTTGATGCGCGGGATGTTGTCTACGGACTCTGGGTTGGCCAGAGCGGACAGGTCGCCGGTCTCCTTTCCAAGGGCCTTGGCCTTGATGACACGGCGCATGATCTTTCCGGACCTGGTCTTTGGAACATCCTTGACGAAGTAGACTGTATCCGGGTAAGCGACTGGGCCCAGAACGGTCCTGACGTGCTTGGATATCTCCTTCTTCAGGTCCTCGGACTCCTGGACTCCGTCCCTGAGGATGACGAAGGCGACGATCTTCTCGCCCTTGATCTCGTCAGGCTGGCCTATGACTGCTGCCTCAGCTACCTTGGGATGGCTGACAGCGGCGGACTCAACCTCTGCGTTGGAGATCCTGTGTCCTGCTACCTTCAGCACATCGTCGATTCTGCCCTGGATCCACCAGTAGCCGTCCTTATCACGGGTGGCCTTGTCTCCTGCCAGGTATGTGCCGGGCTTGGTCTGCCAGTACATCTCCCAGTATTCCTTCTGGTACCTGACGGTGTCTTTGTAGAAGGCGCGGAGCATGCTTGGCCATGGGGTCTTCTGGACGATGTTGCCGCCGTAGCCCAGTGGCACGGAGTTGGCATCCTCGTCGAATATATCGGTGTTGAATCCAGGTAGCGGGAAGCAAACTGATCCGGGCTTCTCTGGAGTCATCACCAATGGAGCGATGACGTGGCATCCTGTCTCAGTCTGCCACCAGGTGTCTATGATTGGGGCCTTGTCAGCACCGATGTTCTTCCTATACCACATGTAGGCCTCTGGGTTCAGCGGCTCGCCCACCGATGCCAGGACCCTGATTGAGGATAGGTCATACTTCTTCACGAAGGCCTCGCCGGTCTTCATGAACATCCTGATGGCGGTGGGTGCGGTGTACAGGATGGAAACGCCGTACTGCTCAATTATGGACCACCAGCGGCCCAGGTCGGGGAAGTCCGGAGAGCCTTCGTACAGTATGCTGGTGGCGCCGAGGCAGAGTGGGCCGTATACTACGTAGCTGTGTCCTGTGATCCAGCCGCAGTCTGCGGTGCACCAGAAGACATCGTGATCATGGATATCCAGTACCCAGGCGGCAGTTTGAGCCGGAGCGACGGCGTATCCACCGTGGACGTGCTCAATACCCTTGGGCTTGCCGGTTGTGCCGGAGGTGTACAGAATGAACAGCCTGTCCTCTGGGTCGAGCTGAGCGGTCTCGCACTCTGCGGACTGGCCCTTTACGAAATCGTCGTAAAAGACATCGCGTCCCTCAGTCATGGGGACTGCCACGCCGGTTCTCTTGACGACTACTACCTTCTTGACGGATGGTGCTGTCTTCAAGGCCTCATCTACGTTGGGCTTGAGGGGCAGTGGCTTGCCGCGCCTGAAGAATCCATCGGCTGTGACTACAACTTTAGCCTCAGCGTCGTTCACGCGGCTGTTCAGGCCGCCGGAGGAGAATCCAGAGAAGACTATGGTGTGAATGGCTCCGATCTTGGCGCATGCGAGCATGGTGATGGGCAGCTCGGGGATCATGGGGAGGTATGCGACTACTCTGTCTCCCTTTACCACGCCTGCGCTCTTGAGCGCATTGGCCATCTTGTTGACCTCTCTGTAAAGATCGTTATAGGTGATTGTCCTGGTGTCGCCGACGGGCTCGCCAATGAAGTAATAGGCAACCTTGTTCCGGTTCGCGGACTTGGCATGCCTGTCCACGGCGTTGTAGACTACATTGATCTTACCGCCGGTGAACCACTTGAAGTAAGGCTTGCCGGAATCATCGAGGACCTTGGTGTAGGGCTTATACCAATCAGCATAGGTCTTAGCCATCTCATCCCAGAACTCTACGTAATTATCCGAGCACCACTTACGCATCTCGGTCTCAGTCTTGAAGCCCTTCTTCTTCATCCACTGATACGCATTGGATTGCTCTATTACCGCCTGCGGGGTGTTGAAAATCCTGGTTTCTTCCTGCAGAGCAGCCGTTTTTGCTGTGTCAGCCAATTTCATACCTCCTTTGAATCTAGACTAGATCGGGTGTCCCCCCATCAATGGTCAAGCATGTTGATGAAGAAATTCATGCATATCAACTCCGCCTTGACCGAATGTGTTCTGGAGTCATCGGAAACCCTGAGCCCAGACCTACATGTTCATTTATAAATGTATCGCGATATAATTCCTCACGATCTTTCATAATAATGATTAATACATATTTTTGACAACATGCACTAATAATTTTGAAGAAAATAGAAAATAGAACAAGATTCACAGTTTACTGACGAAAGTTAAAGCATTTTTTTATAATTAATGATTGATACACATAGGGAACGAATAAAGATATGAAAATCGTATCTCCCGCTTCAAAAAGCGAAAAATCCAGGACTAACAATCTTTGAAAAAAAAGAGATAATACCCGCTTACTTCTTGATGATGAGCGGGATTGCCTCAACTGCTTCTGGATTAGCCAGAGCAGATAGATCTCCAGTTGGATTGCCCAAGGCCTTAGCCTTGATAACCCGGCGCATGATCTTGCCAGACCTGGTCTTTGGAACGTCTTTCACGAATAAGACCGTCTCCGGATAGGCGACTGGCCCAAGAACTGTCCTGACATGCTTGGCCAGTTCCTTCTTCAGATCCTCGCTCTCCTCATTTCCTGTTCTGAGGATGACGAAGGCTACGATGACCTCGCCCTTTACCTCGTCTGGCTTGCCGATGACGGCTGCCTCGGCGACCTTGGGATGGCTGACCAGCGCAGACTCGACCTCGGCGTTGGAGATTCTGTGTCCAGCAATCTTCAGCACGTCGTCAATCCTGCCTTGGATGAAGAAGTATCCATCCTTGTCCCTTGTGGCTTTATCTCCAGCTAGGTACGTGCCAGGCCTGATCTCCCAGTAGGTGGACCAGTATTCCTTCTGGTACCTCACTGTGTCTTTGTAGAAGGCCCTGAGCATGGACGGCCAAGGTGTATTGCTGACTATATTGCCTCCTGTGCCGGGTGTAGTAGGGTTAGCATCCTCGTCGAGGATATCGATGTTGAACCCTGGTAGCGGGAAACAACACGATCCTGGCTTAAGTGGCGTGATTGGCAGAGGCGAAACCAGGAATGTGCCTGTTTCAGTCTGCCACCAGGTATCCATGATCTGCAGCTTGCCACCGCCGAAGGTGTTTCTATACCAGATCCATGCCTCTGGGTTGATGGGCTCACCGACAGATCCGAGCAGCCTTAGGCCGGAAAGGTCGTACGGCTTGGCCCACTGATCTCCAGCTTTCATTAACATCCTGACTGCGGTAGGTGCTGTGTATAGCACTGATACCTTATTTTCCTGGATGATCTTGTACCATCTGCCTAAGTCTGGGAAGTCCGGAGAACCCTCGTACATCAATGATGTGGCACCGAGGCAGAGCGGTCCATAGACTATGTAGCTGTGGCCGGTGATCCATCCGATATCTGCTGTGCACCACCATACATCATCTTCCTTAAGGTCAAAGACCCAATGCAGAGTCTGAGCAGGACCTACCTGGTAGCCACCATGGACGTGCTCAATACCTTTGGGCTTACCAGTGGTTCCAGAGGTATACAGAATGAACAGCCTGTCCTCAGAATCCATCTTCTCGCATTCGCACTCTTCGGACTTGCCGGCAACTAGGTCGGACCAGTAGATATCTCTGCCATCCTTCATGGGGACAGTAACGCCAGTTCTCTTGTACACTACTACTTTCTGGACGGTTGGAGTATTGGCGGTAGCCTCATCTACATTTGGCTTGAGGGCCAGTGGCTTGCCGCGCCTGTAAAATCCATCAACAGTCACAACCACTTTGGCCTCAGCATCTAGAATCCTGCTGTTAAGGCCGCCTGAAGAAAATCCAGAGAACACAATGCAGTGAATGGCTCCGATCTTGGCGATAGCGAGCATTGCTATGGGCAGTTGGGGGATCATGGGCATGTACAACATGACTCTGTCTCCCTTCCCGACGCCCAAGCTCTTGAGGCCGTTGGCGAACTTATTGACCTCCTTGTAGAGCTGTGCATAAGTGATCTTCTGTGTGGGCTGATCTATTGGTTCCGGCACGAAGACATACGCTACCTTGTCCTTTTTCGCGCCCTTGGCATGCCTATCCACGGCGTTATAGGCCACGTTGCACTTGCCACCTACGAACCAGCGGGCATAGGGTGGTTTCCACTCCAGGGTTTGGGCCCAGGGCTCGAACCAATCTGCATAGGTCTTGGCCATCTCGCCCCAGAACTGGATGTAGTTAGCAGAACACCATAGGCGCATCTCGCGCTCGGTCTTGAAGCCCTTTTCCTTCATCCACTTCATTACATTAGAATTCTCGACGAGCTCCTTTGACGGCTCAAATACTCTCGTCTCCTCATACAGCACTGAAGTCTTTGCCGTTGCTTTTTGCTCAGCCAATTTAAATCCTCCTTTAAATCCCCACGTGTTTCCAGACTTCCTCTGAAAGGGCCAGGCAGTTGGCGACCTCTAAATAGTTCTCCTTTGGGTCCGCCCTCAAAATTCCAGGCTGGAGATCGCAATGCTCTGATCTCAGGAGGCTCACGGAAACAATGTGATGAACGACCATTATCGTGATTTTTCGTTTAAATAGTTATCGAGAACGAATTTAATAATTATAAATTATTATAATAATTGATAATAACTAATCAGTGAATAAGCCTGCCATTCACTATTAGTCTTGTTCCCATCTCTTTATTCTACCACAATACCTTCCGATTCTTTCACGGCTCAACTTGGTCGTGATCCTCAGCATTCGTTGTCATTGAGCATTAGTACAGAAAATACATGATTAACTATTTTCACCATTAATAAGCAAATTGGTGGCTGGCAGAGGATGGCAAACAGAGTCGCGCCGATAGCCTAAAACAGTTCGCCTGCCAGGGATTCTATACTTCCCGTTAAATAGTACGGCCCAAAACTTACGATTCTCACAGTCTGTTGGCTTCCCAGGGGTGGCACACCTTTTATTACCACTCCTGTATAGTTACAGGTCCTAGCCTTCATAGTTCTACCCCTTCCTCTTTCAGTGACAACGACCTGTAACGCACGCCCCAGGTAACGTTCATTATTCTTCCCGGCAATGTCCAACCAGAGCTTGGTGAGTTTTCTGGACCGATCTTTTTTGATGCGATCAGGCATGTCATAAAGATCGGCAGCCGGAGTCTGAGGTCTCCTTGAGTACCTGGTTATATTGACCTTGTCCGGCCTGGTTTGCTCCAATAACCTAATGGTCATGTCGAAGTCCTCATCGGTCTCTCCCGGGAAGCCAGAAATGACGTCCGTCGCGAAGCTGATGCCCGGCAGCTTATCTCTTAGCAGGCGAAGTATATCGATGTAACCCGCAGATGTGTACCCACGGCACATTCTCTTCAAGACTTCATCGGAACCAGATTGGACCGGAATGTGGAGGAACTTGTAAATTTTTGGGTTTCTAAAGGCCTCAGTCAGTTCGTTTACGATAGGCAAGGCCATATCCGGGTTCATCATCCCTACCCTTATCATAAACCTGCCTGGAATCTCTGCGATCTTGGTCAGAAGCTCGGGAAGGCTGGTGCCGATGTCCATTCCATAGGCGGCGGTATCTTGCGCCGCGAGCTGCAGCTCGACAGCTCCCGAACCGATCACAGACCGGGCTTGTTCCATAACCAGCTCCGGCTCCAGGCTGACCAGCTTTCCTCTGGCTCTTCGAACGATGCAGTAGCTGCATCTGCCCCGGCAGCCCTCGGCGATGTTTATAATGGCGCAGAGGTGATCAGGAGCAACCGAGTTATGAACGGTCTTTTTATCAGCGATCCAATCATTTGATTTGTCCGGAGCACAATTGCCCAAAAACTTCTCGCCTAATGAACGAACCATCTCCACGACTGAGATTCTGTTTAGCTGGCCCATTATTTTGCGGCATGGTATCTGTTCCGTGGACCCTGGGATGGCAGTAGAAAGGCAACCAGAAATGATCAGACGATCCGGGGGGAGCTGGCGCAGGCGTCTGACAATCTTATTTTCGGTCTTCTGAGTCACTGCGCAGGTGTTTACGATTATTATGTCCGCTTCTTCGATAGTGGATAGCTGGTGTCCAAGGCTGACCAGGGCAGAAGTTGCATCCGTCGAGTTCCCCCTGTTTGACGTGCACCCGTAGGTTTCTATGTGAAATCTCATGGCAAACGGCTACGATTTACTAGATTTCCCCGAACGTGTCCCGGTATTTATAATATTATACCCTCTCATGACGGTTGAGCATGCTCCCATGTCCAGCCTTTAATTGGCTTTGCCCAAAATTCAGGAATCGACAGAGAGAATTCGCGGTCACTCAGATAATTTGCTAGATGGATTTAGAACAGCAGCTTTATGGCTTGAAGAAAAAGGATTTTAGGGTTGTCCCTATTTCTTTCTCTCACTTCTTTGGTAGCTCTACGGTCATCAGAACGCGGTCTGCCTCCTCGACTATCTCCGCTTGGGTCACGCCGTACAGGCTTGCGGCGAGGACGGCTCCTCCCATGCCCACGCCCTCCTTAACATACCCTTGGGCATATATCTGAACTGGAGGTATCTTTGACCTTTCCAGGCCCGGATCAGAGAAGTAGTAAGGTCGCCCGGTCTCCTCCACGATCTTGCGGAAGCTAGCGCTCTTGTCATCATCGATGTACTTGGTTGTGGCGATGCATATGTCGCCTTCTATGTCCAGGGCCTTGGCCAGCGCCAGGACGGTAGCCATCTGCGTTCCGCCGCTCATGACCACCTTTGCACCCTTCAAACCTTTCATGAGGCCCAGAGCGCAGGGCATCATGGGGTCTCCCATCTCAGCTACGGCTCGCAGGGGATCGTTCTTAAAACCGCCCAAGGATATCCCGGCGCGTTTCATGGCCTCTGCTACTACCTTCTGCTTCAGCTCAACAGGATTGGTGGCAAAGCTGCTGCTCACGTTTGCATCGTACCCTAGGGCCTTCAGGACTGCTAGAGCAGTGGTCGTCCCGCCAGCGATGGATTCGCCTATGAAGACGCAGTCGGACAGCTTAGCAAGCTTCTTGCCCGCCAGCTCTGCCCTCTGGTAGATACCCTCTACGCCCTCCACAGCGCTCTCTTTTCTGATGTCGTGACCCGGCGATCCTCCTATCTCCATGTAGGGTATCGCAGGTTTCACTCGCAGGCCGCTGGCCACGAAGAGGGAAGGTATGCCTGAAAGGTTGAGGGCAGCCTTGGTCACAATGGCTGGTGTCGGCGAGCCGCCAGGAGCCTCGGGTAGCTCTGGCATTGTCATTATCTTGTTCGTCTCCACCAGCTCGGCGTCACCGCCGGGAGTGTAGTCTGTCAGATATGGCGTTGTTCCTGCGGCACTTATTCCGGGAATCTTGCCGGTGTCGGTGTTGGACATGATGCACAGGAAGAGCGGCCTCTTGGGCTTGAACTCGAAATCCGGGTAGATCCAGTTGGACATGATCTATGCCTAGTAGTCTGAGTATATTAAATCAACGACACCTTATTTTAATCAAGTTTACTTGTCTATCGGTAAAGCCGCTTTAAGCGGCTGAGATGCACAAGTAGTACAGTTCACTCAATCGTCGTGACTTCTACCATCTCTCCAGCCTCGATCCCTTCCAGCTCTTCAGGTACGATCACGAAGCCATCCGCTCGGGCTACCGAGCTGAGAATGCCCGCGCCCGAGGTCATGATTGGGATTGCCATTTCGCCCTCGATCTTGACCCTGACAATGCCCAGGTAGCCGGGCTTGGAAGCAATCTTGCGAGCTAGCCTGGCGGTGGTCTTGGGAACCGCGTCGTCGAGGTGAGCCAGCTTTTTTAGAGCTGGTCTGACGAACAGGTAAAGATCAGAAAGAGCAGCCACTGGATACCCCGGTAGGCAGACTACGGGCTTGCCCTGGACTCTCCCGAAGGCTGTGGGCTTGCCAGGCTGGATTCTAACTCCGTGAACCAGCAGATCGCCCAATTCCATCAAGACCTTCGGGGCGTAGTCTTTCTCGCCCACTGAAGTGCCGCCGATGAGAATTATCATGTCGGCATCAAGGTTTGATACTACGGCTTTGCGGATCAGCTCTGGATCATCAGGGACTATATCGTGCACCGTGGCTAGGCTGCCCCACTTTTCCGCGTATAGCCGAGCCATGAGCCCGTTGATCTCGTACGCCTCGCCAGGTAAGAGCGACCGTGCTGCTATGGCCACCAGCTCGCCGCCCGTAGGTATAATGGCGATATTTGGTCGCGTGTAGACTGAAGCCTCTTTTATTCCCAGGGCAGCCAGTAAGGCGATGTCCGGCGGCCGAATCTTATGTCCCTCCTTGAAGATCAAATCGCCAACGGCGATGTCCTCGCCTATCCGGGAGACGTTTCGAAATGGATGAACTTCGCCCATGACCTCGACCTGGTTTCCGCGCAAAAACGTCTCTTCAAGCATGACCACAGCGTCGAAGTTGTCTGGCACGACCATGCCGGTTCGAACCTGCGTGCAGTTCTCGTCCAGGTGAAGATAGACCGGGTTGGTGGTGCTCGCGCCCCTGGCGTCACTGGATCTGACGGCGTATCCGTCCATGGCCGCGCGGTTGAACTCCGGAAGGTCGACGGCCGAGACTATATCCACAGAGAGGACCCTTCCAACCGAATCTTGTACGGGAATACTTTCTTGGCACTGGACGGGCTGAATGATACCCATTAGGGCTTCTAAGGCTTCCATTGCTCTCATGAATCGCTTGAACATAATAGGTGGGGGAGAAATGCTGGCGCGGATATTATCTTTTTGTATATATCCTATATACCCTGTGAAACCTTGATATATTGTAATAGCTGGATGGTTGGGCAGACTTGGTCACCAGGAGGAGAATTCGAATGGACGCTGTTGTTTGGCTGGAAGAGGTTGGCAAGGAGGACCTTGCCACTGTTGGAGGGAAGGGCGCAAGCCTCGGTGAAATGATCAGCATCGATGTGCCGGTTCCGGGCGGCTTTGCCGTAACGGCTCAGGCCTTCAGGGATTTCATCAACAGAACGGGCATCGCTAAGAAGCTTTTTGACTCTCTCAACGTGGATGTCAACGATGAAGCCCAGCTGCTCAAGGCAGAGTCGGCGGCCAAGAAGCTGATCATGGATGCCAAGGTGCCAAAAGACATCGAGCAGGCCATACGATCCCGGTACGATGAGTTGTGCAAGCGCGAAGGCAAGGAGGTTTTCGTTGCAGTTCGTTCCAGCGCCACAGCCGAAGACCTTCCAGATGCCAGCTTCGCTGGGCAACAGGAGACCTACCTCAACATGCGCGGAGCAGATCAGGTCTTCGAAGCGGTCAGGAAGTGCTGGGCATCTCTATACGGAGCTAGGGCCATTTTCTATCGGGTTGAGCAGGGGTTCGACCACGAGAAGGTCAACCTATCGGCCATCGTACAGAAGATGGTTGACTCTGAGAAGTCAGGGGTGATGTTCAGCTCCCAACCCAGTACCGGCGAGCCATTGGTAGTCATAGAAGCTGCATGGGGCCTTGGAGAGTCTGTGGTCAGTGGATCCGTTTCCCCGGATAACTACGTTGTTGACAGGGTCAAGAAGACAATCGTAAGCAAGTTCATCGCCGCCAAGGAGATCCAGATCATACGCGATCCCAAGACCATGAAGACCGTCACCGTCAAGGTACCCGCTAAGAAGAGGGAGGCGGTAGTTCTTACCGAGGACGAGATCCTTCAACTGGCCAATTATGCCGAGATCCTGGAAAAGCATTATGGAATTCCCCAGGACATCGAATGGGGTGTAGAGAAGAACAAGATCTACATTCTACAGTCTAGGCCGATAACAACGATTAACAATAGCAAAAAGCCTGCGGCAGAAGCAATCACCAAAGGCAAGATACTGATGACTGGCTTAGGAGCATCCCCCGGCGTGGCTACAGGCATCGTAAGGCTCATCACCGCCGGAAAGGATCTTGGTAAGATCAAGCAGGGAAACATCATGGTTACCAAGATGACCATGCCAGACATGGTTCCTGGAATGAAGCGGGCAGGAGCAATCGTCACCGATGAGGGTGGCATGGCCTGTCACGCGGCAATAGTCAGCAGAGAGCTGGGCTGTCCGGCAGTTGTGGGAACCAAGAAGGCAACTTCGGTTTTAAAAGACGGCATGGAGGTTACGGTCGATGGAAGAAAGGGCATGGTCTACGAGGGCCGTGTTGCCGCTCCGGAGTCGGCCAAACCAGCGGTCGCGTCTGGGGCAGTCGCCATGGTGTCCAAGCCCATAACCGCCACTGAGGTCAAGGTAAACATCAGCGAGCCGGACCGTGCCCAAGCGGCTGCTGCTACTTTAGCCGACGGGGTCGGTCTCTTGAGGATCGAGCACATGATCCTCGGCCTAGGTAAGACCCCCAACTGGTACATAAAGAACAGCAAGACTGAGGAGTACATCGACGAGCTGGTCAAAGGCGTCAAGACCGTTGCTGATCCCTTCTATCCGAGACCTGTATGGGTCAGGACTCTGGATGCACCGACGGACGAGTTCAGGGCTATGGAGGGCGGCGAGGGAGAACCTATCGAGCACAACCCAATGCTTGGCTGGCGCGGCATCCGCAGGGACTTGGTCGAGACTGATCATTTCCGGCTGGAGGTCAGAGCTTTCAAGAAGCTGCACGAAATAGGATTGACAAACGTTGGCATAATGCTCCCTATGGTCCAGCACGTCCGCGAGCTGCGGGCGGCCAAGGCCATAATGATCGACGAGGGACTGGACCTGGAGAAGATCGATGTGGGTATAATGGTGGAGACTCCAGGAGCGGCCCTGACCATCGAAGACTTCATCGACGACGGCCTGGACTTCGTCTCCTTCGGGACCAACGACCTGACCCAGTACACTCTGGCCGTTGATCGGAACAACGAGAACGTGGCCGGGCTTTACACAGAGCTCCACCCTGCTATACTCAAGCAGATAGAGTACGTCGTTGAGAGGTGCAACGAGGCAGGAGTCAAGACCTCTATCTGCGGACAGGCTGGATCCTACCCGGAGATGGCCAAACGCCTGGTCGAGATAGGCATCACCAGCATCTCCGCCAACATCGATGCGGTTGCTGTTGTCAGGGAGACGGTGGCCCGAGCAGAGAAAATCTTGATGCTCAAGGCGGTGAGGGATAAAAGTTGAGGGAGAAATCTCTTCCTGAGGATTCCATTACGGAGGAGGAGGTCCTCAAAATCCTGGTGGAGATGAAGGGGAGAGACCTGCAGTACGACAGGTTCTTCTCTACCATGTGCACCAGGCCGCACTCAATCGCGGTCAAGGCGCACAACCTCTTTTTGGAGACCAACCTGGGTGACCCGGGACTCTTCCCGGGAGTAGCCGAGCTGGAAGCCAGGACAATCAGTATTATGGGAGACCTTCTGGGATGTCCTGATGCAGTGGGATACATATCCACCGGCGGCACTGAGTCGAACATCCAGGCCATCAGGGCGGCGAGGAGTACATCGCGAGTAAGAGATGGCAACATAGTTGTCCCAGCCTCCGCCCATTTCTCCTTCGACAAAATCGGGGATCTGCTCAATCTAGATGTTCGCAAGGCCGATCTTGATGAAGATCTCAGGGTTGATATATCATCCGTTGAGGAGTTGGTGGACGATCGAACATTGGCTGTGGTCGGGATAGCCGGTACCACAGAGTTTGGTCAAGTTGATCCCATCGACGAGCTGGCCAAGATCACTATAGATCGAGAAATTCATCTGCACGTTGACGCAGCTTTTGGCGGATTTGTCTTGCCCTTCCTGGACAGCGATTATAAGTGGGACTTCCGTGTCGCTGGTGTATCCTCTATCACCATTGACCCTCACAAGATGGGCATGAGCACTATACCTGCAGGCGGCCTGCTCTTCAGGACTTTGAAGGATATGAGTTTACTGGAGACTGACACGCATTATCTGACGGTTGCCAGGCAGGCGTCGCTCACCGGTACCAGGAGCGGAGCTGCGGCAGCAGCCACCTATGCTGTCATGATCCATCTTGGAAGGTCGGGTTTCAGGAAAGTGATCAGCTACTGCATGGATCTGACCAGACATCTGGTAGCTGGCGCAAAACAGATTGGTGTAAAACCGGTCATCGAGCCTGTCATGAACGTGGTTGCCCTCAAGGTTAAATCGCCAACCGTAGTAAGGTCGGAGCTTATCAAGCGGGGATGGCATGTTTCCATGACCAGAGAGCCAAACAGAGCGCTCAGGTTAATTCTGATGCCGCATATGACTCATGAGAACATCGATCTGTTCCTGGAAGATCTGGAAACCGTACTGAAGAACCTATAAACAAATATTTTGGGTCTGGTTCGGAGAACCAGAAACCTTAAAACAGCTTAAATTTCTTAGCTCAAATCTTGTGACCAATAGCAAAGCGCCGCATTACCCTGTCGATCTGAATCTTGACCTTGTCCCCGACTTTTGCCTCGGGTACGAAGATCACAAACCCCTCGATTCTGGCAATGCCATCGCCTTCACGGGCTATGTCCTGAATCTCGACATCGTACTCTTTTCCGACCTCGACAGGCGCAGCTTGGCCCATGGAGGAGCCCTCTTCACGTCTGAACAAAACCTTCACCTTCCTTCACGAAAACTAAATTAGAGTTTATGGCCTATTGCGAAACGGCGCATTACCCTGTCAACAGTAATCTTAACCTTGTCCCCGACTTTGGCCTCGGGCACAAAGATCACAAATCCTTCTACTCTGGCAATGCCGTCGCCTTCACGGGCTATGTCCTGAATCTCGACATCGTACTCTTTTCCAACTTCTACTGGAGCAGTTGGATCGGATCCGCCCATGGAAGATCCTTCATCACTTCTAAACAAATCTTCACCGTCCTTTTTGCGAAAAACCACGAATTCGATTTTTTCGCGATTAGAGTCCTGATGCCCGACTATTAAATCCTTTTGCTTATCCGCTCGTTCGTTTTGAATGCATATTCGAGGACAACGAGAACATATTTCTGCAAAGCGCCCAATCAGAGTCCATGGATCACCTGGAGAGGTACCGAAGCATCATTCCCGACTACGATGGCTTTCTGGACATTCTGGCTATGCCTCTGCCAACCACGGCCAGGATAAACACCCTGAAGACGGATAGATCCTGTCTTCTGGACCGTCTGGATAGAGCGTACGTGGCTTACACATGTCTTGAGTGGTATCCTCTAGGCTTAAGACTTGGAGTTGAGCGCCCGGGAAAGATGATCGAGCACGTTCTGGGACACATCCACATCCAGGAAGAAGTATCAATGATCCCTTCAATCGTGCTAGACCCCAGGCCAGGTGATCGGGTTCTGGATCTGTGTGGAGCACCGGGCAGCAAAACCACCCAGATCTCTCAAGCGACGGAGAACCGTGGTCTGATAATAGCTAATGAACCATCTTTAGCCAGAATAACCTCTTTGAGATCAAACTGCGAGCGGTTGGGAGCAGTCAACGTGGCTATAACGAGATACGACGGCCGGAGGTTTCCTCAGCAACAGTTCGACAGGGTCCTGGTGGATGCACCATGCTCTAGCGAGGGGATGGCCAGAAAGGACCCGAAGGTCCTGGGCAGGTGCAGCCTAAAGAGATCCTTTGACCTCCAGGTACTCCAGATCGGGCTGCTGAAAAGAGCAGTTCAACTAACAAGGTCCGGTGGAATCATAGTCTATTCAACCTGTACCTACGCTCCGGAGGAGAACGAGGCAGTAGTCGACGATGTTCTAAGGCAGTCTCAGGACACAGTCTGTCTTGAGAAAGCGTCGGTTCAGGGCCTGAAAGGCTGTTCAGGGCTTACCGAGTGGAACGGCACAGAGTTTTGCGATGAATTGAAGCACTGCGTCAGGTATTATCCTCATCAGAACGATACAGGGGGTTTTTTTGTCGCCAGGCTGGTCAAAAGATAGGAACGCCTTCGAACTGGAGGATCGCTCTAAAATCGCCAGGTTATGGCAAGAGCGGTTCGGTATCCCTATGCAGGTCTTTGACTGCTTCTGCTTCTATAGGCGCGCCCAGAATGTCTGGGCCTTTAGCGATATGGCGCTTCCTAAGTTGAGATATGAGGCAATAGGTCTCAGAATGATGAACTTCAAAGAAGAACATTGGAAACCCACGAGCTGCGCTCTTCAGGTCTTCGGAAGGCACGCCACCAAGAACGTCGTACATCTTCCTTCGGAACAATCCAGGATCTTCTTTGCTGGAAAGAGTCAGGTCCTTGAAGCAAAAGTCGAACCAGGATATGTGGTAGTATTTTATAATGGGGATGTATTAGGTTGCGGACTGTACTCTCATGGAACGCTGGTTTCCCAGCTTCCCAAGGAGAGCAGGATCATCGGCGATGCGGAGATGGATATTTGAATGCTATCAAAGCTATCAAGCGTTTCAAAATCTTCTGAGTTGCATGAACCCTTTTTGGAGTCCCTGGAGTCCCCCAGTCCTTATTCTTCTCCTTCGGGTATAATCGATAACAGCGAGCTTCTGAAGCTTTGGAGTCAGCCGATGAGGCTCTTTCGCCTGGCAAATCTCATGAGACAGAAAAGCTGCGGCGATGAGGTATCGTTCGTCATCAACAGGAACATAAACTTCACCAATCGTTGCGTTGGAAGCTGCAGCTTCTGTGCATTCAGGCAAAACGTTGGCTATAAGCTCTCTCTAGAGGCGATCCTAAGCCGCGTGGCGGAAGCCGAAGCGATGGGCGCCACTGAGATTTGCCTTCAGGGTGGGTTGGACCCCGGGATGTTACTGGAGGACTACTGTGAAATCCTGGAGCTGATAGGACAAAGCTATCCAAGAATGCACCTTCACGCCTACTCTCCCATGGAGGTGCTCCACATGTCGAGGAACTCCCGCGTACCCGTGGAGGATGCATTGATCGAGCTTAAAAAGACCGGCCTGGGCTCCATGCCAGGAACGGCTGCGGAAATTCTCGTTGATTCTGTGAGGCAGAAAATATGTCCGGGAAAACTCACTACGAGCCAATGGTGCCACATTGTCTCCACCGCTCACATGCTAGGCATACCGACAACCTCGACTATGCTCTATGGACATGTCGAGAGCCTGGAAGACCGTCTCAGGCACCTTCAGATCCTCAAGGAGATCCAGGCCAGAACCCACGGGATCACCGAGTTTGTCCTTTTGCCGTTCATGCCTGGAAACAATCAGCTAGGTCAGTTGGTTGTTAATCCCAAAGGCATTTTAGACCATCTCAAAATGCATGCATTAGCCAGAGTTGCCCTACATCCTTACATAACCAACATCCAGGCAAGCTGGACTAAGCTAGGGAGAATCGTGGCAGGGTCTGCCATCGAGTGGGGTGTCAACGACCTGGGAGGGACGCTTATGGAGGAGAACATATCCAGGACTGCTGGTTCAAAGGAGTCACAGTACATCTCCCCCGATGATCTAAGGGCTATCATCGAGGCTCATGGCAGAAATGCGGTCCAGAGGACGACATTGTACGAGCGTCTATGATAAAATTTTTATCAAGAATAGGTGCCAAAGGGCTATTAGAGCGAAGAAAACGAGGCGAAAATGAAGCGATATGCAACCCACGTTACTACATTAGACGCATCTCATCTGATAGTATTCTGCGCTTGCCCTGCTAGCTATTTCTTCCCATAGGCTTAAACAAAAACTTAATGGCCTTCAGATCTCTGCAATCTTTGTCCGAGCAAACTCGATGAAGTCTTTCTTGTGGCTACCAACACGTCCCTTTGAACCAATCATGGGATCCTGATAAAAATATCCACTTCCTATTAACCAAAACACTTTATCGGCATTATAGGGCGTGACGTTGGAGTGAATCGCAACTCGAATGATTGCCTTGAACAACTGGTAGTTATCGTTTCCATTCTCACAGAGTTCAAGCGCCGTAAAGATATCATGCAAGTGAACATCGGGTTTTGGGAATTTGATATACCCCAGTTCCTTGAGGAATTACAGGAAAGGGCAAATCTGAATCCTTCTATCTCATGACCCAAAAGCATGGGGAGACTTGCACGTGCCCTGTCATCCCTATCAAAAAAGTCAATCCATCTGAAGAAATCCTCGGCCGATGCAAATTGCTCAATGAATTCAGCAGCTGAAAGAATTGTTCTACAGTATTGCGGCCAAATGCTTTGCGGCGTTCTGCGAACCTGGCCCCTTGGATTGAGTTCTTTTACTATATGGTCAAGAACCATTTGCCAATTGTCTCCGTACTCGGCCAATACCGCTTTCGGGTTGAAACCGTACAAGACGGAGGCAAGTTTATCCACACCGTCGATCGATCCTCCTATGACTTCAGACTTCATGTTTGCATTCTGGGCGTGCTCAAGTATTCTGCAATAGAGTTGTTCTTTCGATGTAGGTTTAGAGTTAAGAGATAATGGGTTCAGGTATTTCTCAATGAGTGCCTGCGTTACCCCCGGAATTTGAGGCTAGGCAGATAGCTCTTCGCCAATTCGTATGCTTTCCGATCAATCTCAGGAGTTGGTTTCATGTATTCTCCATAAAATTTCAAATGACTTAAAATTATGCCTGAATAGTATCAAGAAGGAAATAGAACTAGGCTTTTTTGAATTGTGGCGAGTCGAGCCTTTGCACAACCATCAGACCCCGCCCTGGCGAATCATCACACCGGTTTCTTGTGATCCGTGGCCTAGTCTATGGTTGGTTGAGACGGACGGTATAGCCTTAATGGGCATTTTATAAGTCTGCTGCTCTAATGGAAATTGATACCGCAAATATTAAGAAAGACCTGTGCATTGAAGGCCAACAATGATGGTTATCTTGAGCAGAAAAGGATCCGACTCTGAAAATGGTGATAACATAAACAGGCTTCTAATAATATTGGCTGTATCTCTGTTTCTTGGATCGATTGACGTTTCTTTGGGAACCACGACAGAAGTATTAGTTTCTGGGTCGACTACAGTTCTGCCTCTTGGAGAAATGGCAGCGGAGGCATTTGACCTTCAGCAGAATGAATTCCACATTTCGGTCACAGGAGGCGGAACTGGCGCAGGACTCACGAACATCGCGGAAGGTCGCTCGAACGTGGCTATGGCCTCCAGAGAGGTAACCACCGATGAAAAGGAAAAGTATAACGACCGGTTCCAGGAGTTTCTCATAGCCTACGATGGAATAGGAGTTGCTGTGAGCAAAGCGATCTATGACGGAGGTGTCAAGAATTTGACCCGCGACCAGCTCAAGAAGATCTACGCTGGAGAAATAACCAAGTGGAGTCAACTAGGTGGGCCAGACAGTGATATCTACGTCATTGCCAGAGAGCAGGGTTCCGGCACACTGGATACTTTTAATGAAGTCATCATGGGAAACAGCAAAGCTGAAACTCCAGGTGTGAAGACCATAGCTATGAGCAGTGCCGAAGTTAAAACAGCGGTAACCGGCAGCAATAAGGCGATTGGCTATCTGGGCTTCAGCTATATCCAGGGAAAAGATCTCGACACCGTCGCTCTGGATGGAAAGCAAATGACCGTAGAGACGATAAAAGATGGGTCTTATTCTCTAGCCAGAAAGCTCTATTTGGTCACCTTCGGCTCTCCAAATCCGGGCGCTAAGGCTTATATCGACTTTCTAAAAGGCCCTCAGGGCCAGAAGATCGCTGAGGAGAATGGATTCATACCTGTAGAATATTCAGCAACTTCTGTAGCAGTTCAGACCAACCAAACCTCCGGAAAAGAGAACCAACCGTCAGCGAAAAAGCAGCCGGGATTCGAGCTGACCTTTGCATTAGCAGGTCTTCTTGGCGTCTCTTGTATCCTACATAGAAGAAAAGTATAAATCGGGCAGCCGAACTCCTAAGTTCGGCTATTCTTTACCTATTGAACACTAGAATCTAGCAAAACTGCCCAACATCACTTTACCACTTCAAGGCACCGCTATTCTTAATCTGACAATCGATGTCCGCAGTGCCTTTTGATGCATTAGTACGGAACTGGAGTTGGAACCTGGTATGGGCCGTAGCCTGGATAGCCGCAATCTCGGCATGAATCATAGTTCGTGCAAGGCCAGTTCTGACAGGTGTACGGATAGTAGCAAGGGTAGTTACACGGGTAGTAGCTAGGTGTCTGACATGACGTGCAGCTTTGATAATATTGATTTGGGTAATATTGGTACGAGCAAGTACAGGGATAGCTGTAGCATTGGCACGGGTAAGGAAATGAGTACGAATACTGCGATGGATATGGGTATCCATAACCTTGACCGTAACCTTGACCAGCAGCCCATGAAGTGCAAAGCGCCAAAAGGGCAAGAAGTGCCATACTTAATTTAAGAGAGCTAATGCTTAACCCCTCCACTTATAACTAGTGTCGCGTCAATATTG
>PMNG01000155.1:12712-40219 GCA_003162615.1 Methanothrix sp. | reverse complement strand
CCTATTTTGCTGGCCCTGGCAGGTCTTGAATTCGCAGGCAAGTACTGCCGCACACCGACTTCGACTGCTTCTTGTTCGGGCTGCCTCAGCTCTAAGACTTTTGTGATAAAGATAACATCAACGGGCTCTTTGGTGTCGGGATCAAGAAGCTGAGAACGCTTCCCTGACTTGCGCTGAACGGCTCCTGGCACCTTCAGCGCATTTCCAAATTTAGTTCTTTTAGTTATCTTGGCCTGCTTCGGGAATGTTTCGGTATCGTTCTTAAAATCCAGGTCTTTGTGGGATTTCTTTAGCTCATTAAGTAGTGTCTTCGTGAAATCGTGACTTGTCTCCACGGCCGTCCGCATTATCGGTATGTGGACATGGTAGCTGTCGGGACTTCCAGAAGCGATTACTAGGGGCTGCGCTCCAAGCTCTTTGATGTGGTCAACGGCGGCATACAAACGAGGCAAGGCGGGATTGGTCTTCTTGTGATTGTCGAAGTCGAAAGCGCACTGAACAGTGAGGCCGTCCTCACCTATGCTATACGTGGCTACCGTTACTTCACCCCGCAGCATACGGCGAATCAGCTCATCCCAACTTCCCGTTTTTTTCGGATAGTATCCACCACTCGCTTGCTGTTCTGCATGGTCTGACTGCTTGCTCCTGAAGAACGTGTTTAAGGTATCCGCAGTGATCTGTATTTCNNGGAGGATTTCGTGCATATGTCCTCACCACTATCGGTTTTTTCGACCCGATAAACCGGTAGTGTACAATCGGTCAGGTCCCCTTGCGCGTCCCAGATTTTCCCTATGTAAGGAGATGCTTTACGTTGTTCGGCATGATTCTGCCTCTTATAAGGCTCCATCACCGCAGACTTAGGCAACTCTTCTGTGCAGCTCACATGATACTTGACATTGGTTAATTTTCTTCTTTCTGGGGTATCTACCGAGATGCCAGACACAGTGACGGTTCGGTCCGGCCCCCAGGTCATGACTCTTTCGACATCCTCAGGCTTGATGCCGATACAATGGACCTCGGACGGCTCAATACCTGCCGGATCTTTTACTCGTGACCAGGCCTGCCAACTTGCAGCGTCAACATCGCATATCCGGATTGTATAGCTCTCAGTATCCGAATTGGCCAGACAATCGTAGGAATTCTTCGGAACCTCGGCAAGGCCTACAGCAATCATGACGCGGCATTCGTTTTTGACACCAAGCGTATTCTCCGACCGATAATAGTCAAAGCGGATATTAGGACACTCTTCTTTCAATGCCCCATGCAGCCTATTACACATTGCTATATTCGGGGCGACCAAGTAGATTGGTGCATTCTGCTTTTCTTCCGAGATGTCCTTAATGCGGGCCACGATGTTCGGTATCTTGGAAAGCTTCTGGGCGTTAGTGCCAGACAACCGCCATGTATCCGCATAGATTGTCATCTTGCGGTTGGTATTGAGGATATCCGGGAAGATTTTCTTCTTCAGTGGATTTTCTTCTCCGGCCATCTCTCTGCCCACCAGGCCTCTGAAGAAGTCAGGATGAGGCTCATATAGCGTCCCTGACACAAATATTACCGCAGCATTCCTGGCAACATTCTTAAGATAGGACTGGATCGCACCATTCATCCGACCGATTGCCCCACAGACATAAATTTTACCTTTTCCATCCTGGGTGATGTAAGACAGACGGGCTTTATCTTGGCTCAGGATCGTAATAAGGTCCCGGAGCTGCAGCACTTCTTCGTCGCTTACTTCTTTGTTCCTTGCAAGTTCATAGAGTTCTTCCCAAAGCGCTATCTGAAGTCCTTGTGTTAGAGGATACCGAATTTCCAGTTCTCTTATCAGCAAATTGTCTGGGCAACATTCGGCTTCATCTTGCAGATCCTGTAGCTTCGAAAAATCTTGGTCCATGATTGAATATTTTCGCAACCACTGCCAGTACTTATTTATTAACTTCTCTAGCTGCACATAATTTGCAAGATGAAGTCTATCTGCAAGGCCCGATAAATGATGTTTGTACTGAATCTTTGGAACGTCGCCAGTGACCAGCGTATGGGCCTCATCGAACAACACGACATCCACATCACTCAAGATCGCTTGCAAGGACTGTGCCCTGCCGTTGTCCGAGATCATGATGGCCTCGAGTTTGGCCGCGGTCAGGGATTTCATTAGAGCATCGGGATTTCGTTCAATGTCTAATATGGGACACTCCTCTGAATACGTGCAATTGATGCACCACCCTTCGGGTATTGTCATCGGCAAATGCTTCAGAATCGGATATTGGGCTACTTCACGTTTGTTGTATTCGCATGCGCTATTACCGTAGATCCCCACGATTTCTGCCGCTCCATTCATTGTGTCTCCGATTATCTTCTTAGTTGGTGAGACAAATAGCACTTTTTTTCCAGATCGTTCCGCAGCTATAACAAAAGAAGTAGTGAAGCCCGCACGAGTCGCTTTATAGACTTCATAATCGCTACCATCGAGAAAAGTTGCAGCAAGGGATACTCTGCTTTCGTCAACGATCATGCCGCCTCATCCCAGATATTGATAAAACTGTCCATTTTACGACAGTGTTAGAGTGATAAAGTCTCATTTTTCCATCCGACGGTGCTGCAAACACCGTCAGTTTTTGTTGTTTTTAAAATACGTCTACTCTTAAACTGGTGCCAAACTCATTCCGTCGTTACAGACGATGATGTCAACTTCTCTACAACCCAGCGACCTTGCGATCTCTGGTGAAATACTAAACAAAAAATATCCTGCATGGTTTTGGAGATGCCTTCTGAACGAAATTTCTGTAGTCATCAAACAATAGGCTCCCGTAAAAATTTAGAGGAGCTATTCAACCATGCATGTCTTCACTTCCATACATCAAGGAGACCACTGAGTTCTGATAGGATCTCCGGTGAAATTTTTGGCATGATACATCCTGGAATTGGACATCCGTATTCTTTGTGGTTCACCTTACAGTTTTCACAATCCGGTTCGTCGATGCCAATTCCTGTCTCGGTTCTGTTGAGTGCCAGGTTAGCCATTTCGACAATCAGATACCGCATGAACCGCGATATCGTCATTGCGCGAGCGTCTGCAAGTTGCCTAAAGTCGCCATACGTTGGGTCATCGACCCTAAAGGTGATGTTTTTTGGATTTGCTCTCATACTTCCTCTAGACTACTCTCCGCCAATTGGCGGGCCACCAGAATAGTAAACTGAACTGAACCTTGGTACGTCGTTTTGGTATAAAAACGTTTCGCATGGAAAAGGTCGCCTGTTTGCTATCGAGAAGTTTAAATAATAGTACGTATCGTCCTTATTACAGTGTGGCGATGCTTCTCGATTACCTCATCGATAACCGAGGGAGACATTGCTCCTGCCCATAGCTACTCACCCAGGCGGAATTCATTTGGCTACGGCTCTCATCTTCTTGCCAGTTCTCCTTGCTCCAGCTCTTTTCCAGCCTGTTCTGTATCATTTCCTCAACGTCCGGGGGCTGGCCTGGAAGATCTCCTGGATGATCTGCTTGGCCGTCTCCAGCTCCATTGAGCCTTAGTTGACCATCGACCTGGGCTCAAATGGTCTGGCCCCTCGTTTCCACGGCAATTTGATCATGTCCAAGCCTCTAGGGTTTTCTCGCTCTTCTACACTTTTGGATAAGCTTCGTCGTAGCTCTCGGCCCTTGTCGAAATCTCATCCTTCAACCCCTCTCTGTTACCCGATATGTCGTCAGGTCAATGCTGATGTAATGCCTCTCGCTGCTAGGATTCCTGTGGCCGCGGCAGTCACTATGCCTCTGGACAGACCGGCACCATCTCCGGCTACATACAGCCCCTCTACGGAGGTCTGAAGACTACGGTCCATAACTTCAACCTCCCGGGCGTAGAACTTGATCTCGGGAGCGTACAGGAGGGTTGAGTCTGCATTCACTCCGGGCACGATCTGGTTTAAGATCTCCAGACCCTCGATAATGTCCATAACTATTCGATGGGGCAGAGCCATAGAAATGTCTCCGGGAGTGACATCCTTGAGGCTATTTTCAACCGGGTTCCGGGCTATCCTCTCTTCGGTTGACCTCCGACCTCTGTGCAAATCGCCAAGCCTCTGGATGACCGGCCTTCTACCTCCGATGGTGGTGACCAGCTTGGCTATGGACATACCGTAGGCGGTGGTGTTCTCCACGGGTTTGGTCAGCTCCAGTCGGACCAGAAAGGCAAAGTTGGTATTCTCCGATCGCCGATTAGTCATGGAATGGCCGTTGGTGGCGATGAACTCTTGGTACTCCTCTTTGACCACGAATCCTCCTGGGTTTGTACAGAAGGTCCTGACGAAATCGTCGTACCTGTGGGTGACTATGTGGAACTTGGGATCTCTGTTTATTCGGGTGACTGGGTCCATTATAATCGAGGGCACCTCTACCCTGACTCCTACATCCAGAGGCCCGAACCGGGCCCTGATGCCATATCTTTCGATGAGATCTCCGATCCACTTGGCCCCCACCCGGCCCAGAGCCAGGAGTGTCTTGCTAGCCCTTAATCGAGTGCCATCGGCCAGCTTGACGCCGCAGCATCTGCCGTTTTCTATGATCAGGTCTTCTGCCCTGGAATTGAGCATAAACCTGATACCCTTCTGCTCAAGATCTTTTTTGAAGGTGGCTATAATCTCTGGGGTTCTATCGGAACCCATATGCCGTTGTCTTATGGGTATGAAACGAGCTCCGGATGCAGCCGCTTTTCTTCTGAGCATTTCCGTATCGTCTTCGGATGGTTCCAGTGTCTGTTCAGGAGCGCCATATCTGAGAAATACCGCGTCCACCTCATTGACAAGATCCCAGGCCTCTCCACCAACCAGGAGCTCAAGGTTGCCGCCTATGGCCGGATGGAGGTTAAGAAGGCCGTCGGAGTAAGTCCCCGCTCCCCCTACGCTGCACATGATATGACATGGATCGCAGTGAATGCAGTGGTCTCTCTTCTTCATGGGGCAGATGCGGTCAGATATGTCCTTTCCTTGATCTATCACCAGGATGTCCGCCCTTGATTTTGAAAGCTCCAGGGCGGCAAACAAGCCCGCTGGCCCGGCACCTACAATGATCACTTCGACCATACAAAATAATATCTTCCTCGTTGCTATTTATGTAAATTGGACTAGGCCTATAGCTTGGGATTATGAATGATACAATTGGGAGAAAATTCAGGAGGTAAACGGCATTGTTGCTTGGGAGACGTACTCAACCATCCCTTGGGCGTCCTCGTAGAGTAGGGGGTCATGCTCGATGATGACCAAAGAGTGGAGGGCCTCTTCAAGAATGGTCATGAGCTGAAAGACTGTGAAGGCTCAACTGAGGAGTAGTTCCTGCAGATGTATAGGGCCTTGAACCCCTGCAGGTTCAGGGATGACAGGCTGGCTACATTACTCTCAGGATATTGAGGACGAACGATCCACGATCGTCTGCTTGTCACCTTTAATAACGGAAATCACCTGGCCTACAGCGACCAGAGGATGTTCGGTCGGATAGGTCTCGCCGAGGATCCCCATCTTTTGTCCAGAGAAAAAAGTCTAGGACCAGATGCCCCGAACCTGAATCCTACTGTCTTCTTGGAACTGATGCAAAAGAGACGAGGCATACAGGCCGCACGTAAATTTGCCTAATCGGGATTTATGCTCTGGCCTATTCGTATGAATCACTCGGCTTCAAGCCTGGGCATAATCAACAATTCAACAGCTCGACCGGTATTATTCAGAGTATAGGATACCGGAATCTGAATAATCTCTGCCCAGTCATACAGCTCTCTAACCTCTTGGCAGTTATCATATGAAAGGAACCACTTGCAGTCCAGTTTCTTCAGCATTCCTGCAAGCTTTATATGCTCTTCTTTGGAGAACTGCACCTGATACAACTGATGGCCCTTCTGCCTATAGGGTGGGTCTAAGTACACGACACTATCTTCTGTCACTCCCTTCAACACATCAGCATAATCCAGAGACGTAAATTTGACTTGGAACTTACTAAACAACTTATGAGCCTGCATGATTTTCTTGCTCATCGCATTTGGCGACCATCGGGCGTTTATCTTGCAGTCCTTGGATTTCTGTGACCTTCCGCCCATTGGCCCGCCGGACATAACGCCTAACCCGGAACGAGAGATCTGGCGCATGACTAAATGCATTATGGCGCGATCCTGGGGAGAGCTCTTGTCATCGTGGTCCATCAATCTATACTTGAACTCATAAAAGTCTTTCAGTCTCGGCTCGTAACCCATAGTCGGATCGGTTATACTGTGCGGATTTTCTACAACTGCCTGCCATATGCTCATCAACGCGTCGTCTTTATCGTTGATCCATACCTTTGCGCCGGGTCCAAGATGCTCCATTACCTCTAACCCAACGCTTCCGCCGCCAAAGAAGGGCTCTCTATAGTCAGAAATCGCACCACACCTATCGAAAATAATCCGAGCAATGCGCTTCGATAATTTCGATTTGCCTCCGGGGAACCTGAAAAAGGACCTCATTTTGATGTCCTCCAGGGAAGGGTTAAGGTTGATATTCTGTTTTTCTTGTCACCGATGCCCATGTCCCATTTGGACGGATCGTCGTTCGGAATACGGTATACACCCTTTGGATAATCGATAGCGACCAAATGCCGCCTCTTATCCTTGTATTCGCTTACCCAGCCGACAAAAATATCCTGTTTCCTCCTATTTTGTTGTACAGTCCATTGAATCGACAGATCCGGTGTCAAACCACACTCGTACAACATTTCTTGCATCGCTGGATATCGCTCGTCGGTCTTGAGGTCTATCGCTATCTTGGCCCCTGCGACTTCAGCCATGTTTCGCCTCCAGGCAGCGGACGTGGTAGCCGTCCAAACGGAGGATGCCAATTCTTTTGCCTACTAGGGCCAGCAACTGCCCGGCCAGCTCTTCGGGGAGCGACACTGAAATCTTGCCTATTACGGCGATCAGGCCGGACTCCTTATTCTCGACACTAAGGAGATCTCCATGTACCATCTCCAGCTCCGAGAGTCGGTAGGCTTCATGGATCGTCAAAGGCTCCGCCCTCTTCGATAGAGCGAAAAAATATATATCTTGGTGATCAAAGTCCATACGCAACACCTCCACTAAGTAAGGGATGGTGTTTCCTTGCGGCCTGGCGGGACGGTCTGGACAACAGTACCGCTTGGTCGCAATCATTCGCTCGCTTTTCCATCTAACTCGCCTTCTTGATTTTTGCTCTTTGAGAGATCGCCGTATCAACAACCCCCCACCCAATGCCACCTGGCTGAAATCCAGGCCAGTCCAAAATGCGATTATTAATTCGGAAAGAACCCGATATCATGACTCCTCTTGGGAGCCAACCCCTCGCATTTTGACATTACCCCTTAGATTCGTGGCTTTATATATCTTTCTGTTAATATATATGTACGGAAATTCAATTTTTCCGTATAAATACGGAAACACACCTTTTCCGTATATGTGCGATCGAAGGATCTAAATTCGATATCGATATTTTCTCTGATATGGACTGCTGGCATGAAATCGTCAAGAGCTATGATGATTCCAAAAGCAAAGACCCACATGGAGCCTATTCCCAATTATCAGTTGTTATCCTCTTGATTTACCTCACATTTGGCAGGGATCATCCCTATAGTATCTCAAAGTTCTTCCAAAAAATGTGTTACAAGCCTCTGGACCCGGATGTAGAGATACCTTATTATAGTAATCTGAAAATCCCAAAGATTTACACTTTGCTCAAAAGAATGAAGAAAGATGAACTTATAACAGTCACTGAACTGGTGGTCAAAGGTAGACCTACAAAAATTTATTCAATAAATCCTCGAATCATCCAATCTCCCAGTAGGAGCGGGACTTACCTTAAACGCGATGGTTCTACTTTCGAGATTCCTCTGGAAATGGTAGAAGAATTCCTGCCGTGGCGGGATTTGCAGTGGGAAGAGCATGTGGACTGGTCGGGTAGAGATGGATTCTTCAAACATGTGGTTTTTGATGGTAACGCGATCGATTTTCTATTCTTCATAAGGATCCTCAAATTATTGGCCAGACAACAAAACCAGGATGTTGAAAGTAACTGGGGCCGCTACTGTGAGCCTTGTGCTTTTGAAAAACTGCTTGAGGAATATGATACATTGATTGTGGATTATTATGATGAATTATCCAGGGACCCATCTCGAAACTATGTAAACCCATTCAAAAAGACTAAGAACGAAACCCGGTCTCGCTAGATATTATTACCTACTGAAATCGGATGGCACTCATAAAAGTTCGGCCTTGCTCTGCTAACCATAGACCCATAATCCACTCTCTTACAGATGTGTCGAGTTTCTCTGAAGGGAAAAGTGCCCCCTTATAAGACATGACCTTCCTCAGATCCCCAGCTTCGGCATACGTGCAAGGTAGCTCTCCCGAAGCTCTTTTTCGTCAATTATGTCATAGGTGTCTATTGCTTCTCTTCGCACATCTCCTCTCAGCTCCTGAATGAACTCACGGGGCATTCCCTTGCGCCTTAGATGGGTTGTGAACCAGTAACGGCAGCAATGTGGAGTAAATTTGTCCTCCAGCCTATCAGACTTTTGATCGTGCAACGATACCCTCATCGCCGCTTCTCTTACGACCGTATCAACTCCTCCGTTACTCAATCGGAGGCCCAGGTTGTTTAGAAATAATGCCTTCGGATCCTTCTTACACCTCAGCTCTCGTGACTTGAGCCACCTGGCAAGAGCACGTCCTGCCTCGTCGTCAAAGAATACGGTCCTGTTGCTCCTCTTTCCGGTCGGTTTTAAGATGACGACCTGTTCTTCCAGATCAACGTCGTTGATATCAAGGGTTACAAGCTCATTCCTTCTAATGCCAGTTTTAAAGAGAAGGAGCAATATGGCCCGGTTTCTAGTATCGATGGTGGATGCAACCATTTTTGCTGCCTCTGGCACACTTATGAGCTGGCGGCGTCGAACTTCTCTTTTGAAACTCTTTAGATACTCATTCTGAATAGCAGGGATAGGATTCTGTGGGAGTTGCCCTGTCTTAACGAGATAGGCAAACCAAACCGAAAGGCAGGAGAAATTCCGGACCAAAGAGCTCTTTCTCAAACCCTTGGTGCGTAGATATCCTAGATAGGAAAGAAGATCCTCCTCGCTGCCCTTGGGCGCATCTATGCCCTCCTGATTGGCCCATAAGATGTATCTTTTCACGGTCCAACGAACAGTGTTCACTGAGACTTTGGCTCGACCCCGAAGCTGAAGATTCTGGACGAAGGAAGCGAGATAATCATCAATTATATTTGAATTTGGATTGATCGAGGTATTTGTAGACGTCATCCTGTCCACTTCCAGCCTCTTGAACTTTCACTAACAAGATCGAAGTCCTGAAGCATCTGAAGTTGGTGGGTAACGATCTGGATGGCTTTGATGTCACTAGGATATACATCTAACTCCTTTAGGAGGTCCTGGCTAGACCAAGTACCACCGGACTTCAGTATATTCACTATCCTTTCATTCAGCTGCACTACACCCTGTGGCACCGGTTGCAATAGAACCTCATTCGTGAGCTTGAATGCCTCTGTTTTCTGCCGTTCTAGCTCTGCCTTAGCATTATCAAGGTCTCGCCGAAGATTTCTATTTTGATCGCGGAGAGTTTCTTGATCCCTGGCCAGCTCTTGGGCAGTGATCGTATCTTCATCCATGTGGGCTTCTACCGTCTCAAAAATCCATTTTGAAAGAGGCATCTGCGCGGCCTTCGCTCTCTCTTTCCACTTTTCTAAAAATTCTTCTGAAGGAAAATATATCTCCCACCGGCGGCTTCTGTACTTCTCCAAGGGCATGCCTGTGAATTGTACTTCCTACTATATCAATATTCCCGGTATAATACTCACAGTTCAGCTAAAATAGAAGCTTATTCTCGCTCGTTACTACTTAAATTCATTTATATTTAATGAAAATGATATAACGCAGAAAGTTGGAAAATACAGAACTTGACTACAGTGCGCTTGCAGCAGTTGACTGTATAGCTACTATTCGTCATCACACACAATAGGTAAAACATGACGTTGATGTATTTCGATGGATTGATTATACAATTATAAACCAAAACGGATGTGCTTGACTTCCAGGTATTCGTCCAGGCCGTAGTGACCAAGCTCTCTTCCTAAACCGCTCTGCTTCCACCCACCAAACGGTGCCTGAATCTCTGCTACGTTATTCACGTTGATGCCAACGCCACCTGCTTCTAACCTTTCCGCTGCCTTTATGGCCGTGGTCAGGTCATTGGTGAAAATGTATGCTGCCAAGCCGTACTCGGTACCGTTGGCAAGGCTAATGACCTCATCAAGATCTTCAAAATGCATTATGGGAGCGACGGGTCCAAAGGTCTCCTCACGCATCACCCGCATGCTGTGATCGACATTTTCAAGGACAGTGGGCAAGAAAAAGAAACCATTTTCGTATTCTTCCCCTTCGGGTTTGTGACCGCCACATAGTACCCTGGCTCCTTTTTGTACCGCATCAGCGATGTGTTCCTCGGTCTTTTGGCGCATAGGCTCGCTGAACATAGGGCCGAGGTCAATTCCAGGTTCAAGGCCGTTACCAACTTTTAACTTCATGGTGCGATCTACCAGCTTCGAAGTGAACTCCTCTGCCACCTCTTCTGCAACATAGATCCTGTTGACGCTGATGCATATCTGTCCCATGTTGGAGAAGGCTCTCTGAACGCAGGCCGACACGGCTTTGTCTACTGATGCGTCGCTGCAAACGATGAAGGGAGATTGGCCGCCAAGCTCCAGGGAGACGCGCTTGATGTGTCTTGCTGCCTTCTCCATTATCCATCTGCCAGTTGCAGTCTCACCGGTGAAGGCGATTTTTCTGGAGACCGGGTTTTCCACCAGCTCGGCCCCAACAACGCTGCCCGATCCATGGACAACATTTACAACTCCTGGCGGTACTCCCGCATCATTCACCGCTCGAATAAAAGCTGTAGCCGCCAGTGGTGCAAGGCTCGGCGGCTTGGCCACGACGGTGCAACCCGCAGCAAGCGCAGGCCCGACCTTCCAGGCCATGAGGTCCACTGGCAAGTTCCATGGGGTGATGATGGCAGCCACCCCGATGGGTTGTTTTACCACCAGGCTTCTGCTGCCTTGAGATGCTGCCGGAACCCATTGGCCGAAGTTGCGTTTGCCCTCCTCGGCATAGTAGTCGAGGACATCTGCTGAGGACAGCACTTCTCTCCTGGAATCCTTCAGGGGCTTGCCCTGCTCACAAGTGAGAAGAGTGGCTATCTCTTCAACGCGCTGGCGCACAAGTCTGGCTGCTTCGTGGAGGATATCACCTCGTTGCTGACTGTGAGTCTCTGACCATTTGGGAAAGGCGATCCTGGCCGCATCCAGGGCTAGTTGGGCGTCTATGCGGACTCCCACGGAAACCTCGGCGACAGGCTCCTTGGTGGCAGGATTGTAAATTGTGGCAACTTTTCCTGCGACGGAGTTCACGAGCTTTCCATCGATCAACATCTTCGAGCGGTGCATGGACCTCATATTTGACGGATAACTAGTTGTCTAACAAGCCAATATCATGGCTGCCCTCAGTTCGGCTTCTCAGTTGCAACTGACCTTCCTGTGCTTATCCCTTTACGCCCTATCTTTGGTAGGTTGCCATGGCTTCACCCTGCTGCAGGATGTGTCCTTTCATGGCATTTTCTAGGTCGCTCCTGGTAGCGCCAGAATTCAGATCCAGCATCCTGTCCAAACCATAGACTCTGAAGTAGTAGCGGTGAGGCTTTCCTTTTGGTGGGCACGGACCCATGTACCCTATACTCCCGGCGCTGTTCGAACCTTGCACAGCCTTGATGGGCTTTACCAGGGTTAGATTGTTTGGTATGTCTGCGGGCACAAAATCCGTCGGCTCGATGTTCCAAATGACCCAATGAGTGAACGTGCCCGATGGCGCATCCGGATCATCCAATATTATTGCAACGGATGTTGCATTCAGCCCTTGAATCCCAATCTTCGGCGAGGTGTCCCTGCCGTCGCAGGTGTAGTCTACAGGAACCTGGCTGAACCCGAGCTTAATTTCCAGAGTTTTCATTTTTTCGACTCCTCCTTGGCACACAAGCACTGATGAAATAATCGCTAATATGGTGAATGCAGTGGTGTACTTTGTAAATGTCATTACTGGTGTCATGAATTCCTGCTTTCAATAGTCGAATAGCTATGTTGATTGAACTATTTATCGATTAAACTATTTAACTTTGTCACAATATTGTGCTCTCATCTTCTCGCAGCATTTTGGTTTGGGGCTAGGTTCTTCTTCAAAAAAGCTTGATATGGTAAAATAAGAACACTGGGTCAATACATTTTGACGTAAACTACTCTTACAAAGCTGCATCTGGGTTATTCTTATATCTTAACCAAGGAATAAAGAGGTGGCTTACTCACCATCGTGTTCAAGTGTTTTCTTCTGTCTTGGACAGATGATCCACGATCTGGCCAAGGAGTTCATGGATATGGCCAACTTTTGAGGAGCACAGGTCTGAAGGCATTAGAGGTAAAGCAAACAGTACGGCAATGTCAAGCCTCTTGACTGTATCAGGTCCTTGATGCCTTTTACACCATTGAATGGTGTTTCTGATAGCTTCGATGCTTTGCATGATATAGCTCATCTCCTCTGCCCTTTCTTCCAGGGATCTCTCGGGGGCATCAAGACGCCAGGCTTCAATGATCGCCGTAGTCAACTTGCTTATCATGTCATACGGTACATCTATCGCTTTGATCAGATCGACGATAAGGCCAAGCTTGCTGATCCTAAATTCTCCTTCTCTGGTGATCAGGTCCTTCTTGCCCAGAATTGCTCCGTAGTAATCAACTTGTCCAAGAAGATCGCAGCCTAGCGGAATGTATCCAAGGTTTGCAGCTTCACTCATCGTTCTTCACCTCACATTGGTCCCAGGATTCTGCGAGCACTTGCGATGAAAAACCGATTTGGCCTAAATAGTGTTCGCCTGGATGCTTTTGCCTAATTTTGACATTTCTTGATTTTGGTGCTCTAGGAGAAAAGATCGGGAATATTGAACTCAATGCCGATTTATCAGAAAAGGAAATGCGCAGGACATCGCTATCCGAATTTCTCATGTTCCCCATTTGTGGAGCCCCTCGAGAACAAGCTACTTGGGAGTTCGGATCATCCTCAAGCCAAAACTTAGCCAGGGTCTCCCCAGGAATTGTTTCCACAATATCAAGCTTCTATGCTAAGCCATTATATACTTTATCTCAATTAACTATTTACCAATAATTCATGTAATTAATCTATATAGATATCCTGTAATACGGTTCTTTGACAAAATATTTAAGCTAATTACCAGGGGCTGTAGGGAACAAGAAGGAGGAAACGATCTTATGTCGTCGGTGTGTCATCATACAATTCCCACGCTTAACGTCATTCCGATTTTATTTCTATATACTTATATTTTCCAATCCGCCTTCAAGCATACTTACGTTGCTTGACGAACGTTAGGCAGTTCAAGGCCATACTCTTAAGAGCGTTATCGAAGAGAACGCCTACCCTAAACCGACCTTGGGAGTCTCCTCTTCAAATCACCTTGAAGAACCTCCAGGCTTCCTCAATGTGCATGGCCTTCATCCCCAGTTTAACCGAAGGTATTATGTCGTTTTCGAAATTGTCGCCTATGTAGAGCACCTCTTTCTCGTTCAACCCAAGCGCTCTAGCTCCAGCCAGGAAGATCCTAGGGTCGGGCTTTTTAAAACCTAGATCCGATGAGAAGATAACGGACTTGAAGTGATCGAATAAATTCAGGTACCTAAGCTCGATCTCTGAAAAGACCCTCTGGCCGTTGGAGACTACGCCCAATGGATACTCCTTCAGCTCATCTAGGAGCCTCACGCTTTGTGGAAAAACCTGCAGCCTCCTAAGCGAGGCCGACCGGAAGGCTCTAGCGGTCTCTTCTCCCAGGGTTTTCTCGTCTATATCCCAAAGCGAATTTTGTTTACAAATGACTTCAAATATTTTCTCTACTCTAATTTCGGGATACTCTTGCCCGATGGCTTGAGTCCCCAACAGGCAACTCCCTTTGTACTCACTCTTCAACTGATCAGGAGTTATCCTGACTCCCTGATAAATCAGCCAATTGCTGACGCTTTCATAGGTCTTCTTGTCGTCTTCGTCGGTTACTATGTCTATCAGAGTTTTATAGCAATCGAATAATATGCCATTTATTCCCTGCAGCCCTTCGCGCTCAATCATAAATAACTCCGTAATGATTTAGATGAGACTAGGTCTGGCCAAGATAAAACTGTTGGCTTCAGAGGTTTTACATCGGCCAAATGTGCTTAACTGTGCTAAAAAACATTGTCGTCAGTATCAGAATAACCTTTGGTATTCGGATTTCCCAGGTGATAATATACCATTTCGGTTACTTTAAGAGCTTCCAGGCTTCCTCAATGTGCATGGCCTTCATGCCTAGCTTTTCCGATGGAGTGATGTCTTGTTCTATGTTGTCGCCAATCGACAAGATCATTTCGGGTTTTAGGCCCAGCTTTCTGGCCCCTCCAGGATGACTCTGGGGTCAGGCTTTCTGTGCCCAAATCCCGAGGAGAAGATCACGAACTGAAAATACTTTCGCAGATCCAGATACTTCAACTCTATCTCGGCGAAGACCGCTTGGGCGTTGGACACTATTCCCATTGGATATCCTTCCAGCTCTTTCAGGAGCTCCACACTCTGATGAAAGGCGCGGAATTGTCTTAGAGATGCTGCCCTGAAGGCGCGTGCTGCCTCTACTCCAACAATGGATTCATTGATATCCCACAAGGCATGCTGTTTGCAGATCTTTCCAAACACTAGCTCGACTTTGATCTCTGGATTTTTTTCCCATCTGCTCTCAAGCTCTTCCTTGGACTTCTTCTTGTATTCGGCCATAAGCTCTTCAGGATCGATTTTAACACCCTGATAGATCAGCCAGTTACTTACCTGCCTGTAAGTATCTACGCTGGCATCGTCGGTTTTGATGTCGATAAGAGTGTTGTAGCAGTCGAAGATTATGCCTTTTATGCCTTCAAGCTCTTCGTGTTTAAGCATGAAACAACTCCTTAACATGGCCGGCCTCGCCCTGAATCCTTTTCCAGGCCCTCCGGTGTTTATGCCGGATCACAAATCGGAATCAGATCTATAGGGCGGGATCAAGTTCCATATCTGCCCAGGACCACTTGCTTTATCCAGAGGCATTAGATGTCAGGAAAGCTCAAGCGCTCTCTCACCTCATATTTATATCTCAGGTCTCTCATCAGCTCACACAGCTTTGTGGATGGCCTCGCTACATAAGGAGTTGGAGCAACGATTTTCAGCGATGAGAGGGGCATTTTAGATACGCATTCTTCAACATAACTCTTAGACTCGTGAATGCTTTTCCTGGCCGTAAAGCGCATACCCCGCGATATCACACGACCCAACAAAGGAACGGCGTTAAGATCATTGGTTAAAAATCTATCCTTAGATTCATCTTCTAAACAATCTTGAACCTTTTCGTCCTTCAAGGCTAGTAGATCTTCTTTGTAGTAACCAAGGTCATCCGTCAGCCTGTACACCTGCTTAATTCCCGGGTAAGTCACTTTGGCGCTGGAAAGCTTGATCACCGGTCTATCTTCGATTTGTACCAGCTTGTAAACGCCTGGAAGCGCAGCCACTGGCTTTCCTGTAATCAGCTCGGTTCCGACGCCATAGCTGTCTATTCTGGCTTTTTTGGCCACTAGCTCGGCGATCTTGTACTCGTTTAGGTCGCTGGTGGCGATGATTTTCACGTAACCAAGCCCTTCACTATCCAGTATAGTCCTCACGCCATTGGAAAGATCGGCCAAGTTTCCGGAGTCTATCCTGACAGCATTAAGTCGATGACCCGCCGTCTCTATCTCTTTGGCGACCACGGCAGCATTTCTTGCTCCCTGCAGAACGTCGTAAGTGTCTATAAGCAGAGTCGTATTCTTCGGGAAGGATGCTGCATAGGCGCGGAAGGCATCAAGCTCGTTCGGAAAAACCATCACCCAGGAGTGGGCCTGGGTGCCGCTAACCGGTATTCCATATCGTCTTCCTGCATCCACATTTGACGTTCCGCGACAACCTCCGATGAATGCTGCTCTAGCTCCCTTGAGACCGGCATTCGGACCCTGGGCACGCCGCAGTCCGAAGTCCACAATAGGAGCAATTGCTGCGGCCCTGACTATCCTGTTTGCCTTGGTTGCGATCATTGTTTGGAAGTTGACCAGGTTCAACAGGGCTGTCTCCGCGAGTTGGGCCTCGATCAACGTGGAGGTGACCCTGAGGATGGGAGTGTTGGGCGCTACAGGAGCTCCCTCAGGAACTGCCCAGACATCTCCCGTGAACTTGATATCCCTAAGAAAGTCCAGAAAATATTCAGGAAACCCCTGATCTTTGAGGTAACTGATGTCCTCAGATCGGAAGAAAAAGTCTTGGGTCAAAAAATCTACTGCGTCTTCTATTCCGTTGGCAATCAAGAAACCCCAGTTTTCGGGGAGGTTTCTTATGAAGAGATCAAAGGTGGCAGTTTTATTTTCTATATGGCTATCGAGATAGCCTTTTGCCATGGTCAGCTCGTAGTAGTCTGTAGACAGAAGGCGATAGATTTCGTCTTGCTCCCTCATCTTCTTCCTTTCATCTCTGCTAATATTAAATCACTATCTTTTACCGCTTTCTCACTTTTGACCGATAGCTAAGATAACCCGCTCATAAGGAATAGTTTCTGGATTCTTTAATACGCTGGTTTGTAGCATGCCGGAAAAAATAGTCTTGTAAAAACTTCGGGGTCCAAAACTCACAAGTTCGGACCCTGTCCCATTGCGCAATTCAGATGTATTGCTGAACCAGGTCGGCAGGTTCGTTTATCTTCTCTTTGCGCAGGATCTTGGCAGCAGCGTTCTCAAAGTCCGTTTGGTAGATGGTGGTTCGTTCTTCTCGGATGGCGTACATTCCGGCCTCGGTTGCCAGCGCCCTGAGATCCGCTCCGCTGGCACCCACTGCTAGATCCGCGATATGTTTCAGGTCCACTTCTTCGTCAAGGCTCATGCCCTGGGTGTGTATCTTGAGTATAGACTCGATTGCGTCTTTATTGGGCATCGGAATCTCGATGACTCTGTCGAATCGTCCTGGCCTGAGCAGTGCAGGATCGAGCATGTCCAGACGGTTAGTAGCCGCAATTAGCTTGACTTCTCCTCTTGGATCAAACCCATCCATCTCCGCCAGGAGCTGCATCAGAGTCCTCTGAACTTCCCGATCTCCGCTGGTGGCACCGTCCAGCCTTCTTGCGCCGATGGCATCAAGCTCGTCTACGAAAATTATCGCCGGGGACTTATTCTTGGCCATCTCGAACAGCTCGCGAACCAATCGGGCACCTTCGCCTATGTACTTCTGAACGAACTCTGAGCCCACAACCCGCAGAAACGTCGCGTCGGTGCTGTTCGCAACCGCCTTGGCCAGGATGGTTTTTCCCGTGCCCGGTGGGCCATAGAGAAGAACTCCCTTGGGAGGCTCAATGCCCACATGAACGAATAGATCGGGCCGTTTCAACGGCAGTTCCACGATCTCCCTTATCTCTGATATCTGGCTGTCCAGCCCTCCGATCTGGGAGAAGGCAACATCGGGAGCTTCCTCGACTTCCATGCCAAAGACCGCCGGATCTCGCGGCATTGGCAGAACGCACATCACGGCAAAAGACTGCTGGTTCAAGCCCACCTGCGTTCCTGGCTTGAGCTCTTCCTCGATGAACTGAGATAAATTGACGACAAACCTAGGACCTGTGCTGCTCTTGACCATCACTCTGCTCTCATCCAGCACATCAACAACAGTACCTACTATCATCGGACCTACACGCAGGCGCTCCAGCTCGCTTCTGAGTTTTCTTGCCTCTCGCTCGAACTTTAGCTTTTGATTCTCGATGAGACGCTTCTCTCCTTCAACACGGTCCTTCTGCTCACGCAGCGCCAGATTTCGTTCTTCAAGCTGGCGCATACGGTCCAGGATGTAACGCGAGAAATCCGCGCCGGCCTGCGACTCGTTCATCCCATCTCCGCTCTCCATAACTAAAAGCTTATTAAACTCTGATCCCTATAAATGTTTCCGAGATGAGCGAGATGCAATGCGAGATATGTGGCGCTGAGATCCCAGGAACTCCAAACAGGATAGTGATCGATCGCTCAACGCTAGATGTGTGCAAGAGCTGTGCACGCTTTGGAAAAGCTGAGGATAAATGGACGCCAGTACCGAGAAAGGTCGTTCCGGTCGAGCGCACGTTTACTGCGAGAAGGCCTCAAAGTCGCGACCATTTCAAGGACTTGGTAGAGATCGTCCCCGAATACGGACGGGTGATAAGGGAGGCCAGGGAGAAGCTGGGCCTCACTCCGGATGAGCTGGCATCCACAATAAAAGAGAAGGCTGCCCTAATTAAAAAGATAGAACGCCAGGAGCTGGTCCCTGAGGACCGGGTCAGGAAAAAACTTGAGAAAGAGCTGAACATCAAGCTTACAGATCAGGCAACTGAGGAGAAAGTGAAGTACCGCGGGGGAGCCAAAGGGCTAACCCTTGGAGACATCGCAGATATCAAACGAAAATGAAAAGATTTGTATGATTCGAGAAGCTGCAAAGACAATAATCAGTGGCGGGGTAATAGTATATCCGACAGAAACCGTCTACGGTATAGGAGCTAACGCTCTAGACGAACAAGCTATCCTGAGGGTTTTCCAGATTAAGAAAAGGCCCATGCACATGCCTATCTTCCTGGCAGTCTCAAGCCTAGAGATGCTGGATAGGGTTGCTGAAATCAGCACAGATGACCGAGAAATTCTGAAGCTACTCATGCCAGGACCGGTGTCGGTTCTAGTAAGGAGAAAGAGCGTTGTTCCAAATGTGCTGACGGCAGGCTCACCGCTGGTAGGAATAAGGTTCCCCGATCACGAGGTGGCCCTGAGGATAATAGATGCTGCTGGCCCTATAACCTCCACAAGCGCCAACAGGACCGGCTTGCAGTCTCCTGCAAGCGCAGACGATATCTCTCCCGAGATAGCAGATGGAGTGGAAATGGTTTTGGACGGAGGAAAATGCAAGTTCGGCCAGCCCTCCACCCTGCTGGATCTTACAAACAGGAAGATAATCCGTCCTGGTGCTGAGCTTGAAAAGGTGCAAAGGGCGATCTCTTGAAGGCCAGAATTAGAGACTTCATAGAAACCGTGGACGGCTGGATATTCGCCGTGGCCGATTACGCTCACCAGGATGGCTTTCGATGTCTTCTTAGGTATGTGCCTGATCCGGAGGGCAGTCGGGAAGCTAGGGGAATAAAGTACAGAAAACTGGACTTCGATGAAGCCTTTGCTTTCCTCAAGAGGGAGCGCCCCGATTATGTTCGCGACCTGCACGTTGTCCCAGAAAAGGATGTTATCAGGATTTACAGGCCAGCCGACGAGCTGCCGCGCGTCGCGAAGACTGACTCAAAGTTGAAGAGGATATCGACCCTGCTTGCTGAGGGCGGGGTGCCAGAAAAGTGCGTAGGCATCACCGGATCCATGCTCATTGGTCTGCAGGGCCCATCTTCGGACATCGATCTCGTTGCCTACGGCAAGTCCTGGTGGAAGGCCAGAGGGATTTTGGCAAAGGCAAAGGCAGAGGACCGCATCCAAGAACTGGATGAGACTATGTGGAGGCGGATATACTACAAGCGGAAACCCGAGATAGGTTTCGATGAGTTCGTACTTCACGAGATGCGAAAAGGCAACCGAGGGATGATTGGAGACACATATTTTGATCTACTCTTCACACGCGACTGGCCTCAGATCAGTCCAAGCTTGCCGGGAAAAGTTACAGGCAGGCGCAAAATCGTGGCGGAGGTCCTTGATGCCGAGTTCTCCTTTGACAGCCCGGCCATATTCAAGCTCAACCATGAGGTAGGGGAGATATTCTGCTACTCTCATACATACGCTGGACAGGCACTCCCCGGCGAAACCGTAGAGGCCATGGGAGTGGTTGAGAAAACCCCCACTGGGCAGAGGCTGGTGGTGGGAACCACCAGGGAGGCCAAAGGCGAATGGATAAGGTCTTTGACTCTACTGGAAGCCGGAAGCTAAAATAGCCACAAATTCATTCTCAAACAGAAGAGGTCTTTTGATGTTGGAAGTCTATCCCTTTGACATAGAGATTGGACAGTACAAGGTGATGCTCAACCTGGCAGATGCAAGAACGCTCGGTTTGAACGCAGGCGATAGGGTCAGAGTTAAGGCAAAAGGAGCCGCCGTTACTGCCATATTGGACACTACCACCCAAATGGTAAAGCAAGGGCAGATCGGCATCTTCACCGAGGCCATGAGGGAGCTGAAAGAAGCAAAGATGGTGGATGTCTTGCCGGCACCAAAGCCCGCTTCTCTCTGCTACATCAAGATGATGATGGACAAGCAAAAGCTCAACGAAGACCAGATAAAAGCCATCGTCAGGGACATAGTTGATAACCACCTGAGCGATGTCGAGCTTTCTGCGTACATCACCGCCTCATACATCCACAACATGGACTCCCAGGAGACAGAGTGGCTCACAAGGGCTATGATAGATACCGGCGATAGAATCCACTTCGATACCCACCCTGTCGTGGACAAGCACAGCATCGGTGGCGTTCCAGGTAACAAAGTATCTTTGGTGATTGTCCCCGTGGTCGCTGCAGCTGGGCTCCTCATCCCCAAGACAAGCTCCAGAGCCATCACAGGAGCCGGAGGCACGGCAGACCTGATGGAGATCCTTGCCCCCGTTGAGTTCAGCGCAGACGAGATCAAGGCAGAGTACGCTCTGTCCATAGACCCATACAGCCAGATGCTGGCATCTATCATGGCCAAGAAAGGAGCAGTGGGCGCGGACGCTGTTGTAGTTGATATGCCTGTGGGACCAGGCACTAAACTGGCTACCTCCGAAGCTGGCAGGTCTCTGGCAAAGGACCTCATAGATCTCGGAGAGCGGCTTGGAATACGGATGGAGTGCGCCATGACCTTTGGAGGATCTCCGGTGGGAAGAACAATAGGTCCTGCTCTTGAGGTAAGAGAGGCCCTTGCCCTTCTGGAAGGGAAAGGTGGGCCCAACAGCCTCAAAGAGAAGAGCATGGCACTGGCCGGAATACTGCTGGAGATGGGAGGAGTCGCTGGTAAGGGCGATGGCTCCAGGATTGCAGAAGAGATCCTCGTCAGCGGAAAAGCTCATAAAAAGATGCTGGAGATCATTGAGGCCCAGGGAGGCGACCCGAAAGTTAAGAGCGAGGATATCCAGATTGGTGAAAACAAGGAGGATGTGCTCTCGCCGATCAGTGGCTACATCGTGGCCTTCTTTAACAAGAGGATTATCGAAGTTGCAAGGCTTGCAGGTGCTCCGGCGGACAAGAAGGCAGGAGTTATCATCCACAAGAAGATGGGGCAGCAGGTAAAGAAAGACGAGCCACTGCTGACCATCTGCTCAAGCTCGGAATGGGATCTCAACGCCGCTGTCAAGGATGCCAAGAGGATGATGCCCATAGTAGTTGAGGGGATGCTCCTGGAAAGGTATCCCAGGATAACTGAGATTTAAAACGAATTCTGGCAAAAGTGAAGGAAAAAAAGCATGAAAGTAGCGATAACCTATCACGAGGACTTCGGAAGAGACGGTTTCAGCGTTCTCAAGGAAAGGATAAGGCCATCTTTTGAGGCGCTCATGGAGTCGGGGGTTGTAGACGGTATCGATGTCCAGGTATTCAAGCCCAGTCCTGCGCCCATCGAATTGGTCCGCAGGGCACACACTTCTTCTCACATGGAGAGCATGGAAACAGACCCCTACAGGGATGTTGCAATTCTGTCCGCAGGTAGCGTTATGATGGCCTCGGAGCTTGTGGCTACTGGCCAAGCAGAATCAGCCTTCGCCTATACCGGAACCGCCGGCCACCACGCCTCTCGCGGAAGCGCTTGGGGGTTTTGCTACTTCAACGATGTGGCCATAACAATTCTACGGCTGAAAGAGCTCGGGCTGAAGAGGATCCTGATCGTTGATGTGGATCCGCACTTCGGTGATGGCACCCGAGACTTCTTCGGAAACGATCCCGACGTGTTCCATATAAACTTCCATTCAGGCACCGGAGAAAAGCACGATCCGGCAAAGAACAACTACGATATAGGTTTAGGCTTTGGAGCGAGTGACGAGAAATTCCTCGGGGCCCTCAGGAGTTCTCTCGAACTGGCAAAGGACTTCGACTTTCAGATCGCCTTCGTGATATTCGGCCACGACTCCCACCAGGATGACTACGGCGGTTTCAACCTTACCTTTGATGCTTATCCCAGAATGGCACAGATGATAAAGCAAACAGTGGGTGATAAGGGACTGGTCTATGTCCTCAGCGGTGGTTCATGCGTCCACGTTGCGAAGCAGGTCATACCTGACGTAGTAAGGGTCCTGGCTGGAAGGTGGCCGTCTTGAGGATGGCCTGTACTTGCTATTCTTGCATCCTCGATCGGGCCAATTTCGAGTGTGATCTTGTCTTCAAAACGGAAGGTGAAAAGACGAAGGCAGTCGAAGAGCTTCTGGACTTCATGGCCTGCCATAAAGGAGGAGTGCCAGCTCTGGTAGGGACAGAGCGCGAGGTGATAATAAAGCGGCTCAGCGGCAATCCCGACCCGTACTTTTATCTCAAGTCAGAAGAGAACCGGTTAGCCAGAAGCCTTCTGCCCGTGGCCAGGCAGTTCTACAAAGATTCTGAAAACAAGCTGGGGGCCCTCGTGAGGATCGTTGCCGCAGCCAACTCCATGGAGTTCGGGGTTAAAGGGCACGACTTCGACAACTCCACCTTCGGCCAGGTCTTCGGAGATACGCTTGCAGAGAACCTCCATGGAGACCTAGGAGAAGTAAAGAGGCGACTTTCTTCCTTTGATAATGTGCTTTACCTGACTGACAACGCCGGAGAGGTGGTCTTCGACCTCCTTTTGATCGAAAAGTTGAAAGATATGGGGAAGAGGGTGGTAATGGCATCCAAGTCGGAGCCGATACTGAACGATGTTACAGCCGAGGAGCTGTGCTCCATGACCGATAATGAGGTGATCGCCACTGGGCCAGTGGTCGGCACGACTTTGGAGAATCTCAGCCAGGAAGCGCTTTCCCTGTTATCCAATGATGATTGGTTGGTGATATCAAAAGGGATGGGCAACTTCGAGACCTTATCGGAGTTCGAAGCACAGCTTAGTGGCAGGCTTGTCTATATCATGAGGGCCAAGTGCGAACCTGTTGCCAGGGCTCTGGGCGTACCCAAGGGAACACTGGTAGTAAAGACCGTTTGATGAGTCAAAACAGCCAAAAGAAAAGTGCATGAATGAGGTGCGAGTAAGCAGCTATCAGCGGTAGTTCATGTCGGTATCCTGATAGCAGGAGACATCCTCAGGTTCTTCGATTCTCAGACCGTCCAGCGATATGTCTAGGCCTAGCAAGCTACATGTTGCTCCTAGAAGATTCTTGGAGGCCTCGAGGTCTACAAGCTCCTCGCCAGAGGTGGTTCCAAGGATGCAATAGCCTCGAATGCCGTAAAGAGGTGACATCCCGGCCAGCAGACCGTTGATGCCGCCAATGGCACCGCTGCGCAGTATGGGAATGTGATTCTTTTCAAGCTCCTGGACCAGGGTAGGGTCACTGGCAGCCCCTACCACCTTTTCCTTCGAGTCTCCTACGTAAGCTGCTAGAGTAATCATGTCCGTCACTTTTAGGGATTTAGCAGCTTCCAGTATGTCCCCTGCTAAGGAGTACATCTCCTCAATCTCTAAAGGCTGCGCATCTCCTGAGAGGATGTACATGTCGCTTCTGCCCCTGGGCACTTTCAGCTCGGCCCGAAACAAATCTGTCAGGCCATCGGTAACCATAACTTGCGCAGGGAATCCTTTGGAATAAAACGCCTTAAAAGTGCTGCATTCGAGGGAGGTTACCAGATAGTCAGCAGCTATCTTGCCTACGCTTCCAACGCCAGGAAGGCCTCCAATGCAGATGATACCGGAGCTAAACATTAGAACGAGGTTGGCGTACATCTATAACATCTTTTCGCCAACCTCAGCCGAAGCTTGATCTACTCTCCCAAGGCTCTAATGACCCAGTTCACCGGCAAAGTAGCGTTGTTCTTAAGAGGTATTGAGCCAGGCCCAATTAGCCCGCTGTCTCTGATGTAGTAGTAGGAGTGCCCTGTTGAATTCTGGAGCTCCGTGTAAGTTCTCACTACATCACGGCCATAGAAGCATACATAGAAATCGCCGTTCATGGCTATGGCGGGAATATCGATCATTGCCGTCCTGGCCCCGTTTGCGGAGGTAAAGTAATCAAGCTGTGTATCTGCATACTGATATAATAGCTTTAGAGTGGCATCGCGGATTTCAACGCTGAATATTCCCTGAACGGGGTTCTCTTTCTGCGATGAATTCCATCCATCTGTGCCGAGTATCAACACTCTTTCTAGCTTCCAGCCAGCTTTTGGAGGCGTGAACTTAACAGCTTGCGCCAATCCAAAGATCCTTGGGGAATAGAAAGTGGCATTCATTATCGAGAGATTTGTTCCACTATCCTCAATCAATAGATTTGCTGTGGATGTTGTTTTCGGGAATGCCGAAGCGTTTGACGGAGCTTTCGCAGCCGTCGCTGGCGTCGAGGCACCCAATCCGTTGAAACATAGTGCTGCAAAACATACTGCAGCTATTAATAAGACCATCTTTTTCAAATGATCACCTCAATCAGATAATTAAAGCCTCTCCTTATATAGATAATGCTGGAGAGGGAGAGAATACATAATTAATCTAATATTATAAATGAATTCATAAGTATGCAAAATAGCAGTTAATATCCACAGTGATTCAATAGGTGCATCAAGTCGAAGGGAGAAGAGTTATCATTTCAAAGATTATTCGAATATTTTCGGCGCAGAATTAACCCAAAGCCAAACTGCATCCGACGTACCTGTTGCTGAGGTGGGGTATTAAAAATAATAATGAATAGGCTCAGTTATTTAGACACTGAGCCTTATCCGATGATTTACGCAGGAGCAATCGAATATACTATCAGCGCTGTGGGCCTCTCTGGTGGTGCAGGTCCATATCGTTCCGTCACCTTCGCCATGATTATCGCTAGAGTGGTGAGCTCAGAGCCAATCCTGGATCATCGAGTTCAAGAAAGAACGAAGTCACTGTGAGTGATTGGACTGCTATTCATGGGAAAAATTTAGATACAGTTTGGCCGTAAAGCTTTTATCTTTAAAAACGATAATTATTTTACATGATATTTTCTTAGATGGTCGTAGTCGTTGATTTAAGATCAACAGTTAAAGAGGTTAGTTAAGATTTGAAGAGATAAGATGGTGGTGTTTTACAGAAGGGATTGGGGGATGGGAAATGAGTTTGATAAAAGTTGGACTTGAAGCCACCCGAGAGGATCTACGTAAAGAGCTACTGGCACATCCTTGTAGGTATTTCTTTATTCTGTCGACTGATAATCGAGCAGCTCTTTGTATTCGTACATGCGACTGTAGAGGTGAGAACTTGCAATCCCACGTGGTTGACGGCTTAACGCCCGATTCTGCAGGGAATCTGGCCTCCCTCTTTGCGGAAGATCTCCAGGTGATAGTCGTGAATCGGAATAGATCAACCATGTTATCAGATGGTGATGAATTGTGTTCGATCTCTCCAGATATCGCAGAAAAGATCCGGATTCTGCCAGGCTTTGTAGACTGGATAATCACGACAGTCCTGACTAAGGATCGCAATATTCTCATCTATCCCATCTCTTGGGCTAAATAAGGGGCCTATGTTCCAGGCATCGGGTAAAATGATTCCTTGCTGTCTATCCATATTGAATAGTTCCGAATGTCGCGAGGGGATCAAAGCTCTATCTCCCTTCATCGATAGGGCCGATGGATGTTATTTTGATATTTTTCAGGCGGCTCAATATCTTTGTTCTTGTCTGACGAAACTGAGCAGTATTAGAGATTACGTCACGGTCGTAGACTTTTAGCCCTAATAGATTGGTTCTCTAGCAGCCGATTGATAATACAAGATCATCAATTCTTTTCTCCTAAGATAATGATAACGATGATTGATTTGCACGTCAATCGTCGTAAACATCAAACTTTATATTCGCCGAATGTCGCAGTTATGTATTGGCAAAAGTCGAATCTCATTTCGTTCCTACTTTCTTATACCCTTGACTTTTGCCGACCCTCCTAGTCATCGTTCTAATTGCATGCACCGCTGTAATCCAGGGATTAGGCGAATCCAGTCCCGCTGAAGAAATGACTTAAAGTAGTTCAACTTTATCAGCGAGGGAATACGTATGGAGATATCAATTCAATACCAGCTCTTTATAAAGGGGCGAATCTCTTACAGTTCATCTAATCAAGATGCGAAATGAAGAGGTGTGCGGTATTACTAGCGTAGTGGAGTTAGTCGATATAGAAAAGGCGTACAAAACCGGAGAAAGTGAGGTCTCTGTCCTTAAAGGGATCAACCTGACCATCGATGAGGGCGAGTTCATAGCCCTCATGGGCCCCTCCGGCAGTGGCAAGTCCACGCTCATGAACATAGTCGGGTGTTTGGATAGACCGACGAAGGGCAAGTTCATGCTTCTGAGTAAAGAAGTAAGCAAGCTTCCAGATGATGAGCTTGCAAAGGTTCGAAGAGAAGAGTTGGGGTTCATCTTTCAAACTTTCAATCTCATCGGGAGAATCTCCGTCCTGAAGAACGTGGAGGTTCCCATGGTCCTAAGCGAGATCCCTCGAGAGCGAAGACGGGCAAGGGCGCTGGATCTTCTCCGATCCGTTGGACTGGAGCATCGGGTAGATTTCAGCCCCCAAAACATCTCTGGTGGTGAACGCCAGCGTGTGGCTATAGCCCGGGCACTTGCTAACGATCCCAAAATCATAATTGCAGATGAGCCCACGGGCAACCTCGACCTGAAGAGCAGCGATGAGGTCATGAACATAATGAAAGAACTACACGATGGAGGTCGAACCATAATCATGGTCACCCACAACCCTGAGATAACAGAGAATTGTGACAGAGTGATCAGGCTCAGAGACGGTCTTATCCTTGGAGGCGCATCTTGAAACCTAGCCTGGTTTTGTTATTTCTTCTTCCCCTCGTAGTGACACTCATCATTGCGCCAGCTTCAGCTTCATACATCTTCCATATTCCCGTCAACGTCCAGTCTTCGACGGACCCGGCTGTACTAATGCCTGGAGATACGGCGGTTCTCTCCATCGACCTGCAAAACGGTAATGCTCAATACGGTGCAGGCTCGGAAACTCTTGCGGGAACTCTATCCACCCCCATAAATGGTACCATCTTGAGAGGAACGAACGAGATATCAGTCATCAGCCCCGATTACAAGGACATCGGAATGATCGGTCCAACCGATAAGATCACCCTTTATTACAAGATCAAGGCTGCAGATAACATCTCAAACGCTAACGGAACTTACTTCATGGATTTTGGGGT
>PMNG01000155.1:1637-12544 GCA_003162615.1 Methanothrix sp. | reverse complement strand
GGCAGAACGGCTATTTGTTGCCGGCAGGCGTTGGTGCCCTGGTATTGATAGCAGTCGGTGCCTATCTGTACAGGCGCAAGAAGATGTCGAGCAAGCCGGTGTAACAATGGTCCAGGTTTTGGAATAAGCCAGGAGGCCGTATGAAGCTACCTGATATGCTGGAGTACATTGCTGTCGGCTTCAAGGCAGACAGNNGGAGAGGGTCTGTATTCAGGGGTGTCCTCACAGTTCAGCGCCCTCAACCTCGATGTGATCCGCGTTATACCTGGCACATTCAACTTCGGACCGAGTGCTCAGCCGAGCTTCCGGACTCCCCAGGAGCCCGCCAAGTTCACGGACAAAGACACCAAAGCCCTTGAGAACATCGTTGGAATAAAGACGGTTGCACCAGAAACGTCAGCAAACGTAGTAATCCGATTCCGAGACAAAAACGCTTCGGCCAGTCTTACTGGAGTAGACCCAAAGAAGGAAATTGATCTCAATAACAAAATTGCGCTGGGGCGATTCCTGACCGATTCGGATTACAAGTCGATAGTCGTAGGCAGCGGGATTTCAAACGGGCTCTTCAGGATGGACATCACCCCAGGGAACAAGATTAGGCTGTACTATCAGGATCACTACATGGACTTCAAGGTGGTGGGAGTCCTCCAGGAGCAGCAGCAGACGTCCTTTGGAGGTCCAGGCAACAATCAGAACACCCAGATGTACATAACTCACAAGGCCATGAAGGAACTGCTAGGCAGAGAGAACTACTATTACGGGTCTTTCCAGGTGACTGTTGAGGATCCGGCTCAAATAGATGACGTGATCGCCAGGATCAAACTTGACCTCCAGAGGTACCACAAGAACGAGGCCTATGATGCAACAACCGCACGGGATCTGCTATCTTCGCTGATGAGCATACTTACAATGGTCAAGTACGCCTTGGGGGGCATAGGTGCCATTTCTCTGGTCGTTGGAGGGATAGGGATCGCCAACGTCATGATGCTCACGGTGAAGGAACGGATTCGTGAAATCGGAGTCATGAAGGCGCTAGGTGCGACTATGCGGGATATCAGGATTCAGTACCTGCTTGAGGCGGGAGTTCTTGGGGTTGTAAGCAGCTTAATCGGAATTGCTCTAGGAGTGACGGTTTCGATGGTGATAGGATCATTGGCTGGATTACCCTCGGCTATAACGCCGCAGTCTATCATGATAGGACTCCTTTTCGGAGCGGTGACGACTGTAATAGCTGGAGTCTATCCGGCGAACAAGGCTGCAAAGCTGGATCCGATAGAGGCTCTACGGGCTGAATAGGAATTTTATGAACTTTGCTGGGGACTGGATCGATGTTTTCTCAACGCTGGTCCCCACGCTTTCTATACCAAAATAAATCTATGGGTGAACGTGGTTTTTTTGCCCAAATCGGAACAATCCGAAAAAGAGTTGCAAATACGATTTAAGTCTTCCTCGTGCCTTTGCTCAATGTTTCATATCGAGCAATACCTGGTAGCTCCCGATTAGTTGGCCTTTGGCGATGATCAGCTTTCCCTGGCTCTCTCGTTCGCCTTCGTAGCTGGTGGTATTTACTGTTATTCGTCCCACATTCTCTGTAGAATTGCTGGCGGCAGGGTTTTCTAGAGGTTCATTAAGATCAGCGCTTAGGGTTAAGTTGCTTCGAGCGAGCTTCACTTCAACGTTGGTCAGCCAGTAGGTGCTCTCGCCAAGTTTGAGATGGCCCCTGTATGTTGCATTTCCTTCCTCTGCTGCTATCTCCTTTCCCACCTCTTCAAGGGTCTCATTAGATGCTAGAAGTTTTCTGACATTCACAGGCCCGACAGGCCTAACGCTCTCAATGCTGACCCTCAAGATGTATGATTGGTCGCCCTTTAAGGCAAATCCTTGCCAGTGGTGGAAGATTATTTCCGCAGGTGCACCATCCATATTTCCAAAAGGCTGGACATAAGGAGCATTATTTTGGCCAAGCTCACTGCGAGCCACATCGCCATCTCCCATCTCCGCTGGCTGAGCTAGGAATACTGGGGTCAAGCTCCCCAGTCCTAATGCTGCCAATACAAGAAACAGAAATTTTCCCTTTAGCCTCATTTTCGAACCCGTTTAAACTATTGATTGCTTGGATGAGGATCGTGTTGAAGTAGAACCATTTGACGGTTACTAACCATGACTTCTCAAAATGACGGAAGATTTTCTGATCTTCCGTCAGAGATTCATCGCTTTTCTCGCGAACACTCCCCCTAACCCGCTTTCAAGCCTTTCGCTCTAAGCTTTCTGAGGTGCTTAATCCTTTGGCTTTAGCATCTCCATGTTCATTCCAAATCTCTGGCCCTTCTGGTTCATTCCACTAAAAACGCAGCCCTTCAGGCCGTTGTGCTCTCCCATGCCGCGGTTCATCTCGATGAGGATTTTGTATTGGCCGCTGTACTGGCCACTGTTCATGGTCAATGTGCCCTCTCCAATAGTGCTGTTGTCCTGGCGGGATGTAGTTACGGTGATGTGGCCTACGACTGCAGTGGGCTTATCCGTAAAGTTGAGCTTGGGTCCGGCAACGTCGGCGTTCATGGTGGAGCTGTTGTTCCCCGAAAGAGTCAGTTTGATGTTCAATAGATTGTAGTTGCTCTGGCCAAGGTGCAAGCTGCCGTTATAGGATGCAGCCGATATCTCAGCGTTCATCTTGGCTTTTATTTCAGACTTTATTTGTCCTAGAGTCTTATTGTCAGATATGAGCTTCTTGATATCCGCGAAATCGGGCTTTATTTTGCCTTCGATGTTCATCCTGACAACGTGGTTCTGGTTGCCGCTCATGGCAAAGCCGCTGCCGCTCTTACGGATTTCAATGGCTTTGGTTGCATTCCAACTTTCATTCTTCCAGGATCCATTCTTCTCCTTCATCATCACGAAGGCTTCCTTTCCGTGCATTCCCATCTCAGGATTTCCCCAGGATCCCGTTCCGGAATTCCACATTGGTCTCATTCCGGGCTGGAAGGCGTTACAACTGGACTTCTCTGAGGCATTACACTGCGTCTTGGAAGCTCCGTCTCCAGTAGGCGCAGACAGGGCTGGCACTGCAATGAGGCACATGGCTACAATGCTAACCAGCGCCAAAGATCTTACCGTAAATTTCATGGTTTTACTAACCTCCAAAAACGACCCTCTATGTGTTTCAAGGGATCGTTATGCAACTTGCCTATTATCTTGAACGATAGAAGAATGTATGACCGAACGAACAATTAATCCAGTAGGAATCAAGTAGGCTTAAAGTTCATGGAAACGTTCAATTGTCGATAAATGCTTGTATTATGGTTCTATTTTGTATTTCAATGTTAATTTCAGTTTGATTATTGTTTTATAGCACTATTTAAATCTAAAATACCAAACTGATGCTGAACTAAGCATATTGTTTTCTTACACTAAATATGCCAGGTATTCTGAAATAGATATGGTTTTCGTGGGAGCTGCTCGGAGGGGCTTCTTTGAAGTCGAATTTATCATGAATCCAAGAGTACCTCCAAAATCCCTTCAACTTGCGATTACGAACCTGAGCAAATTCATTTGGATGCTCTCTACAATATAGATCGATGCAGATGTGCGATGTAGGCACATCCAATGTAATAATATGAAGACAGTTTCAAACGCTGCCCCCTCAGTCTGAGCTGAGTTTATCAATGCCGAAACATAAGCATTTCAAGAAATCGCGCAAGAGCGACGCTTGAGATGGGCATGGGCTTGATGCAAACGGAACTAAAATTGAGGTTATAATCTGAAACTGAACGTTCTTAATAATTGTTTGACCGTTCATCGAGAATCGGTCAGATAGTTCGTTCGGTCCAGTTTTTATATATCGTTCAAATGCAAGGTTGCCGTGGCTGGTCTACAATGAGATCATCCACATGGGGGTTGATTATGAAATCCATTAGAGAATACCTAAAACGTAAGCCAGGACTAAAGGGTCAGATCCTCGACCGTGGGGAACTGAAGCGTGTAGCTCGGGCCTGTGGATTGAGCCCACAAGAGGCTAGATCTGAATTAAGAAAGCTTGGGTTTACCTTAGCCAAGAATAATCATGGACTGACTATATGGATGAAATAAGCAAATTGAAGCAAGTAGATTGAATCAAATCAGCGTGACACCGATATCTGAGGTTGATTTATGTCGATCACAAAGATGGACGCAAACGGTAGAGTGCTGCTTCCTATTAGCATAAGATACAGACTTGATTTAAATGATGGAGATAAGTTTGCTATAGATCAGCTTGGGGACGGCACCATAATCCTAAAAAAGGTAAGAAAAAGGATGGGTTTCGAAAAATGGGTGATTGAAGAAACCCTTCTAGTATCCAAAGACATTTGTGCCAATGACAAAAAACGCTAGACGCATTAGCTCAGTATACCCTTTAACTCAATTAGCCTATTAACTCAATTTGACCCGTTAGATTCATGAATGAGGTATGACCTCAATAATTGTTCGATCTACCACGAACTAGAAGCTTTTTTGATCCTATCGGAAGGCGGACTGGCAGTGCCAAGTCACTCCTTCAGGCTTCCTTCTTTAATTCTCGAACCGCCCGGCGGCAGGAATTGAACGATCCTGTCAACAGAAGCAATGGATTTCAAGTATGCTCTATCATCGATTTTCTCGGAAAAAAACCTATAGATTCTCTTGGCCAGATCGTCCGGGTTGTACTCTCCAGGATCGATTTCAACCCCTGGGTCCACTTTTGGCTTTACTGCGGAAGTCGGACCTCCAATCAGCATCCCGTCCTCGATCCCGATGGCTGTCCCGACTGGCGTATCTCTGAAGTACCGGCGCTCGCCCCTGATCACGAACGCTCCTTTTTTTAGAAACTCGCCGTGTTCGGGAGTCTTGGTGACTTGCTCGGCCTTCACCATGTAGCAATCACCTGCGGCCAGCCCTGCCTTCCAGATGCTTGAGTAGCTGACGGCGAACTGCGCAGCCTCAAGCAGGGTGGTCTCCTGAACTTCCTCGCCCTCTGTTTTTATGATTGTCAGGGGCGCGCCTGGAGCGTCGGTATGGAATACCAGGTCTCGTTTCTCCAGGTACTTGGCGTAGATCTCTTCGTTGGTATCCGCATCCCGCCCGCCGATCACAAGGAAGCCATCGGAGGATGTGAACCACCTGAACCTCTCGTACCATTTGGGCTTCCTCCGGCGGACTGCTGTCCTGGTCTTCTTGGGCTCTGCCTTGCTGACTTTCAACGCCTCGGTTATCTCAAGAGCCTCTCTAGCACCCTGAGCCTTTTTGGCCATCTCCTTGGCCAAATCGTAATAGCGTTGAGCGTTTTGGGGCACGTTGAGGCCTGCGTTCAGATCAATCTCGGTACCGTCAAGAACGATGCCCATCTTGCCTGTGTGGTCCATCGACCGGATCATTCGAGCCTGAGGGAGCTCGGAAGTCCTTATCTTCTCCCAGATCTGGGCGAATGAGAAACCTTTGACTTTGGCATCGGAGATTACTTTGAGCAACTGTTCTATATCGGTGTACTTCTGGTAGATCAGCTCGCCAATTGCCACTAGTTCTTTTTCCTTGGATGCGAACTCATCTATGGCCTTGCGCTGAATCTCTATTCTGCGGTCGATGGGATTCTGTTTTGGTTCCGCGACCCTGTCCACGAAGAAAGCGTCCAGGGCATCGCTAAAGGTGTCGTAGCCTCTTCTCTCTAAACCTTCGTATAGCTTCAAGGGCTTGGGCAGGGCATCCAAAGGAAGTCCGTCTTTCAGAACGATGTGCGGTTCGATTGTATCTGGCATGAAGACATCGACGAGAGCTTTATGAACTCGATCTATCTCCTCGGTCTCAAGCTCCGCGGCGGACTTGTTCTTGTCGACGTCGGCCTGCAGACAGACCTCTTCTCCGTATGTCCCGCCCATGTTCATGCATCTTACTATGGTCCTGACCAGGTCCTGTTCAGAAGTGGCCAGCAAACCGGAAAGCTCTGACCGGGAGATGGTTCTGGGGTCCAACTGGATAGTGTGGTACAGGTACTCTTCGCCCTTGGCCATCTTCCTGCCCCGGAAGACCATCTTTTTCAGCATGGTGAGAATACGCTTCGACTCGTCCAGGAGGATCATGCTCCCCTTTGGGAACAGCTCGACGATGAGGTAGTTGCTTACGCCGCCGCGATCCACGGTTATCTCCATAACCCTGTCCAGGTCAAACTGTTGGATGTCGGCGATACGGCCGCCTGAGAGGCGGTTCCTGAGCATGGTAGGAAACTGGGGCGGAGTTTTGGAAGCCTTCCGCTCTTTCTTCGTCAGGTGGATGCGACGGCCAGCTTCCATTAAAAGGTCCAGTCTGGCCTCTCTGGGGGACTGGATTGAGAGAGAGATCGTTTCTGCATTTAGCTGGTACGCTTTTCCAACATGGCCGCCGACAAGTCTCTCCCGGAGTTCAGCAACCATGGCTGCCACATCCACGTTGCTCATCGCCTTCTTCATAGGCGTTGTGGCGTGATCAATCGATAAATAGTTGCGGATTATATTATTTCGTGTGGAACGATTCTTGGTCGATCAGATGCTGATGCGCCTGGGGAGGTGGCTGAGGCTTGTGGGCACGGACGTTGCCAACCCCGGAGTTGCTGACGATCCAGAGCTCGTGATCAGGGCCAGGCAAGAGAACAGGATCCTTATAACACGCGACAAACGCCTTGCCGAAGTCTGCCGAACTGCTGGAGTCGAATGCATTCTCATACAATCGACCCGCCTCCTTGGCCAGCTTAATGAGATGGCCGAGTTAGGCGCAAAAATGGAGTTGAACCCCCAGAGATGCACTGTCTGCAATGGCCCCCTTCGAGGAGCAGTTAAATGCGCTAGCGACCAGTTTCTCCATGAACGTACCTGGGAGTGCCTGGTCTGCGGGAAGCTCTACTGGGCTGGATCGCACTGGAAAAGGATTGAGGATACTCTTAAGCAGATCCGTTCAGAAAAAGACTATCCTTAAAAATGGCGTACAGAATCAAGACTTTAGCTTGAAATGATAGAACCTGGCATCTCCAAGATTGACCAGGATCTTTGTGAAGCCAGGCAGATCCGCTATCTCGTCCTCTAGAGGCCTGATCAGTACATCCGCCCCGATCTCTGCAGCTAATCTGCCAATAGCAATCTGAATCTCGATGGGCGGCCTTATGGAGTATACAATGCTCGCGCCTTCGTAGATCTCCTTATGCGGCGAAAAGATATCATCATCTTTTACGGATAACCCGTCCAGAATTCGCTTCTCTTTATCAGTTGCTACTACTTTCATGTGCAGACTTAAAATTAAGGCTACTTCAGGGACAAATCCCGTCCCTACCTCTACAGCCTTTCCTGAATAGTTTCGCAGTATAAAATTGGCAATTTCAGAGGCTCCGCAAAGCTTAATCAACTTCTAGACACCTCGTACCTCATGTCGTATCCTTCATAAAAAGATCCATTATCGTTATGGCTGCCTAGGTCACGATCGGTGATAAAGTTATCTTTTTAAATGATAGGAAATCTTATCTAGTATAATATAGAACTAATCATCACATAGCTTAAGTTGGGTAGCAACGAAAGGCCGGATCTTCTGAGGAGATCATGTCTTGATATTCAAGATTAAGCTCTGCTTTGAGTTCTGGCGTGTGGAAGAACTTAATAACAAAAACACAGATGTTAAATGATGAATGAGCTGATGCTTCAGATCATCGCCTTGATATTCCATAAATACTAGTAACATTCATATACGAAAATCCTCCACACTACTCCATCATGGCAGACCCAATGTATCGTGAGCGGCAACTCATGTTATATCTCCCATCCAAGGAAGCCTTAGATCGGTGGAGAGATCTATCCAAGCCCTACAAACTATCGCATTGGGTCGTCTTGATGGTCGAACAGGCGTTAGAAGACAACAAGCCCGATACAACATCAACCGAAACGACCGCCGACGAGATCAACGCCCTTCGCAACGAACGCCAAGAGCTGCTTGATCAGGTCACGCAACTAAGCCAAGAGAACAAGATCCTGGCCGCAAGGCTCCGAGCCAAAGACACCGCATTCCATGACCTCAACGCAGGCATCGTAAACCTGTTTCTCTACGGCGGCAAAGAATACTATACACCCAACGATATCAAAGATGCCGCCGCCTTGCGAGTGTCTAGTACGGCTGGCGGCGACGGCGTGATAAAATATAAGGCGCACGCGCTTCGCCATACCTCAGATCCGGAGTTGCAGCAAGAAATCCTGAAATCAGCCGACTACACGCTGGCGCAACTTGAAGCTGTTGGGTTGATCAAAAAGTCATGGCAAGGATGGCAGTGGATTTTATGACGACCAAAGATGACGACCTTATAACAGAGTTCGAGAAAGATCTGCGTAGAAGGCGACTGTCCGCAGCAGTGATCAAAACATACCCGCTCTACGTCCGGGCATTCAAGGACTTTATCGGCGCGAGTGACCTCTTGGCCGTGAATATCAGAACTCTGGCTAGTTACCTGGATCACCTCGGAGAGCGAGACGTAATGAAGACCAGCGTCGAGAGATACATAGCTGGTCTGGGTGCTTTCTATAACTTCTTGGTAATCATGGAGTACATAAAGGTAAACCCGATCACGCCAGCATTCCGGGGTCACTACCTGAAGTCATACAAAGACCACAACGTATCACAGCGTCGACAAGCCATCTCGATAGCGCAAGCCCAAAAGCTCGTCACAAGCATACTCGATCCCAAAGACAGGGCTGTGGTTGTTTTGCTCCTAAAGTGTGGACTACGTGTCGGCGAACTGACAAAGCTGAACATCTCAGACGTCGACCTGTCGACCCAAACCATCCGCCTCCATCCAACGGAAAAAAGATCGCTTGAGACTGCATTCTTTGACGACGAGACGTCAAGAGTCATCACTCGCTGTTTGCGCCAACGCGACACGACGGCGAAAACTGACGCTTTATTCTTGGATCGGTATCGGAAGAGAATTTCGGTTGATTCTGTTCGTCTATTAGTCAACAGATACGCAGTCGCCAANNACCCCACACAGCTGCCGCCATGCATGGACGACTTGGCTATGGCGTGCGGGAATGCCCCGTGAGATTCTACAGACCCTCAGGGGTGATAAGAGAAGGGAAGCGGTAGACAACTATATCCATCTCGAAGAAGATTTACGAGCATCGTATTTGAGGTGCATCCCTCAGTTCGGTCTCTAGGACCAGCGGCAAATACGAATAGTGATAACCGATCATGAAATGTGTTCAATGTGGAAAACCCATAACAACGACGCGGCAACTCTTGCGAGTCGTGCCAAGTGTCGGCATCGTTTGCAGCCACTGCGACCTAATCCTGACGATGATGATGACGACAAACCAGCCTCCGTGGTACTGGTATGGAATACATTCAGACTACAGCCAGAACTCNNAACTAGGTGCCTGGCAGTTCAGGCACCCTTGGCTTCGATCGTGCAGACGAGCTAGGCGCTAAGTACGCTTAGCTTTTTCGTATTCAGTCATTACATCGGCGTGCGCTTTTTCGTATTCCCTCGAAAACTCTTCTAGTTCGCTTTCAGAATATTTTGAACAGAATTCTTTATGGTATTCTTCCTTCGAATACCCGATTACACCCAGTTGTGCTCTACCCACGTTGTACTCGGCTTGGGCTATCGATTTGGACTCACTTATTAGTATGCTAAGTGCGCGTTCTTTTGTCCACGTCATTCTTGCCTAACTCCGTGCGTTCTTTCTCGATGATTCGCTTTTTGCTTAACGACCCACTCGCGGACCTCTTCGACCATGTCTGTGTTGGTGTCGTGTAGCATCAATAAAAATTTACGACGAGTGTTACCGTTAGATCGTCGTCTTTGATGAAATTCTTGCATTCCAAGCAATTTACTTTGAAGCACTTCTTGCATTCCGGACACTTTACATAGACCCTGCAAACATCGCAGGCCGGATTTGATGTCTCTTTTACAAGTTTCAAGAGTGCTTCTGCTACCTCTTTTCCAGTGAACTCGAATGCAGATCTACCTGCCGGTTCGTTGATGTCTCCGTTGCGATGGAAATTAGCGGCACCGCTAACCACTTTCATTTATCTAGGGTCTCCTTCGGGCGCGACGACCTCGACTTTCCAAACGATGAAGCCCACATAGTCGCCGTCGTTTATCCCTAAAACATCACGAGCCTCTTTTGGGATGGTGATTTTACCACGACCCATCACCTGAGCTAATCCCTTTGCTTGCTTTTCCATGACAGTTATTTCACGCATAGTTCTATTTAGCACCTACTACAATATAAAGTTGTCTAAGCAATTTCTTAACGTCTAAAGTTGCACCAACAACTATTTATGATCAGGCGTACCATAGGTAGTCTATGGCAAATTATCACGAGAGAGAAGTCCTGAAAAAATTGNNTCATCTACGTCCATAGTGACGGCAACCCCGAAGTTATCTTGCCATCCATTATGCCCTTCATTCAGGCATGGAGAAGAGGGCTAGCAGACTCAGAATACCTCAGTGCCAGGCTGCTTCAACACCTCTGTAATCAGTTCGACGAAATGATGAAGGACGCTCCGGCGTATAGGGGAATTTTGGGGTACGGCATCAGCAACGAGTTCCGCACAGACATCGCCTACTTCTACCGTATCGACCCGAATGGCGTCAGGGTATACGCAGCCAATTTCACCGAGAGCGGCGAGCCTGACTTCAAGCTCATAAAAACAGTCGATCTGGGGGCGGTATAATATGGATGTCAAAAATATGGATGTCAAAACTTATTCTGATGGTATCAGCCGAGATGCGCAAATATACGGCGATAACGTATACTTCAGCGAAGGTCAGGGCTGCGACACTATCTGGTTCACGACCGTCCCAGAGGCTCGTGGTCAAGCTGCCCAAGTTTGCCAAGTATGCAGAGATCCTGAAGAACTCCTGCTACCAAAGAGACAGCAACCGA
>PMNG01000155.1:0-1509 GCA_003162615.1 Methanothrix sp. | reverse complement strand
CTGGAAGAGCCCTCTTCTACTTCCTTGAGATATGTTATCAACTTGGCTGCGTTCCTATTAAGGCCCAGACTCTGCAAGCCGTTGATGAATGCCCAGTCCTTTTCGTCTGCCACATTGATGGTAGCTTCTCGAATTGATGATTCCTCCTACGCTTTACAAATAGTCATTATCATATAAATAATTTCTTTAAAACTAGTTCATCTTAAAGCAGAACTTGGATTCAACCTCGATCCGCTGATGTGGATCATGTATTGCTTTGCGGTCCTCCTTCCCCCCTCTCCTGAACATGTGGGCACTAAATGGAGTGCGTGGGATTCAGGTAGGCTTTGCCAGAGGTGGGCCGAAACACTTTCGCAACGCTCAGTTGATCCTTTTAAACTATTACTACCATGTAGTGGATCGGGCTGGGAGACAGTCTTACCCCCCATACTCCCTTCATGACTGACCCCGGCCATCCCTTTCTAATCGTGCTGCCTTCGAAGGATTAAAGCTCCTTCCTTCTTGTTGACGAAACGATAGCAGTGAAGACATATGCACGAAATTCCCCAAAAGCACGTATATATANNTCAGAGATAGCGATTTTTCTGGCGGAAATACCTTGCATGAAGTAGTCATCCAATCAGGTCGGCGAATCTATTGCTCCCTTTCCGGCTGGTCTGATGGCTTAAGCTCGAAGTTGTTCGGAATGAGAAGGAAGTCCTCTCGAAGTAGTGTGGATCCACCCTGAAGAACTCGGTGAACCTGTCCAGCTCAATCAACTTGTGGATTAGGGAGAGGATTAAGGCCGTGGAGCTGTATGGGGGGCATAGTATAGCTATATCTCGTAATTTGGTTCTAAGATATCATAGATCAAGATTGGCCTACTCTGCGGGCAATGCAAAGTCCTATCTCTTTGCTTCAACTCCGTCGTCCCAATTCTGTTATGTAAACTTTTGATATGGAATTGGGAAGTGTTAAACTCGACGGATAATCACCGGTTGTAATATCTACCTGGCCTGATTTTTTTGAAGCTTTAAACGATCACCAAGTTCTGTTGCATTAAGCCCTAAAATTTCATTTACATTGACGGAACTAACAAAAGACTCCGTGGAAATAGTATTGATCGCTTCAAGAATTTCATATCGATTTTGTCCATTTGTTCACTCCAACAAAATGTTGCTGCTTCTGCGTCGTTGTTAACGAAAAGGGGAGCTGCAAGCCTGGCCAGCCCGTCAAGCCACATCACTCCGGCTTTTGCCCTCCTCCTCTTGGCTGGCATTCTTAGCAGTAGGAGATGGGTGACTGAGATGATAAGGCTAGTCCACAGTTGGGGGCCGAATAGGGAATAAGGAAGGAGGCAAAAGCCGTTGGTAATGAGGGGAAATATATCGACTTTTGCCTTTGACTAATACGGCTATTACCGAAATAAAAAGCTTTCGCTCCAGATAAATATGAGCAGTATACTTCAGAAGATAGATCAGGAAAATAGCAAAATCGAAGACCCAGACGAGCCAACGCCGAATCCACAGC
>PMNG01000128.1 GCA_003162615.1 Methanothrix sp. | reverse complement strand
TTGTACCAAGAACTTGCATGGTGAGAGTTGATGTCAATAGCGCTCTCGAAACACTCAACTGCTTCTTCAAGCCACCCTAGTAAGCCAAAAGATACGCCCTTCTGACACCATGCATCCGCGTCTTGAGGATCGATATCTATCACTTTATCGAAACATCTTATGGCTTCGATTTGCTTGCCCGCATTGTTGAGAGCTACACCTTTGTTGATCCAGACAATTGTCTCCCTGGGATAGTGTTCGAGAGCTACATCATAAGACTTGATAGCCTCATCATACCTCTTCAGCTCACTCAGGGCCAGACCCTTTATGTTCCAGAGATCGGGGTCTCGTGGAAACAGTTCAAGAGCTTTGCTATAGCTCTCGATAGCTCCTTCAAAATCTCCCTTCTTGAAAAGTTCATCACCCTCTTCCTTCCTGCCCCATGCAATTCTTGTGTCATCTGAGTGAGTCATAGCCGATTATCTGCATCGCCTATCAAAGAAGCTTATGCAAGCCGTTAGCATCTATTCAAATTTTGGTCATGGGTTAAGTTACCGAAATTCATCTCCAAATTCTGATGCTTATGATCATCTTGCGAAACTGCGCCAACATCGCGCCATCGTCCTTTTTACTTCTCGTCCACGGTAGCGTCTGCTTCTGCTTTCTTGGCATCATCTATCTTCTTGAATTTTGATTGTGCCCATTTGAACATCTCGTCAGCCATTGCAGCCGAGTCCAATGACCCGTCAGGTTTTTTAAACCCTGTCGGGTCGAAGACACAGCCAATAAGCTTTTTGCCCTTATAGTAGGCATCATTTTTCGCCATATCGCTCATTATGCTCATTGGAATCGTCTCCGGTTGTTTCATCTAGTTTCTACATCTGTTCTTGCTCTTCCAAGATATCTACAGAATCTTCTGTCATATTTTATCCTCCAATTTCCATTACATAAAAGCAAAATTCCAGAGGAACTTCTATATTCCTTGTGACGCGATAAAAAGGTATCGAAGCCCCCGTCAGATGCCCAAGCAAGCCCCTGAGCCGCAGAGAGAAGGGACATGGCCCATGTTTGAGGGCCTGCACGTTTGGCAAATGGAGAAGTTAAAGGGCACAAATCTCATTTATGGATTTAGGCTGATAGCTTTTCAAATGCTTTGATAGCCTCATCGTACTTGACCTGGCGAATGGTGCAAAGCCTTTGTTGACCCATACATACTCTAATATTTCCCTCCCCCTACCAGCTCATTTGATACAACTAACGAAAAAGTTTGTGTGCTAATTTTAGACATAGACTTGAGATGGTATCATCCTCCGCACGTAATCGCAGATGCTGAACCTATATCGATAGGTTATTTCCTAGCTGGGAATAGCCTAGAGATCACAGTAAGATCGCCACGCCCTCGTCTTCGCTTGCAGGCTATATCCTTCTCTCGATGGAGGGCCATCTATGAAATTAGAGGGGAATAGGATCGAACCCCCTCTACGGTACCTAGCTCTTTGACTCCCTACCCATCCTTCTATTGGCCTAATGAATCTTATTAGAGGATTTACCGCATTGGCCTTATCGAGACACTAGGTCGCCTCTCTTCCACGCTCGGCTCTCTTACGAGGAGGACATTGATCCTGAGGAGCTGTGGCCAGAAAGCTCAGTGTGGATGAGCCACATGGGCCGACACTTGGTACCGCCTTTTCTGGCGGGCTGATTGCGAGCCGTTGTGGCTGGAGTTTTGGCAGTGTCTAAAGGTTGTTGTAATCACCTATGTGGCACTCACCATGAGAAGCATAGCGTTCAATTCGTAAAAGCCACACCAACCCATTTATGTGTTAACCGGGAGTTAGTATTATTTGTATACCAACTACAAGCGCAATTGTATGCAACACGAAATAAAATTGCACCGCCTGCTTTACACCACGGCACAACATAATTTGTTCTATAGCAAGTAAAGTTGTGTTAGTCAATACATAGGCGATCTCGCCCCTATTTGCAGCCAGGAGGTTGGTTGTGGTGCGTAGCGAATTAGCACTTTCAAGAGAATTCATCATGAACATATCGCCCAAAAATAAAAAATTCTGTTATACAAATTTTAAGGCATGTTCGTTATTATACAAATTTGGAACACTTACCGAAAGTAATCGATAGCAATCGACGGTGCGCTATCGTGTGGACGCGGCATTTTGTCATTTTCAGCCAATTTTCCCACACAAAGTTTACAGCTGAATCCTATAAAATCTACTTAAATTAACTTCCGTCGCAAACTATGTAATTTCGTGCAGTTATAGATATGTAGAGGCTTTACGACGCACGACGCAAATTTGACGGGTATACTTCTTATACACTCTAAAAAACATATATACCCTCCCTACATATACCATTTTTTTCCCATATAGAGAGAACACTTTCACTATATTTGCGACGGGAATTTGATGTTTTTTGGGTGATACATATCGATTTATCTCATTTTGTTGCGTCTTCTTTGCGTCGAAGCTTGCGTCGGACACCACCATGCCGTGACTTTTTGGTAAAATTTTGAAAATCCCTCATAAAAGTGATTTTGAATTATTGACAAAACGTCTGGTATAAATGCATCATTAATACGCAAAAAGGAAAATAAAAAATGTTCACGCCTATTCGTGATCATCCAAGTTGGTCGTCGGGTCGGCAAAAACCTTTTTGTTGAGGGCGTCGTCGGGTTCACAGAACCCTGGAATGTGGTCCACCGTGATCTTTCTTTCTGTCCCTCTATGACGAGTTACTACCAGGCCGCGTTTTCTTATTTGTGAGTCGAGTTCATTCAATTTGGATGAGAGCGAACGTGGATTTGCCGGCCACCCCTCGGGCCTCGGAGCGTACCCCGACTTATAGCCGCCCTGTCTTTCAAGACTGATCAGCAACTCAGAAGCTGTTCCCGTCCAACTCGATTCGTTTCCTTTGGTTTTCATGAACATCCTCAGCGTCTCAACGACTGGGTTCCCTTCCGAGACACTGTCGATCTGAGCGTCTTTGTTCTCTGAGTACACCTTGGTGAATTTCTTGCCCTCCTCTGGCCCCAGACATAGGACGACCCATTGAGCAAAGTCTGTCATACGGGTGTTGCATCCGGCTGGCACATCTCCTGCTGCCATAGCCTTCAGACCGGCGACGGCGTAGTTAAGTAGCGCACCCAAAAGCTTAGGATGCATCTCGGTGAACTCGCTTTCCGCGTCGGCGGTCGCCTTAAACGTCGGCAACGGAGACTCTATGAATATGCTCCTGTCAAGCAGGTCGCCCTTGGTCACCGATTCGTTGATTCCGTTTATGATCATGGGCTTCTTCAACACAAATTGGACGCTCTCTGCGTTTGTGTAGAACTTGCGCCGCCTGAACCCAGCTCCCGATGATATCTTGCACAATCTATCCGACATCTCAGGGGAGATGTAGCTCACGTTGTCGAACGATATGGCCAGATTATCTAGAGCAGCTATGATCAAAGCATCATCAGACTCTTTTTTAGTAGGTAGCGACTCCAGCTCTGTGAAGGCCGGATCGATGACCTTCTTGAGCCTAGCGCACGTTCTTGACTTTACCCTACCACCGGGAGAGACGAACACCAGAACGGGATAGCTTCCAACTGGGTTCAGCGTTCCAATTAGCCACGCCTTGACCAAAATGAATTGGTCGTCAACGATGTTCGTGACGGTCTTGATCTCTTCAAGAGATCCACCATCCACAGGGTAAGGCAATGGTAGCATGCCCTTAGGTCGCCTGAACCTCACAGGCGCGCCAGTTTGGATCTTCCACCCGTCCTTTGTTACCGCTATGACTTCACCTTTCTCGTTTGCCATATCAACATAGATGGTTTCACCGCGTCTGGCAACCCTCGTATCAATCTCATATTCTGGACTACCGAATCTAGTCGCGTAACCATCAAGCGTCGCTGCGACGCTCCTCAGTGCATTGGCACTCAGCACATCATGCGTCTCGTCGTGATACATCGTGGTAATAAATGCGTTGAACTCACTGGTCCCGATGATGACATGTCGCCCATCGATAGTGATGTAGCCCATTCCATCCTGTGTGTGCCAAAGCTCATACCCGGCTTCCTCGATCGCGTCCATAACAAGTTGGGCAGGAGAGCGATCCCTCTTATCGGAACCACTCTTCCTGTCCTTTTTTATCTCACCCTCAACTAACTTTTCGATCTTGGTTGTCGGTAGCTTCGACTTCCACGCAGCCATAATCTGGAAGTACGTCTGTTGAGCAAAATCATGAACGAACTTGAGAAGCCCTACGTTTTTCGGTATAGACCATAACGCCAAATCTGGCGCGGCAAGGGCAGCGTCCTTGAGCTTCATTGCGTCTTCAATGGCCTTTTTTATTGCTTGTTCATTGGGCTTTGCCGTTCTATCGGGGAACAGTTGGTCCACTGTATAGATCCCACGTTCAGCGACATATTCTTTGGTCTTCTCGATCACTTCACGATCGTCCATCGATCCAGGGCCGGCACTCGCCCAATCGACGGCACCGCAAGCGCAGGCCGCTAGAAGCCAAGCATCTCCTCCGGGCGCAGTTCCTCCGGTGAAGTTGTGCATGTTGGCCCATGTCCCCTCACTTGGGTTTATGACTAGATTGTGGCCGCTTGAGCTACCTAACCACGGATTTGGACCCGATATCTGACTTCCTTCCGGAGTGAAACCTGATATGTCAAGGAGTTGATCGATACTTATTGGATATTCATTACGCAACAGCTCGTGCAGATTTTTGGAGTTGCGTGGTTTCGATGTCCTAGACGACTTCTTCGCAGGTTCGTTCTCTTTGATGTATTCCTTTAGAAGATATCGTAGAACCTCAGACCGATTTTCACACTCGGTTGGGTATTCTGACATCCAACCTTTGGTTACGGTAAGGTGCCGAGGACCGCCTACATAAAGCTCTATAGCATTGAAACCTTGTTCGCCGTTTGCTATTTTCTCTCTTATCGCTGGCTTCTTGGCGAGTATTGCGGCCTTATCTGCGTCGCTCAAATCGTTGGCCATGAAGTATCCAAACTTTGATGGGACATCGTACGGCAATATGCCGATGCAGAACACCCTGAACCCGCACCCAGACGGGCTTACCTGTGTCGGCGAATTCAACCTCTTTAGGAACTCTAATACAGCCGGGCTGGTTTGTCCGTTCTCCGGGTTTCGGCACGCATCGATGTCGACGCCAACAATCTGCTGGTCATGTGCGAGGCTTTCGTCCTTGGTGATAATGAACCCAATTCCGGCCAGCTTGGATGGTTTGCGCTCATATGCTCGGACGACACGGTCGAAGTCCATCCAGAAATCGGGGTCTTTCCACGTTAAGTCTTCTCCTTCTTCGGCCCTTGGCGGAACATGTGTCCGACCTATCGTGTCGCAAGGCGTCTTACCATTAGTAGCCTTACCACCAACACCCTTGCTATCCTTGCGGCACACCCATCTGGTCAACTCCCTGAGAGCCTTCGGTGCCGTGAACGCGGGCGTGGCTGGCTGGGTCACGCCTGGAGGTATGGTGGTCTTCTCTTCTCCCTCCACGGCCTCAGGCTCGACCTTCTGGCCAACAACCTTGGGGTCTTGTTGCTCAACGGCCTGCTGCGCCTCTGCTGCTGCGATGACTTGTTCAGCGGTTTTGCCATTGAATGCCTTGACGAACTTTTCGTGCAGTTTCGATTCTCTTTCGATAGCCTGCACCGCAGCTCGGAGGGTGTCGCACTTATTAATAATTTCCTGGGCTAACGGGCCCATGCCCTCAAGCTTGGCCAGAACTTCTCTCTCTTCTGGTGAGGTGCCGGTGATCATGGGGACCTCCCCGAGGCCGCGGGCTTGGGCTGGTTGTAGATCGGCATGATAGCGATGATCGTGGACATTCGGACTGTGACCTGACGGCCATCCCTTCGTTCGAATGTTAAAAGATCACCGTTTATCGCGATCAGCTTGCCATGAAGAGGCAATCTGTGGCGTTCGGTTTCTGTACAATAGACCAAACCTAACTTCAGCCGGTCTGTTTGAAGGTTTGCTTTCTCTTTCTCCATATTTCATACTCTGGTTCGGCCTCAAACGAAACCGAATCTTTGCCCGCCGGTCTCAGGAGGCGGATTCCCGGTTTTCAAAAGTATTGGTCGGACTACATGCCGAAATGATCAGCTGGTGTAGTGATTGGCATTGTGTTGATGCTCTTTTGTTTGTCTACTACGGGCCTTATGACGACCTCTTCCTGCGCTTCGTTGTACACAATGCTCACGGTTTCGACGCTCTCCCATAGCCTTGCAATACCGAACGGCAAATTGATGGTCCTGTAGACGCGTCTATGCCGCAGAAGCCTGCGCTGTCCAAAATCCATGTAGTTACTCCTGAGGAATATTTCTCGAATAGTTCCTCAATACTACAGGCCGTCCGTAAAATTTGCCTGATCGGGCTTCATGCTCTGGCCGGGCTTCAGTCCTGCCCTTGTGAAGACCAATACCCGAATCAGTTTGCATAATTTAGTGCCCTTTGTCATACGACCCAACGATCCTATCGGTTGGTACCACAGGTCCCAGTTAGTCTATAGATGGTCAATCAAAATCGACGATGTGATTACGTAGCCATCCTATGCATAAAATCCGGCCACAGCCGCTGGAACTTCTCCGTGACCTTGGCCTCGGCCTTCTTGACCTCTTCATCGTTTGCCGTCATGTCGGGAATTGTGGACAAGGCCTGAGCTAAGATAGTCCTGGCCGCTTCGTCGGTAAGAGCCTCCCACTGGTATGTGCCGGGATGTTCCGGGTTCTCTAGTATGTCGAACTCGTCCTCTTGGCCGTCATTGAGTCCAGCCCGATAGAACTCGAATCCAATTCCCCTCTGGCCGCACCAATACTCAATATCATCTACGGCTGATTTGGGGATCTGGTTTCCGTGCTTGTCGTTGTCTCCAAAGTACAGGACTTTGATCGGCTTGTCTGGGTAATCTCTTCTGATCCGGGCGAAATGTGGTACTACATCCCATTTGAACGGAATACTGGGTTGCCCACCGAACGGCCGTAGAGTGATGTCTTGTGTGTAATGCTCAAACTGGCCCGTCATAGCTTTGGCCTCGTACCAGATCTCCACATAGACGGATCTCGCTGCCCATCGGTCTAGGCGGCACTCCTGCTTGCCCATAGCTTCCAACCACTCTAGCTGGTCTGCGAACCCTTGTCCACGGTATATGGGAGATCTAGTCTCGTCTGACAGCGTCCAGGGTCGCCATTCGCCGTACATCCTCTTCCGGGCCTCGGCTAGAGGATTCATAAATTGGTCTTTGTAGTCCTTCTTGTCGCGGTAGTACCCCTCTTGGTAGAGACGGTAAAATAGCCACCTTGCACTAACTGTGTACGGGACTGACTTGACATACTGCATTGCGCGTTCCAGTATCGCTGCTGTCTTCTTCTGGGGCTTGTAGGGAGCAAAGTTGGTCATGTACGACCACCCGAGTTACGTACAATGGCCCTACTTGTCATATCTGGCTGAGATGACGATCCATCGCCTTCAAGCCTGGGCATAATCAACAATTCAACAGCTCGACCCGTATTATTCAGAGTATAGGATACCGGAATCTGAATAATCTCTGCCCAATCATACAGCTCTCTAACCTCTTGGCAGTTATCATATGAAAGGAACCACTTGCAGTCCAGTCTTTTCAGCACATCAGCAAGCTTTGCATGCTCTTCTTTGGAGAACTGCACCTGATACAACTGATGGCCCTTCTGCCTATAAGGTGGGTCCAGGTACACGACGCTGTTTCTCGTCACACCCTGTAGCACTTCGCCATAATCCGTCGACGTACATTTGACATCGAACTTTTCGAATAGCTTATGAGCTTGCATAATCTTCTTGCTCATCGAATTAGGCGACCATCGGGCGTTTATCTTGTAGTCCTTGGATTTCTGTGACCTTCCACCCATTGGCCCGCCAGACATAACGCCTAACCCAGAAAAGGAGGTCTGGCGCATGACTAACTGCATTATGGCCCGATCCTGGGGCGAGCTCTTGTCATCGGGGTCCGTCAACCTATGCTTGAACTCATGAAAGTCTTTCAGTCTCGGCTCGTAACCCGTAGTCGGATCGGTTATACTATGCGGATTTTCTACAACTGCCTGCCATATGCCCATCAATGAGTCGTCTTTATCGTTGATCCATACCTTTGTGCCGGGTCCAAGATGCTCCATTACCTCTAACCCAACGCTCCCGCCGCCAAAGAAGGGCTCTCTATAGTCCGAAATCGCACCAAACCTATCGAAAATAATACGAGCGATGAGCTTCGATAATTTCGATTTGCCACCGGCGAACCTGAAGAAAGACCTCATTTTGATGTCCTCCAGGGAAGGGTTAAGGTTGATATTCTGTTTTTCTTGTNNAATCGATAGCGACCAAATGCCGCATCTTATCGTTGCAATCGCTTACCCAGCCAACAAAAATATCCTGCTTCCTCCTATTTTGTTGTAGAGACCACTGCATCGACAGATCTGGTATCAAACCGCACTCGTACAACATTTCTTGGATCTCAGGATATCGCTCGTCGGTCTTGAGATCATCTGGCCCTTTGATGACTACATCCTTGATGATGGGTTTATTCGCCCTCTTTTTAGATCTCTTCTTTTTCTCTTCAAGCCTTATCCCCGGCTTGGCCAGCTTGAGCTCCCCTGACCTTGGCTCTGGCATCTCAGTTGGCTTGCAACACCNNTTTGCCTACTAGGGCCTGCAACTTCTCGGCCAGCTCTTCAGGAAGAAGCACTGTAATCTCGCCGATGACAGCGATCAGGCCGATATCTGAATTCTCGACACTATGGAGATCTCCGAGAATCACTCCCAGCTCTGAGAGTCGGTAGGCCTCATGGATCGTCAAAGGCTCCGCCTCCTCGATTGAGCAAATAAATATATATCTTGGTGATCAAAGTCCATACGCAACACCTCCACTAAGTAAGGGATGGTGTTTCCTTGCGGCCTGGCGGGACGGTCT
>PMNG01000063.1 GCA_003162615.1 Methanothrix sp. | reverse complement strand
GGTAGTTATTGGGACCTAAAACTTAATAAAGGAGAAGGTATAAGGTAGTGATAGCCGCAGCGTAGTAGTTGCAGGCTTATGTGGCACGAGGTGACGTTTATTACCCCCTTCATTGCTACTCCCTTTCGCATCTCGTGCCATCCCTTCTAACATCTGGTTCTGACATGAGTTCTCTGCATCTAGCAAATATAGCCAGCTCCCAACTACGGCTCATTATATATTTCATAATCGGAGGGTCGATTACTGCCCTGACCACATACTTTGCTTCGGTGGGCAAGGGCACCCTATCAGCCTTTATCGTCACTCTGCCCCTTCTGACCGCCCTCACCTTCATCCTCATCGACGCCGATAGCGGGAAGGACGTTGTTCTAAATTACGCCAGGGGCCTTCTTATTTTTACACCTCCATGGATCTGCTACGTATTAGTGGTGATGGTTGGAGTAGAGCGGTGGGGAGCCTTTAAGTCGGTCGGCCTGGGAATCGCAGTTTACGTTGTGTTGTCCTATTTTGTCAGGTCTCTGTAGCATGCCCCAAAAGCGTCAAATATGCGCCAGCCTTATGATTGAACATGAGGATTGCTCTGGTTGGCGGCACGGGAGACATAGGGAGCGGTTTTGCCCTGCGATGGGCAGAGCGTCACGAGATCATCATAGGTTCAAGAAAAGAGGATAAGGCCCAGGAGAGCGCTGCTCATGTACGGGGAGTCCTAGGCGGAGGAAACGTCATCGGCACGGACAATAAAAGCGCCGTTGAATCTTCAGACCTAGTGGTGCTCTGTGTGCCTCACGAGCATCTCATTTCGGTCACCTCAGACCTGAAAGGCTCCTACTCCGGCCAGGTTGTAGTCTCCCCGGTTGTCCCCATGAGCTACAACGGAAAGCACTTCACCTTCACTCCTCCGGCGGAGGGCTGTGCAGCCCTGCAGGCCCAGTCACTTCTCCCCGATGGAACCAGAATAGTGTCCGCTTTTCACACGATCTGTGCTGCCGCCCTTCAGAATAGATCTAGGGAACTCCAGGGCGACGTAATGATCTGCGGAGACGACATCGATTCCAAAGAGGTTGTGGCTGGCCTGGTAAGAGAGGTAAACGCCCTTCGCCCATTGGATGCAGGGCCATTGAGCGCTTCGAGTCTAGTCGAGTCTCTCACCCCCATGCTCCTCAACGTGGCTAGGCGAAACAAGATAAAAGACGCCGGGATCAAGATAATCCAGGAAAGGTAGTTCCAAATTATCTACTTCGCTTCTTGTCATCTCCCTGAGCATAGCTCCATGGCCCTGACCAGGTCCTCTCTAGAGAGGATGCCCACCAGCCGACCATTCTCAATCACAGGGAGTCTTCTCACTCCCAGCTCGGTCAGCTTCTTCATGGCGGCCGTTGCTTCCTCATCCGGTCCGATATCAAATATCTTCTTGGCCATTACGTCGCCCACGGTGGTGGTTTGCCTCAGCGATTCTGCAACTCGCTGTATATCTGCCGTGGTTACCACACCTAAAAGCTTCTCTCCATCCACCACCGGATATCCTCTGTGCTTTTCCCGGAAGACCAAATCGGTCAGCTCCCGGAGGCTCATACTGGGAGGAACTGTATGAACATCGTCTGACATTATGTTCCTGACCCTTATGCCTTCCAGGCAAATGTTGATGGTGGTTGCTCGCTCCTCTTCTGAGGCACCTATGTAGACGAAGAAAGCGATCACTAGGAGGAGTATGCCTCCTGAGAAAAGGCCAAAGATGCCCATCACTATCGCGAACATCTTTCCAACGCTTGCAGCTCTGTTGGTGGCTGCCACGTAAGGCATCCGTGTGGCGAGCCAGGCTCGGAGAACTCTGCCTCCGTCCATGGGAAAGGCCGGGAGGAGATTGAAGACCATCAGAGTAAGGTTCACGATCCACAGAGTCGACATCAGGATAGTAAATGGATTTTCGATGCCGAGAATTGCTGCAGACTGATAGTAAAGAAATAGGAACACTATTGCTAAGGCGCCGCTGGTCCCCGGTCCTGCAAACGCCATCTGAAGCTCGAGCTTTGGATTCCTCGGTATTTCCTCCATGGAAGATACCCCTCCGAAAAGATAGAGGGTTATGGATCTGATTACGATGCCGTAAGCCCTAGCGACGTAAGAGTGGCCGAGTTCATGAAGGGCGACACAGACGAAGAGAAGGACAGCGAAGGCTAAGGAGTAAGCCCACCTCGTCATGGAAGGCTGCACCCCGCCAAAGCCGTAAGGCCATCCAAAGTATGTATCGCTCACAGACGCAAATATGTAAGCAACCCAGGGAATGATCAAAAGAAAGGTTATGTGAAGCCTTACTGGAATCCCCATAACCTTCCCTATTTGGATGGAGGTGTTCATGATAATAACTTGACTGCCGCATTAATAGATCTTTTGACAACTTAATTGATTGAGAGAAGGTTCTGTCACCAGATGGTCTAATGAGATAAGCAAGGCTTGACCTAGAGCCAAAGTGAGCGGGTAGGAGAGTGGGGGTTCAGTGTGGATTTGGAAAATAAGCAATACCCGCTCGTTATTACTGAAAGAAGATTAAGATATAAAGGTTTCGAATGCCAAAGTGGTCGTTCTTCGAGGGCTACGAAACAAAGCCTAGGACAAGTACCTTAGGCAGGGTTCGAAGAGCACGTGGTACTGGATTTACTCTAAAAATGCCTCAGCCCTTAGATCCCATCGCATAAACCTTAACCAGATATCTTACCTGAGAACTGTGTTCTGCCATAGATGCCGTTGTGTATGCTTCGGCCAGGCTTTGGCCTTGAGCAAAGACACCGTGACCTCGGGCTATGCAGGCATTGTGAGATTGAAGGGCTACTGATACTTTTGCTGCCAGATCGCTAGTTCCGAATTCGGCATCGACGACGGGCAAGGATCCGAGGAAATGGTGTCCTTCACTGTCTATCGGCTCCACCTGTTCGGGCTCGATCAGCGAGAGGGCAACAGCGTAGGGAGAGTGGGTGTGAATCACAGATTGTGCAGCTGTGCCCTGATAGACGGCCCTGTGAACACAGGTTTCCGTGCTGGCAGTCGCGTCTTGTGGGCATGGTCCACTCAGGTCTACCTCCACAACCTGGGTCCGGTCCAGCTCATCGAGCATTGAGCCTGACTTGGTGATGACGATTTTGTTTCCTCGAAGGGCGCTGATGTTCCCAAAACGCGAACTGGTAAGCCCCGACAGAACGGCCTTTCTGCCGAACCTGGAAATCTCCTTGCACATTATCACATCGATCATCTCTGCCTCAGTGCTTCGGGTCTAAACGAAAAGGGATGGAAGTGGATGCCGTCTCACCATACCTCCCGGTTAGATCCACCTCTACTTTGTAGTTTCCCGGATTCCAGAAGCTCGTCTCCCAGGGTCCTGAATAGATTCCGTTTGAATCAAAATCCTCCAAAGGGATCTCCATCGTCCTTTCTGGGCCGACGATCCGGGTGTTAACCTCTTTAACATCACCGGACACCCTGGCCTCGATGTTGACTGGATCACCAACAGTCGCGTTGTATCTGCTGAGATCTACCTCCAGCAACTTTGCCCCCGTCAGCCAGTCGGGCTGGCCTTCAATGCCTGTAAGAGCAGACGTTAGGTTCAGCGCCCCGTAACCATAAACATTGTCCGGCCCAGCGTCGCCAAGGTCGCTTGACGTCTTCAGCAGTATCCTCTTCACATCAGCAGGCTTCATATCAGGCCTGGCCTGCAGAAGCAACGCCGCTGCACCAGAGACTTGAGGGACGGCCATAGACGTGCCGCTCATGGAGCTGTACTGATCTTTAGTGCCGGAAAGGGCTGATATTATGTCCACGCCCAGGGTCACAATGTCCGGCTTTATATCACCGTTGGGGGATGGGCCCCGGGAAGATTGCTCGAAGATTGAACCCCGGTTGTCGATGGCCCCTACTGTTATTACCCTATCCGAATCACCAGGTACGACAATGGACTTAGGGGCTGGCCCGGAGTTGCCTGCCGCTACGCACATGACCAGGCCCTTATCCACCATCTTGTTGCAGGCCAGGTCCAAGAGGGAGTTCCCATCCGCAGGCCCTTCGCCTCCGACTGAAAAGGAGACCACCTTTATCCCGTACTTGTCTTTGTTCTCCAGACACCAGTCCAAGGCCTTGATAGCATCGGATAGATAGCATGCCCCATCTCTGTCCATGACCTTCACAACTACAAGCTTTGCATCCGGCGCTACACCACTCTTGTCGCCATCCCCGGCTATTAGGTCAGCGCAGTGAGTGCCGTGGCCGTTGTCGTCATAGGGACTTGACTGGTTGTTAACGAAGTCCTTGAAGGCTATTATTTTATTGTCCTCAAGGGATTTGTGATTGGGATCTGCACCAGTATCCACAAGAGCAACGGTCACCCCGCCGCCCTTTAGGTTGTGCCCCTTTCGAGGATCATCAATCCCCCTGGCCACAGCAGGGGGATAGTCCCCCCCCGGAGATGCCATCACCTTTAGCTTCTGGTCTTTGTAGACGCCTTTGACGCCCTTGAGATGAGCAAGTTCAGCCAGCTTGGTACCGGGAATGATCATGGAGCTTCCAGGAATGATCTTGAACCTGTCAGCTCCTGAAAGATTGCCGTCATCTAGAACGATCACTCGGAGATCTTTGCCCATTTGGTTCTCCAGGCTGTCATCGATGTGATTGCCGTTTAGGTCGTTAGGATCGAGAATGGTCAAGTTAGTGGCAGCCTCCGACCTAGCAGCATTTCCGGCCTTATCTATGGCAACGATGGTCACCTTATAGGTTCCCGGTGGGAGGTTAGATCCACAATAGCCTTTGAATTCGTTTTTCCTTTGGAGATCCATCATGAGGTTCATTCGGTTCCCCACCTCAGCGTATACCATTTTTATGCCGGCTTGATCGTACACATCGGCATCGATCTCGGAACTTGGATCGCCGATCTTTAAAAAAGACGGGACCACGGACGCACCGAAAATGGTAGGCGGCGTCGTGTCGTTCAGGGGCTTGAACAGATTGGAAGGGACTACTTGTATTCCAAAAATAGTAGGCATTTGGGTTTCGTTCGGGCTGGGCCTCGATAGACTGCCGGACTCGGAATGGAACCACTGGAGCGCCTTGTCCTCCTGGCCATCTGAAAGAAGGGCCGCACCGCTGACCAGACACACTAGAAGGAGAAAAGAGAGTTGGTAGCTGGAGTTCACGCTCAACTTCCGCTATTAGTTTCCAACCTTTTTATACTTACTGGTGTCTTTTTCTGTGCCCACAATCTTGATATCCAGCGCGTTATCGAAGGTCTTCGTTATTCCAGAGGCGGAAACAACAATGGTAGCCTTGTAGGAACCAGGTCCCACATTGGCGTTCCAGATTCCAGAGTACTCGTCGCCAGCGATCTGCTTCATGCTCACCTGGCCCACGTTTGAGCCTGACGAGTCCTTTACCATCGCCGAACAGGTGAAGCTACCAGCCTGAGAGGGGGCAGTCATCTGGCCGGAGTTACCTAGCTGGGCCACTCCGCTGGACTTGTTTATGTTGGCGAACCCCTGAGGAGATCCGAATCCACAGGTCGAACACCCCTTTATAGTCAGGATGGTCTTGTTGGTGGCATTTCCTGTTGCAGTTGAGCCAGTATTGGCAATCTTCTTGGCCTCTCCAAAGAGGGCAGTGATCTTCACTGGGCTTCCCTGGGTGGCTGGGTTGGGGTCTGCGTGGATGTCCTCGAGCACGACATTAAGCCTTGGCTGGTTTGCCGTCCAGTCCTGCCAGGAGTAGAGCGATGCATTGTAGCCCAAAGCCTCGAGAGCGAACCAGACGCTGCCTGCCTGGGCTCCTGTGTCGGAGTAAACGACAACAGGCAACGTACTATCAAGGCTTGAGAACAGATCTCTCAGATCTGCTTCACCCTTCAATTGACCGTTATCCATAACCTGATCATAGGGTATGTTCAGGGCTTTGGGTATGTACCCTAATCCGAACTCTTGGAAGGACCTGGAGTCAACGATTTGCACCTTGCCATTCTTCACATAATCGTAGGTGGCGAATAGACCAGGATTGAGCTTGGGCGTATAGGTGACCTTTGGCAGGATCTTTGGCACGGTTTCCGTGGGGAGCTTGGCTGCAACCCAGTCATCTATACCTCCGTCCAAAATCTTGACGTTGTCGTGTCCCAGGTATTTCAGGATCCAGTAGACATAAGCAGAGTTGACGCCACAGGGCAGGCACTGGCCGTAGACGAGGACAGAATCCCGCTCAGAGATGCCAGCGTCCCCTAGGATCTTGGCAACTTCGGAGACAGGCTTAAGAGAACCGTTGTTCATAAACTCGGCGTAGGGTATGCTGATAGCGCCTTGAATGTATTCGGTAGCCTCGGGACTGACGTCTAGGATTACATCGTAACCAAATGGATTGAGGTTTGTAGATGATGCACTTATCGGTACAAAACTGGAGATGGGAGCCAGTACCTGCTGGAAACTGCTACTCCTTTGAGGATCAACCCTCTTTGGATTGGATTTGCTTGCCACTGCCTGCTGTATTGTAACCTGGTCTGAAGGGGTTTGTACCGTAGAGTTGTCGCTCAAAAAGCTTTGAGCAGAATTGGGCCAGGGGTCCGCTTTTAATGCGGCGCAAACTGCGCAATATGCTAACGAATTTGAGGTTAATAAGACCATTATTGCCAAGAGAGTGACAACCCATTTCGTTCCATTTCCTATCATATACGCTCTCACTAAATCATCTCGTAATATTTTGAGATCTTTCAAGGCCTACAGTTAGGCTCGTATTTTCAGAGTTTTTGTGCGTTAACCAGTCGTTCCAGGTGTAAAGGCTCGCTTTATAGCCAAGAAGTTCCAGGGCGAAGCATACCATGGATGCCTTCACTCCGGTTGCGGAGTAGACAACCACCGACCGGTCCTTGTTCAGTCCTGAAAAGAGAAGGCTCAAAGCGTTGCGGTCTTTGAGCTTGTCTTTCTCCAGTACGGCATCGTAAGGGATGTTGATGGAGCCAGGTATCGAGCCAACGCTGCGATCCTGGGGAGTCCTAGCATCAACGATCTGTGTCTGGTTACTCTCAACGAAATCGTAGGTTGCTAATAGCTCGGGCCTCAACATTGGCTTGTAATCAGACTTTAGCTTGATCGTTGACATATTCTCAGTTGGAAGCTTGGCAGCAGTCCAATCACTAATTTCCCCATTCAATAAGCCGATCTTCTCTTGCCCGAGGTACTTCATGATCCAGTATGTGTAAGTGGCAGCCGACGGACCTCCGCCACAAGGCAGACACTCACCGTAGACCACCACAGAGTCGTTGCGAGAGATCCCTGCGTCTCCGAGGATCCTGGCTAACTCTGAATCAGGTTTAAGACGCTTGTCTTGGTCGAAGAACTCCACGTAGTCAAGGTTGATTGCGCCCGCGATGTACTGAGTTGCATTCGGGCTTATGTCCAGAATCACATCGTAATTCTTGACATCTGAGAGTGGGACCAAAATCTGGCCAAAGCCATCCCTCTCATCAGCGCTCCCGCCAGTGAGTTTGCCTGAGATGGAAAAAAAAGCGACTACTGCAACAAGAAGCAACAAAGTCGCCACAAAGCCCCTCGTCCGAAACGTCATACTTCCTGTCCTTTTAGATGGGAAAGAGATCCAGTTTGGGATCTCAATTCACTTTTTGTGCTTACTTTGACTTTGGTTATCTATGCTTTAGCCAGTTCCTGCCAAGTGGAAAGCCTGGCATCGTAGCCCATGATCTCCAGGGCAAACCAGACTAAAGACGCCTTCACACCGGTAGTGGTATAGACCACAACCGGCTTATCCTTGCGGATGCCTGAGAACAGCACCTTCAACTTGGCCTCATCCTTTATCCTTCCATTAGTCATGACGCTGTCATAAGGAATATTAATGGACCCTGGGATAGATTCTGCTCCAAACTCCTGTAGGCTTCTAGCGTCCACTAACTGGAATCCGCCGCTTTTAACCTCCTCATAAGTTGCGAGAAGCTCTGGTTTCTGTTCAAAGGTGTAATCGGCTTTTGGCCTGATTTGAGTCTCGTTTACTACGGGTTGACCGGCTTCCGCCCAGTTCGCTATCCCGCCGTCGAGGACTCGAATCTTTGCTGGATCGTGGCCGAGATAGCGCATTATCCAATAGGCGTAGGTGGATACAGCCGGTCCTCCGCCGCACGGCTTGCACTCGCCATAAATCAAGACGTTGCTGTTACGAGAGATCCCCGCGTTGCCCAGGATCTTGGCTAGTTCGGAGGTTGGTCTTAGTGTACTGTTGTTCTGGAAATCCAGATAATCGATATGCTCAGCGCCTGGAATGAATTTGGATACGCCATCGCTCACATCCAGGATCACATCGTACTGGGATGCGTTAGAGATCGGAGCCGTCATCGTATAAAAGCTGCTGCTCCTCTTGGGCTCGATGTAGCTGACAGGCTCGCTAACTATCTTGCTAACTGGCGGGCTAACTATCTTGCTAACTGGCGGGCTAACTGGCTCGCTTATAGATTGGTTGGCTGGCGGTTCTACGCTAGTGCCGGTTCCTGCTAAGGCTGCTCTTGCGGCCTGGGGTGAATTGGTCGCTTCGGAACTAGAATTGTCGGATCCTAAATCCGACTCATTCCACCTGTAGTGCCTGGATACCTTTGCCCAGTTGGTCTTTGTATCGGGCGGTGCCTGGTCCGCCTTGCTGGTGCCCATATTGTCCAGTTCAGCCATGGGGTCCCAATCGCTACCAGAACTAGAACTGGAACAATTTACCCCGATATAATGGCCTAAATCTCCACATTCGCTAGCCTGCGTAACATGTGCCAGCGCTGCAAGCACGAAAAGCGCAGCGCCCATGAAGATCCATGTATGCTTTGAATTCCATAAACTCATGATTGTCCCCCATTGGATGATGACGGACTGAAAGTTCCCGCTCCCCTTGGAACTACTTCAATCTCCCCTAGACTCTCCTTAAGTTCATTACCTCTGGCGTCCCCGACGCTGAGTTCCAGATCGTACTTTCCGGGGTCCATCAAGGCGGTTGCCAGAGTTCCCGTGTAAACATCTCCAGACAAAGCCATGGACACATACCCCCCGGGCGCCACTCCTTTGGAGTCCATGGCATGCACAACAACAGATCCGAGATCGTACTTGGACTTAAGCTTGACCTTAACGGCAACATTATTGCCCACAGTGGTCGAAAGAGGATCGATGCTCTTTTCTATAATCTTGATAGGCTGAACCTGGTTGCCAATTAGCGGGTATTTGTCCGCGGATTGGGCGTTTATCTTATAGGGCTCGTCACCGATTCGATCGCTTCCGTGGGCATCCTGGCCGGGGCCGCTCATCTTGTCCTGCCCGAGATAATCGCTCCACATGTTCCCGCCTGTAGGGTAAGCGGCGTTCCAGGTATTCGAGCCACGGTCGTCTGCCTGAATTACGTTATCCGCCATGCGGTTGCCGTATAGCAGACTGCCACTCGAATCCAGGAAGATGCCGGTTTGGCTGTTGGATATGTTGTTCCCGATTACCGTGTTGCTGTCAGACCCACTCTGGATCTGGATGCCGTAGCGCGAATTGCCTGATATGACATTGTTCTTTATGGTATTCTGTCCAGAGCTTTCCATCAGCGTTATTCCTGCCACCACATTATTCGTTATTGTGTTGTTCACAATAATGTTATCCTGGCTACCAAAGCGCATGTCCACGCCGGAGTTGGTATTTCTGGCCATTATGTTGGACTCGATGAGGTTGTTTGTGCAATCTCTGAACATGTAGAGCCCGTACATGTTTCTTTCCAGGACGTTGCCTTTTATGGTGTTATTGTTGCAGGATGGAAACAGGTTGATGCCGTACGCGCCGTTGCCGATGGCGGCATTGTCCATGATCAGGTTACGGTTTGAGTTGGTGAGGTATATTCCATACCATCCCTCGCCTCCCAGGCCGTTGAAGCTGGCATTGTTGCGCTCTACTACGTTATCGTCGGAGAACTTCAGCATAATTCCTGGCTGAGTGCATCGTATGACAGTATTATCTGATATCTTGCAGTTGGTGACGTTTTCAAGGCTTATCCCGTAGAAGCCATCCCTTACCAGGAACCCCGAGATGTTAACTTTGTCGGCCAACACCTTTACACACGCATCCATACCGCCAGCTCTGATAGTTGCTCCGTTTCCTATCAGGCTCAGGCTCTTGGTGATCTCTATCTTGTCGTAGACACCTGGACCAACCTGAAGAACGTCGCCAGGGGCGGTAGCGTCTATCGCGGCCTGCAGGTTGGAGCTCACCTGGACGGTCGTCGCGCCCGCGCACGGCAAGAGCAGAACCACTAATGCAATGTAATATAAGTAGGGGGCCGTTCTCAAACCACCACCGACCTCAAGAGCATTTGAGGTATTAATAAAGCTAACGTGGAGCTTCTCACGTCTGGTAAATGGCTAAGGTGGTATAATAAAGGATGGTCTTTGTCGGGCTAACATGGGGTTCATATATACAGTGTCCATCAAGTGAGGAATAACATGAAGATAAAGCCTTTTTATATGCCCGAATAACAGTGTATTAGGAGGAACTTACCTTGAGATATTTGTATGCACTCTTGGGTCTGGCCGTGCTGCTGAGTGCAGCATCGGCTGCAGCGGGAGACTTTAAAGTCCAGATGGATGTGGCTACCTATGTGGATGCGGCGAATGCGAATGCAAACTTCAGCATGAACAACGACACACTGTGGGCGGCTTCGGCTGATGGGAAGCCTGTAAAGGAGGTATACCTGAGCTTCGTCAACAACTTCGGAACAGTTGGGGTCTTCAATCCAGATACAGTGACGTCTGCGACCCTAAAGCTTACTGCAAAGAACGTGGATAAGCCAGGGACTATCAAGGCTTACTTTGTCCATGGAGCAACCATGGAAACTGCAACCTGGAAAGACAAGCCCGAGTATAATACTAGCGTGTCTTCCTCCCTTGATGTGCAGAAAGTTGGCGAGTACACTATGGATGCGACGCCACTCATCAAGATGGCAGTCAAGACCTGCACAGAAGGCTGTCCTTATTCTATAGTGCTGGTGTCCGACGATGGAGCTTCTATAGGATTTTCCAAGGATGCACAGAAGCCCGCATTGGACTACACAACAGCAGGTTGAGGCCTAAACGGCCCACAACAACTCTTTCCAACCCAACCTCTTTGATAATGTCTCTTTTTATACAACTTCTGCGAGGTAGATCCTGATGCATCGTTCCCTTTGGAGAGGGCTATCCCTTCTCCTCTGGATTCTGCTATTGATCAGCGTCGTCAGCGCAAGCACCGAGGTTATACTGATAAAATCTCCAGGGTGCCATAAGTGTGCTGATGCGGAGAGAACGCTTGACAGCGTCATGTCTGAGGACAAGGACATCCGGCTGACCTCTTACGACTATTTCTCAGACGACGGCCACCGGGTTATCAGGACATACCGGACCAAAGACGTGCCTGCCATTGTGATCGGAAAGCAAGTAATAAACTACAGAGACTACAATGGCGACAACCAAAAGCTGGATAAGATGATCAGAGCCGCTCTGGCCAATCAGAGTTTCAGTCTCAACTCTAGCTACAATAACTCCGGCACTAATATAAGCACACTAAGCCCCAATCAGAGCTCAGGCAATCAGAGCTTTTACGGTAGCGGCGAGATCGACCTAGGCAGTATGACTTTATCCACAATAATCACAGTCTTCGCCGCGGGTCTCCTGGCCGGGTTCAATCCCTGCCTTCTGGGAATCCTGGTCTTTCTTGCCGCCTCGGTGATGTCCAGCTCCGGCCGACGGAGGGATCTCATGATGATGATAATCTCCTTCTCCCTGGGGATCTTCACAATGTACTTCCTCTTCGGCCTTGGGATGCAGCACGTTCTCCAGGCAAGGACTGCTGCGGACGGATTCAGGTATGCGCTCACTTTCTTCCTTGTCGTCCTNNTACTTCCTGATCGGTGCCCTCTTCTCTCTGGTAAAGGCTCCCTGTGTTGGCGCTGTGTACCTCGCGATCCTGGACGTCATCTCAGCCCGCAGCTACGCCGAAGGAGCGGTCTACCTGGTATTCTACAACCTGGGAATAGTGCTTCCTATAATCCTTCTGGGTGGGTTAATCGCCCTTGGGATGAGCCCTGAGCAGGTGGATAAGTTCAGAAAGGACTACCGTGCAACCATAAGGCTGGTAACCGGCCTGGCCCTCCTGGCCCTGGCACCGCTGATATACTTCCAACTAATCTAAGGCCCATGTCATCCTTTCGAGGTGGCTAGGTTCGTTACCAGGTCCAACCTATCAGGCTCCTGTAAAATAATGGATCTTGCATATTATCATTCGGCAGCCCTCCTTTTGACCGATTGGCAAAAGGATTAATAGAGAGATGATCCTCTCGATAGCGAGGTGAACCTTTGTTTTTAGTAGGAGAGGCTCTCATCGGCAAAGAGCCGGAGATAGCTCATATAGATCTGCTCATCGGGGATAAGGAGGGACCAGTTGGTGCTGCCTTTGCCAACGGGCTGACTCAGCTCTCGGCCGGACACACCCCATTGTTGTCGGTCATCAGGCCGAACCTTCCTCCCAAGCCTGCCACGCTTATCGTGCCCAAGGTGACTGTGAAGAACATGGATCAAGCGGCTCAGATCTTTGGGCCGGCTCAGACCGCTGTGGCCAAGGCGGTAGCCGATTCGGTGGCCGAAGGAGTGATTCCCAAGGAAAAGGTCGAGGAGATGGTGGTTATCGTTTCGGTGTTCATCCACCCCGAAGCCAAGGACTACGATGCCATTTACAGGTACAACTACGGAGCCACCAAGTTAGCACTGCAGCGGGCCATGGAAGGGTTCCCGGATATCGAGAAGGTTCTGTACGAGAAGGACAGGTCAACTCATCCCATCATGGGGTTCAGAGTAACACGCTTGTGGGACCCTCCATACCTGCAGGTTGCCTTTGATCTGGTGGACCTCTCCGAGGTCAAGAGGGTGCTGGCTGCGCTGCCTGACAGCGACCACCTCCTCATCGAGGTAGGCACGCCCCTGGTTAAGATGCTGGGCATTCAGGTTGTAAGGGAGATCAGGGCCATTCGACCGGGGGCCTTCGTCATTCTGGACCTCAAGACCCTGGACACGGGCAACCTTGAGGTTAGGTTGGCCGCAGACTCAACAGCGGACGCTGTGGTAATATCCGGCCTCGCGCCCAAGAAGACCCTGGAGCTGTCCATCAATGAGGCCAGGAAGACCGGGATCTACTCCATCATCGACATGCTTAACGTGAACGACCCCTTTGCAGTGCTCAAGGATCTGGCCGTCCTCCCTGACGTGGTCGAGCTGCACAGGGCCATCGATAACGAGAACAGCTCTCATGCCTGGCAGAACATACTCGATATGAAGGCTCTGGCTAAGCCGGACAGAAAACTGCTGGTCGCTGTTGCCGGAGGAATAAGGGTTGATACAGTGGGTCAAGCTCTAGCTGCGAGCGCAGATGTCATAGTTGTAGGCCGGGCCATAACCAGGTCCAAGGACATCAGGGACACAGCCGAGCAGTTCCTGGCCGGGCTCAAGCAGACGGAGATTGACCAGTACAGGATCATGACGGATTTCTAAACCAAACCGATGATCCTTCCTTTTTTTCTCATCATTTTATCCCTCATCGGAACAGTCAGCGCCCTGGATGTGCAGGTAGGCGAGGACGTTCATCCAACGGGAGCGGTCATTCTGGTCGTTGACGGATTCGGCGCGAGCTACGTCTACCCTGAGTACACGCCCTACGCCTTGGACGGCTCAGCCCTGGACAAGGCCCTGCTCTTCAACCTAACCGGAGACGTAGCCAGGGTCTTGGACATGCGAGTTCCCGTCCCTGAGACTCTGAAGAGCCACAGCGTCCTTGTGACGGGCGATCCAAACGCAGATCCGTAGGCTCTAGGCCCGACTATCTTCGACGAGTTTCGGAAGAAGGGCTACCTATGTCTGGCGTTACTCCAGCGGGGCGACACTTTGGAGATGCTGAAAAAACAGGACGGGGTTCTGTATTTTGATAACAACTCCATACCCGGCCCTGGACCGACTATTGGGGCCAGAGGAGGTCTGCCCGAGGACATCCGCCAGGACCTCGGCCTCTGGCAGAGCAGGTTCCAGGATTACGCCTCGAATCACGGACAGAAGGCTTATGCAGATTACAATCGCTTTGAGTTGGATGCCGCTGCTGATTTAGTCGAACGGCTGGGATCGCGTCCGTTTGTACTATTCATGAACGTTGGCGGAGTGGATAGCTAGAGATAAAATACCGGTAATTTTCAATCTACTTCGCGATATAGGATAGAGGCCAAGTAACTGATTGATGATCTTATCTATTGCTTACTCTCCTGATCCTCGAGCCGGTTTAGCTTTTCAGACCGTCTTGATCAGATGGCCCCAATTCTTCCAGCCTATTTAGATCTACCTTAGTTGTCCTCGGCGGAATAAGATTGCTCTTCATTCTGTCATCGTCGAACATCCCGTATTCTTCTTCGGAGATCTCCTGCCACCCAGCGAGGACTATCTTATGATTGATTTCTGATCTAGCTTTCGAGAGCCAATTAAACGGATGCTCGTCGATAACGTCGCTTTCGAGATATTCTTTTCCTAATTTGCGTGCTATATATGTAATGAAATAGTATTTGTTCACCTCAGTTCCCTTCCTGAACCATTTCTTAGCTTTGATCCTTCGAAGATCGCGACAATACTCGGTCCTTGTCTTGATTACAAGTCATCACAATTGGACACCCTTGAATAATGGCCCATTCATCTGAATTCATGTTGTATCACCCCGCCCTCTCCTGCTATTTTATTTTCCACAAGTTCCATCAATGCATCGTAGTAACAGATGCTAACTTGACCACCATATTTACCCAAGGACGCAAATCGATCGCATTTGCCGGGCACTTGAGCAACTAGAGCATTCAGATATTTTTGTCCCATCCTCGAAATAAGATTGCACTGGTAAACCCGCGAAGGGATTTCGCTAACCTCATTAATTGGATCTACACTTTTCCCGAAGATCTCGACCTTGTCTTGAAGGAATCGCATCGGCCCACCTACTATTAATATTACTAACTTAATGCATTTAACTATTTTGGTTGATTCAAATTACCATAATAGTTATATATCTAATAACAGTATATACAACCATAGAAGGGGAATTAACCAATATGGTGATAGGCAGCATAATGTTCAATTTTGCAGATAAAGAACGGGAGATGCTTATTGATCCTATCTATAAGCGGATCGATAAAAATGGCAGGATATATGTCGATAGGGATCTGGCGGAGCAGGAAGCACTTTTCATTGTAGTTAAACCGATTCCTCAGGATAAGATTGACTATATCAAGGTAGGCAGGAGTAAATAATTATACATTAATTATCCAGGACATCGCTTAGGAAGCCAAGTATTTGAGCCACTTCGAGTGGGAGTTCGCAGTCTGAACCGAATTAATCCTCTCGGCTTGAGGCCATAATATAATAAATATTTAAGTTTATAAATTGGTCGCGCAACTACGGCAAATTTATTTTTCGAATAATACCTGTCGAATACTTCGTATTAGGAATTATCCCTTACAGTCTACATAATAGTTTCTTTAAATTTGATTTAGATCTATGGATCAGCGAACGCACTCTCCTAGCTCGAATTGGCATCTTCGTAATCGCTGCGCGAAGTTATTAAAATGTCCTGCAAAAATTTTTAACCCCTTCATTTCCGATGGATATTATGGCATTACAACTAAGCTCCAATGACCAAATCAGCAAAAATTTTCAGAGATATTGCGAAGTCTATTACCTATCAGGGTGAGAATTGCCCCGAGATGCCTGCACCTTGAGCTTCTGGTCTTCATAGATACCTTTTACTCCTTTGAGACGAGCAAGCTCGTCCAGCTTACTGCCGGGGATGATCATAGAGCTGGCAGGAAGGATCTTGAATCTGTCTGCACCATGGACAGAAAGATTGTCATCGTGGAGAACTATCACCCTAAGATCCTTATCCATTTGCTTCTCCAGGCTGTCCTCTATATTGTAGTATTCTTGAACGTCTTTTCGCTCGCCAAAGACGTCTCCTTCTATTAGCTCGATTCCCTGCATGGCCGTGCCCAATAGCACGCATTTCATATTCACATAGGAACTGACGCAGCATCCGAGTTTGGCTGAATACTCATAAAAAATAATAAGCTTTAGTTTCTTTATAGATACCGATAGATATAAAAATAATATAATCTAATATATAGAGTTAGTGTGAGATCCAGCTATGTTCTCTTCTTCCTGCTGCTGACGTGCTTGGTTAGCAATGCGTCCCTTCAAATTGATAGCCAGCCGGATAAGGCTCTCCAGTGGTTCCTGTATAGTCCCGAAATTATTTCT
>PMNG01000035.1 GCA_003162615.1 Methanothrix sp. | reverse complement strand
TGTATTCCTTTATCAGATGGGGTCGATATGCCGATAACGCTGCTCTTTGCTGTCTCTCCAACTCCCTTTGCTTCGCCCTGGTATAGGGCTCCATACTTCACGGATGAGTAAGGGGTGCTGGAGACTACTACCGCAGGTTCGTGTGACGGAGACTGGGGGCTTATTGAGTAGTTAACCCTTGTAGATTTGATAGAGTAAGAATGGTTACCTGACTGAACTGAGTAGCCCATTGTTGGCGACAACATAATTGCCGCGAACATAAGGGCTATCGCAATTACCAAAACTTTTCTCATGGCTAAATATCTCCTATTCCTCTCGCCGCATTGGTTTTCGATCATTCGATGGGGCGAGTGAAGGTCCAAATCAAAATGATGGGGCAGAAACTAATTAAGATCTTGGTCTGAAGCTCTTGCCATATATACAAACCCAGGCAGAACTCTCGTGGACAGAGGTCCTCTTCTCCTAAAGACTGCTCTGTATCATCTCATGCCCCACCATTCTCAGCGGTGGCTATATCTAGCTATTACGTACCTACGCATGGTTTTTCTGCTACTTACGCATCGAAAATAGCTATGCATCAACGATGTTACGTATTCTACGCAGGTTTTGAGGAAGAGGAAGTCAAGGAACTTCGACCAACACTTGATCGTAACCTAATTTGCTCCTCCCTCCTTGTTTCCTATTTTCCTACGTAAAATACGTAACTACAGCTACTACTACTGGTTTTCCATACGTAAGTTCCTACGTGGCACCTACGTATCTACGTATCCTGATCGTGGCTTTTAATGCATCAAGTCCGACGGATTCAATTTATCTGGCGAATAGCCGTATTTCCGCAGCCGCCTGACCATCACCCACCGTTTTGCCCTCGTTGACTCCTTAACAGCTCAGTTATGGAAAGTCATGCACCATATTTATCATGGCAGTCGTTGCTATTAGACAAGTCTGCGATAACAAGATTGGATCTAATATCTGAATTCAAGGAGAGGATAAAATGAGTGATGGAGCTATTAAAGCAAGCATTTGCCCTGGTATGGGTGTGTGCCATTTAGAAACAGGCGTGCAGATGATCATTCCCATGCAGGTAGAGCCAGGGAAGATAGTGGAGGCAGTAGAAGCAATTCTAAATGCCATTAAAAACAATATCGGAGAGGGCATTGGTAGTTTCCCAATAGCATGTATGATGTCAAACGAAGTCGGCGCGATGTTGGTCGCAAGTACTGATACTAAAGATGGCATGCCCGAAGCTCTTGACGCACTCCAAGCAGCGGCAAAGGCGTTTGCAGATGAAGCGGGGAATGCAAAGACTCAATGGGAAATGCAGAACAAGGATGTGACTTAGCCCGAAAGTGCAAGGTTTTGTAGATTATCGACCTTCCTAGCAAACTATCTGATTATTGGCGGATTATGGCAGGTTCCTCCAAACATCTCATTTCAGTGATCCAGAATATTCTTTGCTATCTTTTTCGCCCTTGCATGTCTCCCTATAGATAATTTTAATAATGCAGCCTTAACAAGGGTTAATGCCATGACCCCAGAGGAGGAAGCTCGCCAGGAGATAGATAGACTTTTGGAGGCTGCGAGCTGGCAAGTTCAGGATTATAAGGACTTAAATCTGGGGGCAGCATTGGGTGTTGCTATTCGTGAGTTCCCACTTGAGTCGGGTCGAGCCGATTACCTTCTTTTTGTGGATAGGGTTGCTGTCGGAGCCATTGAGGCAAAACCTGTGGGGACCATTTTGGTCGATGTGGAGGGGCAGACTGAACGGTATCTGAGAGGAATTCCAGATAACATACCTCATGTCCAAAATTCACTACCATTTGAGTACGAGAGTACAGGAACTGAAACCCATTTCGCCGATCTGAGAGATCCAGACTGGCGTTCTCGCAGAGTCTTCGCGTTTCATAGACCTGAGACTCTAAAAGCCTGGATATCCAGTGATGAGACGCTAAGGGGAAAGCTCAGGAAGCTGCCAGAATTGCAGATGGGTGGACTGTGGCAGTGCCAGTTTGAAGCAATAACGAACCTGGATAAATCTCTTGCCGAGAACCGACCGAGAGCATTAATTCAGATGGCTACAGGAAGCGGGAAGACCTACGCGGCAGTCAACTTTGTCTACAGACTGATCAAGTTCGCGAATGCTCGCAGGGTTCTGTTCTTGGTAGACAGGAGGAACCTTGGGATTCAAGCCCAGACGGAGTTCAAACAGTTTGTGACTCCAGATGACGGCAGGAAGTTCACAGAACTCTATAACGTCCAACTTCTTGCTTCTAACACCTTTGACCCCGTAAGCAAGGTATGCATAAGCACCATCCAAAGGATCTTCTCCATGCTGAAGGGCGAGGAAGAGTTTGACCCAGAATTGGAGGAGCAATCATCCTTTGATGTAGAGCCTGTAGACGGTGAGCCAGTAGAGATTGATTATAATCCCGACATACCAATAGAAACCTTCGACTTCATAATAATCGATGAGTGCCACCGTTCCATCTATAACCTATGGCGACAGGTGCTGGAGTACTTTGATGCTTTCCTGATAGGCATGACAGCCACACCGCTGAAACAAACCCTGGGTTTCTTCAATCAGAACCTGGTTATGGAGTATACCCATGAGAGAGCGGTCGCTGATGGGGTTAACGTAGACGGTGATATCTACAGGATTCAGACCGAGATTACCGAGAATGGCTCCACGATTGAGTCTGGCGATGTGATCGGCAAAAGGAATAAGCTGACCAGAAAAGAACGATGGGAACGGACTGAGGAGCCAATAAAATATTCGGGCACCCAACTGGATCGAGATGTCGTGGCGGAGGACCAGATAAGAACAGTTGTCCAAGTCTTTAGAGACAAGCTGTTTACTGAGATCTTCAAAGGTAGAAAAGAGGTTCCTAAGACCTTGATATTTGCCAAGAATGATTCTCATGCCGAGGATATCGTCAATAAGGTTAGAGAAGAGTTCGGCAAGGGAAACGAGTTCTGCAAGAAGATCACCTACCGAGTAAAGGATGAGAAACCCCAGGACCTCATAGCTAGCTTCAGAAATTCCTATTATCCCAGGATCGCTGTAACTGTAGATATGATCTCCACAGGAACGGATGTCAAGCCCCTGGAATGCCTAATCTTCATGAGGGATGTGAAGTCGATAGGCTATTTTGAGCAGATGAAAGGCAGAGGAACCAGAACCATCTCATCGACGGACTTCAGGGCAGTCACCCCTGATGCTGATAATAAAACACATTTCGTGATAGTAGACGCTGTAGGGGTCTGCGATAGCCTGAAGACAGATACCCGACCGCTTGATAGAAAGAAATCCGCTTCTTTCGAGGGGCTGCTCAGGGATGTTGCAATGGGCATACGGGATGAAGACACCCTCTCGACGCTGGTTAGCAGACTAGCCAGGATGGATAGGGAGCTACAGGACAAAGACAGAGAAGAGTTGAAGCAAGCGGCTGAAGGCAAGCCNNGTGATTATTGCCTGTAAGCCGTTCGATAATCCAGAGTTGAGAAATACTCTCATCGAGATCAAGAGGCGAAATGAGATAATAATAGACGCATCGAGTAAAGACAATCTCATAACGTCGGGCTTCGACCCCAAAGCCGCAGAAAAGGCACTAAGCACAGTTGAGAGCTTCAAAGAAGTTCATCGAGGAGAACAAGGACGAACTGACTGCATTACAGATCATCTACAGCAAGCCTTATGGCGAACGTCATATCACATACGAGCAGATCAGGCAGCTTGCAGAGGCAATAGAAAAGCCACCCTATCATCTCACACCCGATCTTGTCTGGCAAGCTTATGAGAAATTGGAGAAATCTAGGGTGAAAGGCGAGGGTCCGCAGAAGCAGCTAACAAATATCATCTCCCTGGTCAGGTTTGCGATGGGTGAAAGCCAAGTCCTACAGCCGTTCACAGAGACGGTGGATGAGAGGTTCCAGGCTTGGCTTAAGGAGCAGGAAAGGGTCGGGCAGCAGTTCACTCCTGATCAGATGGAATGGTTAGAGATGATCAAAAAACATATTTACACCAGTCTGCGGGTTGATATGGACGACCTTGAAATGGCTCCTTTCTTTGAGCGGGGTGGACCAGTGAGGGCTTACAAGCTGTTCGGGCAGAAGCTGAGCGGGATAATGGAAGAGCTGAATGAGGCATTAGCAGGATGATGGAACTGAAATCCAATTTGCCTGAGTTGCCTCAAGGTTGGATTTGGACAACAATTGGCGAGGTCGCAGAAACAACAAGTGGAGGAACACCATCAAGGAAAAAGCCGGATTACTATACGGGAACAATTCCTTGGGTAAAGTCTGGAGAGCTTAATGATGGTTTCATTACTTCCGTCGAAGAATGTATCACGCAAGAAGCCGTTGAGCATTCTAACGCCAAGGTTTTCCCAAGAAATACGACTCTCGTTGCCTTGTATGGAGCAACGGTTTGGAAGACAGCCATTCTTGGAATCAATGCAGCCACGAATCAAGCTATTTGTGCCATTTTCCCTCAAGCAAATGCATTTGCTCCAAAATTCATTGCTTATTGGTTGCGATTTAAGCGACAATCGTTAATTGAACTTAGCATTGGAGGAGCACAACCTAACATTAGCCAAGGAATAATAAGATCCTTTCTATTTCCGCTCGCACCGCTTCCCGAACAGGACCGCATCGTCGCCAAGATCGAGGAGCTTTTCAGCTATCTGGATGCTGGGGTCGAGGGGCTGCATAAGGTCAAAGCCCAGCTCAAACGCTACCGACAGGCAGTTCTCAAAGCGGCTGTAGATGGCAGACTCACAGAGGAATGGCGGAAGGCGCATCCTGAGGTCGAGCCTGCGGAGAAGCTGTTGGAAAGAATAAATCAGAAACTGCAAAGATATGCAAGAAGAAGATCTAAAGAAACCATTCTTCCTGATTTCTCAAGCCTACCTGAACTACCCAGCAATTGGATATGGGCTACAGTAGATCAATTGGGACCACCTGATAGAACATGCGCATACGGAGTATTACAGCCTGGACCTGATGTAGAGGATGGTATTCCTTTGATTCGAGTTGGCGACATTGAAAGTGGTAAAATCAGAATCGATTATCTCAAGAAAATTGACCCAAGAATAGCTGGAAAATACGAGAGGACGAAATTAAAAGGTGGAGAAGTCCTAATTACACTAGTGTTTAGCTTCCAAA
>PMNG01000130.1 GCA_003162615.1 Methanothrix sp. | reverse complement strand
TCGGGCATGAAGGTTTCTTGTTCATATCAGCCATGCTCAATCCATAGTCATTCATATCGGCTGCAATTTTCCTAGCAATTTTCCGCACATATGAAGCTGTGCCAGAACTTGGCTTACGCCATGCTTCATTTATTTCCTTAATTTTCGGATTGATCTTTTCCGTCAATTCCTTTTGCTTTGCGGAGAATTCTTCTACTATGCACTTAAGTACTGCCATAGAGTCTTCAGTATCTGCTAAGTAATCTAAGAATCCCTTATCTTCCGGCGGATATAATATGCCAGCTTCTGTTTTTTTCTCCTCTTCAGATATTTTGATTTCAGAACCAAGATTCCCGGCTGACTTTGACTCATTATCAGAAGGAAGCCAATCGGATACTGGATTTCCAAATGATACAGTATGGTTTTTTATTCCTGTTAAAATGCTTTTTATTTTTTCTTCTAAACTTTTTATTTTAGCGAAATGAGTTGAATATTCTATTGCTTTGTACGAACGAAGATCAAATGGCAACTCTTCAATGTCCTGTGTCAAGAGGATTACATTTTTCGTATGTGTTTAGCTCACNNTGGGGGAGCTAAACACGTACCATTTTTCCTTAATGCATGTGCCAATCCTAGTTCGTAAAAGACATTTGAATTAAGACTAGAAAGATCGGCTATTATCAAGTCGCTATCGTATATTGATTGAACGATGTCTTTAAGGATATTCTGCTGGTTAAGAAGATCATCGGCTCGAAAAACCTGAAATTCGTCACCTATCAATGCCTTTAGATATTCGTAGAATTCATTAAACTCAACATCGTAGGGCATTATCATAAACACTTTATATTTTTCTATTCTTTATCCCTCCTCAAGTAAATTGTGCCATAGTTTAACGATGATAACACCACAAAGCCATCATGTACAAAAAGCAAGAAGACCGATTGCCTAGACTTTATCGGATTGTCTCATTATATATGATACAGCCCCCGAAACGCAGCCACATAGGGCCGCGCTTCTGGGACTTCCCCTCCTCGTCTAATGGTTGTTGATATACAGATAATCGTGAATACGCGCTCCAAGCCAGGCGTTGCGCCCCAACCTCGAAGCGACAGTCCGACCAACTATCGCACATCATCCCATATGAACTTTTACTTCTTCAGCCAGGGCATCATGGCCCGGAGCTGTTCGCCCACCTGCTCGATGAGGTGCTCCGACTCGATCTTCTCCAGCGACTTCTTCACGGGCAGCCCGGCCTGGCCTTCCAGGATCCACTCGTTGGCAAATGCGCCGGTCTGGATGTCGTTGAGAATATCCCTCATAGCTTCGCGTGACTCATCGTTTATGATCATGCCGCCGCGAGTCATGCCGCCGTACTCGGCTGTGTTCGAAACGTTGTTCCACATGCGCATCAAGCCGCCTTCATGGATCAGGTCCACAATCAACTTCAGCTCGTGACAGGTCTCGAAGTAGGCGATCTCTGGCTGGTAGCCCGCTTCTATGAGGGTCTCAAAGGAAGCCTTGATCATCTCTGTTACGCCGCCGCACAGGTCCACCTGCTCGCCGAACAGGTCAGTCTCGGTCTCCTCTGTGAAGGTGGTCTCAAGCACGCCCGCCTTGGTCCCGCCGATGCCCTTGGCGTAGGCCAGAGCTCTCTTCAGGGCTGCCCCAGAGGCGTCCTGCTCCACGGCCACAAGGCAAGGCACTCCTATGCCCTCCTGGAAAGTCCTTCTGACCAGGTCGCCCGGCCCCTTGGGAGCCACCATGACCACGTCCACGTTCTTCGGTGGAACTATCTGGAAGTAGCGGATGTTGAAGCCGTGGGAGAACCCGAGGATCTTTCCCTCTTCAAGATTTGGCTCGATCTGCTCCCTGTAGATCTTTCCCTGATATTCGTCAGGCAAGAGGATCTGAATGTAGTCCGCTGCCTTTGCGGCATCGGCGACACTCATTACCTTCACGCCGTCCTTCTCTGCTCTCTTCCAGGCTGGAGAGCCCGGCAGGTCGGCAGCAATGACGTCCAGCCCGGAGTCCTTCAGGTTCTCTCCCTGGGCGTGACCCTGATTGCCCCATCCAACTATTGCGATGGTTTTGTCCTTCAATATTTTCAGATCTGCATCCTTGTCATGGTATATCGTTGCCATTTTATTTCCTCCTATCCTCGATTAAGGTTGAACTAAGCTTGATTTAGTTTGATCAAGTTTGAATTAGACTTGATTAAGTTTCGTCAAGTTTGATTAAGCCTGAGATTAAGCTTGAAGTTGTAAAGCTGAACAGCAAAGCTTTGGTTTAAGGCTTTGCTATCAGATCGAACCATTAAGCTATTACGTAGGGTTTGCTGGCTTTATTTTACTCAGGCTTTTATAACTCTGGTCCCTCGGATCATGGAGACCTTGCCAGTCCTGGCCAGCTCCTTTATTCCGAACTGTCGGAGCAACAGCACTAGGGCGTCCACCTTCTGTTCGTCTCCAGTGACCTCGATTATCATCGACCTGGCTGAGACGTCTATGATCTTGGCCCGGAAAACGCTCACGAGTTGCATTATCTCAGATCGATTGTCCTTGTCGGCGCCTACCTTGATTATGGCCAGTTCTCGCTCGACTGAATCTTCGGGCTCCAGCTCGGAGACTCGAATTACGTTGATCAGCTTGGAGAGCTGCTTTATGACCTGCTCCAGGACCTCTTCGTCCCCCTGGACGGAAAGGGTCATTCGGGAGTACTCAGGATTGTCGGTGGCTCCGACAGAGAGGCTCTCTATGTTGAAGCTCCTGCGGCTGAACAGCCCCGCAATCCTCGTCAGGACTCCTGATTTGTTCTCCACTACGACGGCGATGGTGTGCTTCATTTAGCACCCCTCCTGTGAAGAGACGCCGCTTCGAGTCTTGGCTATGATCTCATGTAGGGAACTGGCATCCGACTCCTCGCTCCACTCCAGCTCCAGGATCTCGCTAATCGCTGCCCCTGCAGGGACCATCGGAGACACCTTCTCCAGTGGACTGACTATGAAATCCATTAGCGTAGGCCGGTCGGACGCCAGGGCAGCCCTGATAACTGGTTCTACCTCAGCAGGCTTTGTAGCCCGCAGGCCGACGGCTCCGTAGGCCTCAGCCAGCTTGACGAAATCCGGGCTGGTCCGCCCGAGGATCGTGGCCGAGTACCTCTTCCCAAAGAACAGCTCCTGCCACTGCCTGACCATTCCCAGGCAGCCGTTGTTAATTATGGCCACCTTTACAGGTATGTCGTTTACGACGGCTGTCGCTAGCTCCTGACTGTTCATGAGGAAGCTGCCGTCCCCGGCGATGTCGATGACCTCACAATCCGGTATTCCCATCTTGGCGCCTATGGCAGCCGGGAACCCGTAGCCCATGGTTCCCAATCCCCCGGATGAGATGAACTTACGCGGGTCCTTGTGCACGAAGAACTGGGCGGCCCACATCTGGTTTTGTCCCACTTCCGTGGTTATGATTGCATCAGGTGCCAGCTCGCAGAGCTTCTCTATGACGTACTGGGGCTTAATTATGTTCATGTCAGGCACGTACTTGAGCGGGTAGTCGCTCTTCCACAAATCGACCTTGTCGTTCCAGGCCGATCTTGGCTTGGGCTGAACTTCTTTTATCAGTCCTGCCAGAGCATTTTTGGCGTCCCCGACGAGAGGGATATCGACGCGGACGTTCTTGCCTATCTCGGCAGGATCGACATCAACGTGAATTATCTTGGCCCTTGGAGCAAAGCTGGACACCTTGCCGGTGACGCGATCGTCGAATCTAGCCCCTACGGCCAGAATCAGGTCTGACTCCTGGATTGTGTAGTTGGCGTACTTGGTCCCGTGCATCCCCAACATGCCTAGTGACAGAGGATGGTCCTCCGGGAAGCAGCCGATGCCCATTAGGGTAGTTGTAACGGGCACACTGAGCTTGACCGACAAATCGAAGAGTTCCCGATGTGCATCAGCTAACTTGACACCTCCGCCAGCGTATATGACCGGCCGCTCTGCCTCCATCAGCGCTTTGGCTGCCTTCTTGATCTGCATCTCATGTGCCTTGACGGATGGATGGTAGCCCGCAAGGTTCACCTCTGGCCAGTTGAACTCCATCTCCTCAACAGTGACGTCCCTAGGAAGATCGATCAGAACTGGGCCTGGCCTACCGCTCCTGGCGATATAGAAGGCCTCTCGGAAGACGCGTGGTATGTCCTTGGCGCTTCTAAGCAGGTAGTTGTGCTTGGTGATTGGTAAAGTAATGCCGGTAATGTCCGCCTCCTGAAAGGCGTCCTTGCCTATGAGGAAGGTGTTGACCTGGCCTGTTATAGCAACCATCGGCACCGAGTCCATGTAGGCCGTGGCAATCCCTGTTACAAGGTTGGTGGCTCCCGGCCCGGATGTGGCTATGCACACGCCTACCTTGCCCGTGGCCCTGGCATACCCATCAGCCATATGCGCTGCTCCCTGCTCATGGCGCACAAGGATGTGTCTTATCTCCGAGTTGTAGATAGCATCGTAGAGGGGCAGCAGTACTCCGCCGGGAAGGCCGAAAACTACGTCAACCCCTTCTCTCTTCAGGCACTCCAGTACCGCCTGAGCGCCGGTCATTCTGTTAGGCGAGTCTTCCTTAGGCAAGTTTTTTCTCCTCCTCAAGCTGCATCAGCCTATTGATCCCTTCGAGCACGGCTTCCACAGAGGCCATGATTATGTCTGCTCCTGCACCTCTTGCAGTTATCTTCCTGTCTGCTAACGCCATTGTAACCCAAACCTCAACAAGCGCACTTGTACCGCCCGTTATTGCGTCCACGTGGTACTCCTCCAGGCGCACATCGGCTACGCCGCAGAGCGCCCTCTTTACGGCGTTAACCGCCGCATCCACCGGACCTACTCCCGTCCCTGCCTCCAGCTTCTCCAGACCGTTAAGCAGCAGCTTCACAGACGCCGTCGGAGTCACAGTGTTACCTGCCACAACCGTCAGCTCCTGCAGCCTCACTTTCGGCTCCTTCTGGATTGAGAGCACATACTCGGCTATGGTCTGAAGGTCGGCATCAGAGACACGTTTGCCCTTGTCTCCCAGCTCCTTGACCCGCTCTACTATCTGGGCTAGCTGGTCATCTGTCACGCTTATACCGAACTCTTTAAGCGCCAGCTCCACCGACGCGCGGCCGGCATGCTTTCCAAGGACGATGCGCCTTTTTCTTCCCACCTGTTCTGGGTGTAGCGGCTCATAGGTCGAGGTGTCGGCCAGAAGGCCATGGACGTGTATCCCTGCTTCGTGTGTGAAGGCGTTCTCCCCCACCAGGGACTTGTTGGGAGCCACTGGTATCCCGGTCATGCGTGAGACCATCCTTGAAAGCTGGTAAAGGTCTTCGCATCTGATACCCGTTTTTATCTTGTACAAGGATTCCAGGGTCATGACCACTTCTTCCAAGCTCGCATTGCCCGCTCGTTCCCCGATGCCGTTAACTGTCACATGCGCCTGGGAGGCTCCCGACCGGAGGGCAGCCACTGTATTCGCAGTGGCCATCCCGAAGTCGTTGTGGCAGTGTATGCTGATTGGTGCTCCCAGGTCTGATAGCTTGCCGAAAATTGCTGCAGTGGTCTCCGGGACCAGAACCCCGACGGTGTCGCAGAAGCAGAGCCTGTCAGCTCCCGCCTCAACGCCCGCTCGATAAATGCTGGTCAAGAAATCCAGGTCAGCGCGGCTCGCATCCTCTCCGCTCAGCTCCACTACCAGGCCGTGGTCTTTGGCGTACTCAGTGACATCGATGGCGTTCTGAAAAACCGTTTTTCTGTCGGACTTGAGCTTGCGCTCGATGTGCAGGTCTGAGACAGGAACGACCAAGTGGACGGAGTCGACATCGCACTGGAGAGCCAGATCGACATCAGATTTCAGAGTCCGTACAAAGCTACAGATCTCGGCGTTTAAACCAGAGTCTGCAACTGCCTTCATAGATTTGCGCTCTCCCTCTGAGGTTATAGCCGACCCGGCCTCGATAACCTGTACCCCCAGAGCGTCGAGGCCGCGGGCAATAGCCAGCTTCTCATCCATATCCAGGGAGACCCCTGGGGTCTGTTCACCATCGCGTAGCGTTGTGTCGAGAAAACGAACTTTACCTGATAAAGCGATCCCACGCATTCATATCCATCACCATAGGGCTTGTCTGTAAAGCCGGTTCAGGGTTGTAGACCTTAATGATTGATAAAGCTAACGACGCCGTTGGCGGCCGACTGATCTTTAAGCCGCACGCTTAAAAAGCTAATTTTTGGCGACTCACGGCATGGGAAAGCTTTATCTCATTTTATAGGCCATCAATTAAGTCCAGTTTCATGGAGCACAAATGATGGGTTCGGAGAAATCTGAGGCGATCGAGGTCGCGGAGCTTCTGCTCACCGCGGATATTTACAACAGATCGGAGAAGCTGACCGAGGACGATCTGCCCCCGGGGATCAGAAAACATTACTTCGACCAGGCCACCAAGAGCGTCAAGCGGCCGATCTACGTCAACAGCTCGGATGTACAGAAGATCTATGGGATCGAGAATATCAAGAGCGTTATAAAGAGCATGCCTTTTGTTGACCTCGAAGAGTTCGGATCGCAGCTCAAGCTTACGGTATTCGAAATGGGAGCCAAATGGTTCGCCAACCAGGACACCCAGGAGAGGATGAAGTCCAACCCGACTCTAGCTTACTTTTTCGAGAACTACGACTCTATCAAGGTCAGCTATGCCGATGCCAAGAAATTGAACTGCCCTCTCCGAGCCGATAGAGAGTGGATTGAGGCCAAGATCAAGGAATTATGCATAGATGTAAAAGAAGCAGAAGATCTACTGAGGTTGGTCCAGATCAAGGCACCCGAGGACATCAGAGACAGCCTCGACGAACTGGTGCTCAACGATGAGCAGAAGGCGGAGATAGAGAAGACTGCCAAGGCAATAGCGTACAGGAGCTACCTCAAAGAGGTAGCGCTCTATGAAATAGGCAAGCTCCTCTTCATCGGTCCTCCAGGCACGGGCAAGACCTCAACTGCCCGGGCGATCTCCAGGTGGCTCTGTCTTCCCATAATAGAGGTGAAGCTCTCGATGATAACCAGCCAGTACCTGGGCGAGACCTCTAAGAACATCGACAAGGCCTTCGACCTGGCAAAAAAGCTCAGCCCCTGTGCTCTTTTCATAGACGAGTTCGACTTCGTGGCAAGAACCAGGACATCTGAAGACCACGGAGCCATCAAACGTGCCGTAAATACACTGCTCAAGGCCATTGACGAAATCAGCCTGGTTGAGCATGGAGTTCTTTTGATAGCCGCCACCAACCACCCCCAGCTTCTAGACTACGCAGCCTGGAGGAGGTTCGACAAAGTCCTCAACTTCCCTCTTCCTGATGCCGAGATGAGAAGATGCATCCTGGACAAAGTCCTGTTCAGGATTGACGCAGACGTGGACACCTATGAGTTGGCTGAACTTACCGATGGTTACTCCGGGTCGGATCTCCGGCTGATCATCCGAGAGGCTGTGCTGGACGCTCTCTTGGAGGACAGAAAGAAGCTCACTCAGAACGATCTCTTGAAATCGATAGAGGACTTTGGCAGGAGGATCTCCGACTACAAACGGAGCATAGCTGTATGAGACTAACCCTCTTGGGAACAGGTGACGCCATAGGCACGCCCAAGATCGGTTGCAAGTGTCCCGCCTGTATGGATGCGCTTGCGGGCGGCCCATCCAGGAGGATGAGGTTCTCAGTACTTGTAGAGTCCGAGGGAAGCAGAGTTCTGATCGACTCGAGCCCTGATCTTCGTTGGCAACTGCTGAAGAAGGACATCAGCAAGGTCGACGCTGTGGTCTGGACCCATGCCCACTACGATCATTACGCAGGCTTCGGCGATTTCTATAGGGTTCAGAGCCATGTAGATGTCTACGCCCTGAAGAACACCATGGATTACATATTGAACTACCTTTACTTCCTCAAACCCTTGCGCCATGATGCAACGGCTTATGAGCCATTCGAACTCGCCGGACTGGAGTTCACTCTATTTAAGGTCAACCATCCCCCCACGGAAACTATCGGAGTGCTAATTAAGGATGGACACAAGAGGGCGGTCATAACAAGCGACACAAACCTTCAGATTCCTGAAGAGAGCCTAGACCTGATGAAAAACGCCGATCTAATGCTTGCAGACGCCATAACGCCTCCCGGATACAACATAAACAAGCATATGAACGCAGAAGAGGCGATTGGCCTGGCTAGGAACCTGGGGGTCAGGGATGTAAAGCTGACCCACTTAAGCCATCTTTATCCGCCTCACCAGGCTGCCTTGAAAAATTGGCCTCTGGGCCATGACATGATGGAGATCGTGCTGTGAAAAGGCGACGTCTTTATGGGTTTATGTCTTCCTCAGTTCTGGTGTTTCCTTTTCTGCTTCTTTTCGTTCTGCTGCTAACTGCAACATCCAGCTCATCGGCTGGTGACGGGTTTTCGGATTACAGGGGCATGGGATTAGCCTTCCAGTATCCATCCGATTGGGCAATTTCCGCCTTGGGCAACCAGGTTTCAGGGAACATCAGTGTTGTGGACTCATGCGGCGGCATATCCATAGCTTGGGTGAGAGATCCCGGATTGACGCCTGCCAATATTCTGGATCAGATCGTCAAGACATACAACCAGAGCGAAGTGGAAATCCTCTCCAAAGAGCAAGGCAAGGTCTCGGTCCAGGGCCGAGAGGTTGAAACTCTGGATCTGTCCTATAAGTTCAAAGACCACAATGCAAAAAAACGTCTCGCAGCTTGGACATCGGAAGGTTCCGACAGGCTGTTCTTTGCCTCAATGTCGAGTTGTAGCGTTGATTATTCCAGGAACGAATTAGTATTCAATCACGTCCTGGGCTCTTTCCAGGATAAAGTGTCCAGGGAAATCTCTTTAGAGGCCAGATCAATCCAGGATGATGTATGGGCAATCGTCCTGGGAGATCTTCTGGCAAGCTACCACTACATAGACCAGAGCACCCTTTCATCCACGGTCGTGTATGCAGAAGTATCTAATTCGCTTATCCCAGTAAACGACTCCTATAGGCTTTCATCTTCGGAGAAAATCCGGTCTGAGATATCCCAGGGGACGATCATCAGGGCGGATGTTGTCCAAAAGCTTCTGCAGGCCTCAGGTTACAACGTCGCGCTAATTCAAAAAAGTGGCCAGATTTGGGTGGTAGCCGAGGACTCTTCAGGCAGATGGCAATCTGTGTCGATAAACCCAAAAGAACCCTGGAGGATGGTGGGAGCTTTGGTCGTCGGCCAAGATGGATACAGTGGGCTGATGTACAATAACTCAACCGAACTGGCAGACGACAACTCTGTGACATTGAACGGTCTTATCGATTTCAACCATTTCGTGCAGAAGGATTGCGATCCGTCAAGGTACGAAGAGCTGAAGAGTCCAGCTCAGGAAAATAAAACCTGGATGGATGGACTGCAGAGCGTTCTGGAGAGCTACAGTTATCCAAAGAAATATCAGGAGAACGTCTTTGACTGCTCAAACACGTCCCAGATCTGCTGGGCCCTTCTGAAGGGAAAGGGTTACGACGCCAGGCTCATGTTCAGCTACAGGGATCATCTGCTGGGAAGGCACATGTGGGTCGTAGTTCGTTATCCATACGAGGATCAGAGGTACGTGGCTGTAGAGGCTACAAACACCAACGGGAAGGGAGATCTGTCGCATCTGGGAAGAGTGGTTTTGAAGGACGATTACTTCAAGGGTATAATGTACAACACAAGCAAGCAGTTCTCCTGGTTGCACCCAGACGAAGGAATGTGGCTAGACTAAAATTGAAACCAGATATTTAAAGAAAACTATCGACGGTATATTATGCAAGTAGATTGCCATGGATATATTGTCTGCACTAAGAGGATTCCTATTAAACCTCCAATTTTGGTAACGTCTTTATAAATGGTATATAAAGGCGTAGCCGGGATTTCGGGGTTTTTAGGAATCCTCACTAAGAGTCTGTATTAAAAAACAAAAGCCTAAGCCCCGAGCCGCTTGGCCTGCCTCTTCATGGGATCCATTACTATGTACCTTTAGGGGTCGCGATAGGAATGCTTTTAGGATGGGGGGAGTACAACGTGCTTCGTCCTCAGGTTCTAACACAGAGCGTTGGTATGGTGGGTCTCCTAGAGCTCTCAGTGGTTATGATCTTTTTTGTTGGATTCGTTGAGGAGTTCGTTTTCAGGTCGGCCCTTCAAACGGTTGCCAGCGAGAGGCTGGGGCAGATACCGGGCGTCCTCATTACCAGCCTTCTCTTTGGATTCATGCAGGGGTTATCGCCTTATTGCGAAGATCCTTTTCACCTTCTGCGCAGGGCTGGTCTTCGGCATAATGTTCCTGAAAACGGCAAGCTTACCGCTGATTGCTCTGGCCCACGGTATGACAAACGTCTCTCTCTTTTTGATCGTACCTGTTTACAGTGGGCTTCTTCCGCCGATAGTGGTCATTTCCCTGATCTTGGGAGAGATATTTGCCTTCGAATTTAGGATTAAGAGATCCAAGAGTATCACTTAGATCTGACTAGATCAAAGAACAACCCATTATTCCTCGAATGTTAGACGGAAAATGTTGATATGGCGGTCAATACAGACGCGAGCAATAAAGAAGGCGATGATTTATATTCATGGTGGCCGCTTGATCAAAAGATTTAAATCCAATGCTATGTAGCAGTGATGTAATCTAGGTGAGGAGGGAATATCGATTAGGCTAGCTTGCGTACTCTTTATCGTTGTGTTAGTGTCATTAGGAGTAGCTCTAGCCGAAGATGCGGCTGATGAAGAGAAGGTTGATAGTGGTACAATGGATTTACAAACCATAATCGAAGGCTCTTTATATACGGCTGATCAATCCATTACGGGCACCGGATTCGCCAACATCTACAACAATTTGGTAGTTGTGGACCCTGATGATAAGTCACAAGTTCTCAATCTCAAAATTCTCACCAGTGGAACGGGAGCTTACAGCCACGAATCCTATGTCTACGTTCAAAACAATTCGGTCACGACTTTATCCGGAGATTACGAAAGTTCCAATCACAACATTACGGTAAAAGATGATACCAGTGCAGTTTACTCACCAGTGAATCTCCAATTTCCTGGTAGCTTTAGAGCAAAGACGATCAAATCTCTTTGGAAGGACCAGACTTATACCAAAAATTATGCCGGCATGATCTCCATGGACTCGCTCTTTGATTATGCAAAAATGTTACATAAAAATTCTACCACCATTATGTACTCAGACGATCACACCTATCGAGCATATCTCGCCGCCACAAATTCAACTGCGGCGAGCAGCATGAATATCGATTCCAAGTTCGATGGATCTGCACACCTCGGGGTAACCCTCGCCGATGTGAGTGGAGATATTAGCGATGTGAGTGGAGATATTAGTGGAATTCCGAAATCCAAAGCCAACAGCAATGTGTTAATGGATGAAGATTACAAAGGCTCTTTCAATCTCACCAAAAAGATGAATGTAATTTTGGAGAAGACGACGGATTACGGGTATTACGAAGCGAATACCGATGGTTCTAACGGAGACTATCCATGGCTGCCTTGCGCCTGTAATGCCGGCTGGGACGACATGGCCATCCACGACCAAAGATACCACAGCGCGAAAGATTTCTTTGATTGTACGACCTGCCTGCCTCCGGGACCTTGCAAGAATTAGTTCGAACTTGCGTATTATTTATCTTTCATTTGATTGCTTCGCATCTCGCACAATGACGTAATCGCTTAAATCCAATCCGATTTAGTTATGAATAGTTTTCAAAAAATTCGGCAAATTAGAATTCCTCAAATTACTCGATGATTCAAAGGATCCTGGGTTTCTGGGGCCAAGGGCGACCGGGTCAGATCCTTTACGGGCCGAAGATAAATGTCCGTTAGACCGGGCAGGGGTATTAGGTCTATACGTTAGCATAAACTGGAATGGCTATAAGGGCAGAAGTTCAGACTTCCGGATGATTGTGGATACATTTTCGTCCTTGAGAATGAAACTCCTGATGGCCTGGAATCACCTTGAACTATCCGAGCAGCAGGCCTTTCTGCCACTTGGGTCTGGGAGATTTCATGGGAATTAGCAGTGAATCGCAAGTGTATTTTTGGGGATCCTCCCAGGAGTTCTGCTTGAAGAAGGTAGTATACCTGTGGCGAATGGAATTCACCTACAAGTTGACCCGAAAGGTGTCCAACATGTTAAAGACCTATGACATAATCAACTTGGTGAACAGTAAAGCCTGAGATCGTACGGATTTGTACAATTGACCTTCTTTTCAGATCTAAGGGCGCAAATTCCCCGTATCACTACTTCATCGGTGATCTTAAGGGAGCAACGGAATATACGTGAAGAAAGATAAGACATTGAGCTGAGTAAATTGCTTGATATCGAGTAACGGCAATCTCAGGGAATAAGGAATGCTTTTCGAGCACTTGATATACTCAGCTGCAATTGTGATAATGGCCGGCATGGTCCATTACAGATCTGTTGGTAGGGACTACTCCTTGATAATAATCGCAAGCGCATATGCCCCAGATATCGACATAATCGTTGATCCTCTGCTTAGGAAAATGGGGATTTCTTTGATGCTAAATGGACTTCCTATAGTACATGGCAACTTCCACAATATAGCATTCATGATCGTATACTCGGTATCGGTAGCTTTTTTTTTGCACCCTATCGGCTTCAGATTCACGGATTCGCTCGTTTTTGCAGGCCTTGGTTTTGCGGCCCATCTTTTCGAGGATGCCTTAGTCTTCAACCCTGCCTATTCCTTCTTTTGGCCAATAACCAACCGAAATTTTGGCATTGGCCTATTCGACTATTCGGCAAATCTTTATGGAATAGCGGATAGTGGNNGCCTTTGAACAGAATATTTGCCTTGAAAAAGGAACAATGAGGGTCATCGGCTTTAATCGCTTTCCAGGTGTTCGTCTTTCTCCTTACACATATCCTGCTTTGATTATAGTTCTGATAGTTTCATCTGGGGGGCTCATTGATGTTTTTGAATGCAGATAAGATGTTTGGCACATGTTGGTCTATCGAGTAAGTTATTTCATGGCAACTCTTTATCGATCAGAAAATGATAAGAATGCACAGCATTCTTCCCGCAAGAGCGATGATGCTGATCTTGTACCTATTTCTTTAGGGTCACGGCAAGAAGAATATCTCGGATTTCGATTTTAGCTTTTGTCCGAATGATGGCATGTGCCAACTCAATATAATCTCTCTTTTGAGGTGAACTATGCCTTATGACATGTCCGTTCATCAGCTTGCCTACGGATTGACAGACATTGTACAAGTCCAAAGTAAGCTGCAAGGTTCCGGTGAAATTGAAATCTCTGATTCTCCTATCTCCGAAAAAAATGTAGATGCAGAAAAGAATACATTCCTGGCACAGATAAGTCTCGTATCTTCTTTCCGTGAAGAGATCAGGTCCAATATTTGGAGTCGATTTGAATCCGTTTGGTAATGCCTTATATCATATTCAGATGAGATCGAGCTTACATTTCTCGGTCCTTTCAGGAACTGACTCTAGCAAAGTTCAATTCAATGGGTATCATGGATACCCAATCCTAGGACTGTTCCATCATGATAATTATAATTATCTCTAAGATACGTAAAGTTTTAAATTCATGATGAAATTAAGCTCCTATTGGATGGAATTCTCAGAAAACAGCAATCTTAAACAAACTTAGTTCTCGTCCGTGACCGAATCCCAGCGACTGAATTGATAGGATGTAGAGGACTGGTGTTGTTGACGTTCCGTGCGGTGTTGCAACTTCTTTCATATCATCAAATGATGTTATAGCTAGCGAAATTAGGAATAGCGCTATTCTATTGACAGCTTTCGCTGCCTGCCATGGACCCAATGTTTATGAAGCTGCAGGTATAAGGTACTTTTGGAATGGATCGAAAGCTGGCGATAACTGGTGGGGCAGGCTTTGTAGGCTCGAACCTTGCTGAGGCCCTGGCAAAAGAGAACCAGGTCGTTGTGATAGACGATCTATCTTTCGGCAGAGCGGAGAACCTCGCTGGGATCAATGCCCGATTTGTTAGAGGCAGCATCCTTGATTTGGATCTTCTGAAGACAGCTTTCCAAGAAGTGGATTGTGTATTCCATCAGGCTGCTATTGCATCGGTCCAGAGAAGCGTTCAAGACCCAGTTTGGACCGGCAAGGTTGGGACAGAAGGGACGCTCAACGTTCTGGTTGCTGCCAGAGATGCGGGCGTGAGAAAGGTAGTGTTTGCGTCCTCGGCAGCAGTCTACGGCGATTCGACTGAGCTGCCCAAGAGGGAGGGGATGTGCCCGGACCCTAAATCGCCCTACGCAGTCTCAAAGTTGGCCGGCGAGCATCACTGCAAAGTCTTCCGGGAGCTGTACGGCCTGGAGACGGTCTCCTTGAGGTACTTCAACGTCTTCGGACCAAGGCAGGACCCGTCGTCAGAGTATTCTGGGGTGATATCCAGGTTCATCTCCGTGATGGCCAAGGGCGAGTCGCCGGTGATCTTCGGAGACGGAGAGCAGACCAGAGACTTCGTGTATGTAAAAGACGTTGTGCGGGCCAACATCCTGGCCAGCCGTTCTGGCTCAGGTGTCTTCAATATCGCCGGAGGGAGAAGAACCAACCTGAACCAGCTTGCTTCCATGATAGGAGCGATCCTGGGGTGCAATGTCCGACCAGAGCATGGCAATCCTAGGGCGGGAGACATTAGAGATTCTCTGGCGAATATCTCCAGATCCAGCGAGATCGGCTACGAGCCAGAGACCAGCCTGGAGGATGGACTCGCTGAGACGATAAAGTGGTTCTCTCGCCATGTATGCCAGAAATAGGTAGAATTTGGCCTATGAAGTGGCGAGCTTACCGTGATGAGGAGAGCTCGATGAAATTATCGGAATGGAGCCAATGCCATAAAATACAATGATGGATCAAATGCGTACGACAAATCTATTGAGTTAAATTCAAAATATCCAAATTATTTGCTTGATAATACAAGCGATCCGAAGGACACGAGTGTGTGGATCATCAGAGGACTTTCGTTCGAAGAAGTGGGCAAATACAATGAATCTATCGACGCTTT
>PMNG01000045.1 GCA_003162615.1 Methanothrix sp. | reverse complement strand
CCGAGGCAGGAGGGCCTGATCTGCAACCTACCGATCAACCCACACAAAACAGCGATGAGCCATTTTATTTAAATAGCTCTTTGGACCAGGGAAGAGAAAAGTAAAACGTGCTTCCTCTGCTTAGCTCGCTCTCAACCCAAATCCTGCCCTGGTGGGCCTCTATCAATCTCTTAACTATTGTAAGCCCCAGCCCCCGTCTGCCATTTTCCACAGCTAGGGACCCATCCTCGCCTAAAAAGAACGGATCAAAGATCTTCTCAAGATACTTCTTTGGCATCCCCTTTCCGTTGTCGGAAATTGAGGTCAGCACATAGCCGTCTTTTCGTTTAATATTGATATCAATCTGCCCATGTTCGGGAGTATATTTGATGGCATTCGTTAGGAGATTGTAAAAGACCTGGCTCAATCGATTCTTATCACCATCCACTGTTGACAGGCCATCTTCGACCATCAGACTGAGTGACAGCTCCTTGAGATTTATCAGATTGGAAACGTTCTCAATAGAGGATTCCGCAACTTCCTGCAGGTTGACTGGTTCAATTTTTATATCTAATTCTTTATTATTGATGTTATAGATCTCGATCAGAGTGTTTACCAGGCCGACCAAGTGATTGTTTTGATCTAGAATAATCTGAAGCTTCTCACGCTGGGGTCCGGTTAGCTCGCCCATATACCCTTCTATGAAGAGTTCCAGGTAGCCGTTCATGACTGTAAGAGGGGTCCTCATCTCATGCGAAGCTAAGATGATGAACTCCGCCTTTCGATTATCTAACTCCTTCAGCTCGTCATTGGCTGCAGCAAGCTGTGAAGTCCTCTCCAATACTCTCTTTTCCAGCTCTTCATTCAACTTATTGATCTCCTCCTGAACTCTTTTAATATCACTGATATCGACCGCTACTCCCCTCACCCCCACAGCTTGACCTTCGTGAGTGACAACACTGCTGTAAGTAACTACGGGGAAAGAGCTTCCATCTTTCCTCACGAGCATATACTCCTGCCCCACTATCTTCTCGCCCTTCATCAACCGGTGAATGTTTCTGATCACTCGTTCTCTATCTCCCGGTACTAATGTCTGTAAGACGTTAAGGCCCTCTTCGAACTCCTGTTTAGTATATCCAAAAGATGTATACGCAGAGGGGTTGGCAAAAATAAAATTACCTCGTGCATCCAGCTCATACACTATCTGCGGCAGGGAATCGGCGAACTCCCTGTACTTCCGTTCACTAGCTCTTAGAGCCTCATCTACCTTTTGGCGCAATGTGATCTCCGCCTGAGCTGATCTGTAGAGCCTCTCGTTTTCATTGAATGCCAATATCTGGCGCAACAGCACAAAACCCATTAGAGTGCCTACGCCCAACGCCATTTGACCGAAGTCTAAGTAATGTGAATAGTAGTGGCTCCAGATGAGCATGATATATGCAGCAGCAGCCCCTGCGTATGGAAGATATGTGGCCCATTTGAGCTGTATGTATGTGATCGTGGACTCCCGCTCCGATGATGTCCCTGAATTTGCCCTGATAACACCAGCTAAACCTATCAAAAGATAAGTTGCCACGGAGCCAATATCCGAAAGGCCGCCTGATAGGTATGTGCCCGCTATGAACTGCGGTACGTATATGAGATCTGCTACTATCCAAACCATCATACCGAAAACAAACACAGACACTGGTTTCCAGTCGTCAGCGCTGATCCAACGAAACAATAGCTCCAATAGAGCGAAGATCAATAGCAGGTCTAGCACAGGATGGATTAGGGAGATGATAATGGTGATTGGATCTGATTTGTTCAATGCTATAGCCGGGCCTATGATCAATGCCCAGAAGCCAAGTGAGGCGGCTATTATTACAATCCCCATATCAAGGAATATTTTGAGGCGTTCTCCTGAGGTGAAGGATCTTACCGGCAGACTTAGGATACCAATGATGGCAAACGGGTAGCATGCAATATAGAACAGATCGGCTATAGAAGGAAACGGTCTCTGATGGAGCCACACTTCAATGACCGCCCAGATGATGTCGCCCAAGGTGAAAGAAAGCTCCGCTATGAACAGCATAGTCCAGGCAAAGCGAGCACGTGTGCCTTTAGCGAAATTTCTGGAGGCGATAAAAAGGCTGATTGTAGCAAGACCGTTAACCACAGGTAAGATCAAATCGCTAATGGCAGAGCGTAATGCCAATTCGTTCCTCAATGCTATTGTCGTAGCCAGATAGACCAGCATGATCAAAACAGCCAATATAGTTGTACTTCGAACCGAAATGGTACAATTACTACCTGATGGATTTCCTGTTTTTTTGGTTCTGGTTGAAAGCATTGCATTTACCTTGATTTTCGCATTAACTCCCGTCTATATAAATTTTGCAAACTGGCCCGAATAGCCGAATAATTTTAACAAGATTAGTCAAGGTTACAATTACACTCTACAGCAAGCGGAACATTAGCTACCTCCGTGACTTCTGATCGTGAGGTTGATCCTGGCAAGATAATCCGAGAAGACCTTTTGGTTCTTCTCATATTCTTCTTGCTCCTCATCGGTAAGCTCAACTGCGATCTTCTCAATCCTGAAAGACGAGAGATGCGTTCCGGTGAGGTCTTTTACTCGCTTTTCAAAGACCTTCCTGCCAACGAGCCTGGTGAGTTCTGAATGCAGACCATCTTCCCTTTCAAGAGTGGCTATCAAGCCCATCCAATAAGGAGAGGCAAACATCTCAGCTATGTTCCTATATTCCTCGGCAGCCAGATGGTGAACCTCGTCGAAGATTATCAGACCAAACCGGTTCCCTAGATTACCAGCATGAATGTAAGCGGAATCGTAAGTGGAAACAGTCAAAGCTTTAATTTCGTGCTCTCCTCCGCCTAATACTCCCACGTCTACTTTGAATTCTTTCTTAAGATTGGTTCGACACTGATCCACCAGATCGAGGGTTGGAGCTATAACGATTGTCGGAGTATTCAGAGTAGAAATTGCTTTTATTCCGATGACTGTTTTGCCGCTCCTGTGGGAAGAACTACTATGCCGCGTTTGTCGTTAGCTATCCATGCATCGAGGGCCTGCTTCTGGTAATCCCGCAATATGAGGTCGCTTTGAAATTCAGGACAGGCTATGAGATCGTGAACCTCGTCCTTGAAGTCAATGCCAGATAGCTTAGACTGCATGTGGGTCATTGGAGAGCCCATTTCTAGGTTCAAGGAGGCTGTTGAGAAGGAAACCGGGATTTTAACAGAGGTGGACACCTACGACTGGATCACCTTCCTGCCCATGAGCGACGGAGGAGGAGCCTACAACCGCTACTTCGGCAGGCTGGACACAGGCAAGATGAAGATCAGGGGCGTGATGGCACGCAAGGGCGATACGCCTGAGTATGTCAACAGGATGCAACAGGAGGTCTTTGAGGTCTTGGCCGATGCAAAGAGCCTGGAAGATCTCAGACGCATAGAGCCCAAAGCCCGGCAGGTCTACAGGAGGTACCAGGATGAGCTGGACGATGTCGACGTTAAGGAGCTGGCTATTCACAGAAGAGTAAGCCGGCTGAACTATTCCCGGAGATGTGCCGAGGCCTCGGCTGTCCAGGCTCACATGAAGCAGGGGATTCCATTGGCTCCAGGGATGGAGATAGGCTACGTGATTAGGGATGCCCGTAAGTGGGAGGTGGATCCAGAGAGAACAGCATCGAAGTTCGATGCTGCATACTACCGAGGGCTGCTGGAGAAGGCTTGGGAGGAGGCGGCGTTTGTGTTCAGGTAGTCTGCACAATTGATCAATGGCGAATTCTTCTGCATTCTATCCGTTATTAGGAATTAAATCCACAGTCATTTAATCCTGTCTTCCCTCACCAATTCCTCAAGGATAGATTTCAATAATGCATATCTCATCCCTGCGAATGCCCTCAATCTGCTCGCCCCATCTTACCGCCGTTGTTGGTCAGTATCCAAAGAATACGTTCACGCAGAAAATAGGTAATATTTACAAAAAGCAACTATTAATAGTTAAGTTGCAGTATATGGTTATGGGAGGAATTTTAATCAAAGCAATCAGACTAATGTTGTTCGTCCTGATACCGGGAATGCTGGTAGCATCAGGAGCTGCATGGGAAGGAGATAAGCAACCACCTGATGGGAGCCATAATAGCGACTTCGGCTACCCCAACACCTACCCGAACTACCCCGGATATTGTCCAACGTACACCTACCCGACCTACTATTATACGACACCAATGGTTTATCCAACCTATTACTACAATCCGGTCGTATACAATTATTACGACTCCTGCAATAGTTGGTCCTGCAATCCCTGCACCATCGACTCATGCAGCTCAAATGGTTGCGTTCATGCTCCTGCGAACTGCGATGACGGGAATCCCTGCACCGTCGACTCATGCGGCNNGCTCGAATGGTTGTGTTCATACTCCTGTGAACTGCGTTGACAGAAAACCATGCACCGATGAGCCATGTAGCTTCATGTCCATTTGAACTGCAATGACGGGAATGGATGCCCGCAAGTTGGGAGGTCGATCCCGAGAGAACGGCATCGAACTTTGATGCTATGCATTTTCGAGGGCTGCTGGAGAAAGCTTGGACGGAGGTTGGTTTTTTGTGTTCAGATGGTCTACAATTGGTCGATCGTGCATTCTTCCGGCAATTTATCGGTTCTTCTCCGACGAAATACAGGGGCCCTGAGATGTTTCCGCTTGGATACCTCTAAGGCTTCGAC
>PMNG01000039.1 GCA_003162615.1 Methanothrix sp. | reverse complement strand
GTTAAATAAGTACACGACCAGATTATTGCCGTTTATTAAATTGGCCGCTGGAGACGCGCTGATCAGATCAACCTCCGGAAGAAGGTCGGTGATCGCCACATCATGAGCCGATATGGGTTCCATGTTTCCGTAATTAATTGTGTAAGTTATATTATCTTCCCTGTTGAAGGCACCCTTATCTGCACTCTTCTTGATCCAGAGAGAATGAACCACAAGAGTCTCCAAAGTAGCATTGGTTCCACTCTCCTGCAAAGAACCTATTTTGTAGGTGTTGAAGATGGAGTAGACATTGCCTGGGAAGAAACTCTTATCCTTTAATTTTACCAGGATCTCTATCGTGCCTGTCCCTCCGGGGGCCAGGTCTCCTGGATAATGCCACATGTAATGTCCGCCTGAGCTGCTATAGTTCAAAGGNNTCAAAGGCGGATCAGACAGAATATTCTCTAGATCAACATTAGGGTCCAGATAGTCATGAATTACCACGTCGGTCTGGTTCGTTGAGCCTTCATTTCTGTAGTTGATTGTATAAGTCAGCTCAGATCCCGGCTCTACAATGTATGCAGAAGCGGTCTTTGTGATGTTCAGCTCAGTGCCGGCAACGGTCGTATAATTTGTCGCCCGGGCAGCGGCCAGCTCCCTGCAGGATAGATCCACAACGTTTTTTATCAACTGGCCGGCTTTTGCGGAAGATCTGACGATCGTCCCTATTTTTATCGATCCGGATTGCCCTGCCTTGAGATCCCCCAGGGTCCACCTATCAGAGGTTCCGCTGTCCGGAAATGGGTCCGACGACGTGAACTCCAGGTTTTTGTCGTAAGTCTCCCTGACCACAACCTCGTGAGCATCTTCATTTCCTTTATTCTCATAAACGATAATATAGTCCAGAGGATCACCCGGCTTGACAGAATTGGATGAAGCCATTTTAGTTATATTTAGCTTAATGGCTGACACTGTCGTATTGACTTTAGCCTCAGCGCTAGTGTTTTCTGAACTTGTCAAATCCACCTGGTTTGTTATCGTTGATCCAGGAATTGCAGAAGCATTGACCTTTGTCTCGATCCTTATCTTGCCGGATTCCCCTATCTTGAGGTCTCCCAAACTCCATCTATTTGTGGTCCCGGAATCAGCGGTGCGATCCGACCAAATNNAAGCCAGGCCTATATCGTATGTCTCCTGTAGCACCACATCGTGGGCATCTGAGCCTCCCGTATTTTCATAAACGATGGAATAGTTTAAGGTGCTGCCTGGACTCACAGGTTCAGGTTCTGCGTACTTGGTCACACTAAGTCTGGGCAGAGGCCGGAAGACCTCCAGTGTGAACAAATCCGAATCGGATACCTCTTTCCCATCCCTGGTCTTGGCTGTCACAGTGACCGTATTCTTATGGAAGTATCTCTCTTCATAGGGCCTATATCCAGGAGTTACTTTATACTCCTCACTCAGTATATTTTCGAGACTATCTATAATCAGGACGAGGGTATCTCCAGATTTATAATCAATAACTGCAAATTTTTTGTAACTTTCTGTCGGCATATCGTACTCTATTTTGAGGTACTCTCTTGGTCCTGGTGGTGGACAGTAGATCTCCTCCGAGAGGATCTTGCCAGAGCGATCATATTGCACAGTTAACACGGCTTCCTTGAGTGTATCATTATAAATGGTTTCGTTCAGATTACCATGGGGGTCAACGAGCTTACTGAAGCTCTCGGACGTCACTGTATTGCTGTAATTGTAATATGTGTAGACGACACCGTCTACTATTTTGCTGCCTGATGACAGGCTGGCAGCTCCGGTATTAAATTGGGTTGCTGATAACCGTAAGTCTGCCATTATAATCTCCAGCCGAGACTTCATCTCCATCAGCTTCTGGATTGTCTTTACCATTTTGTTGGAGCGGTCCATGCTCGCCATGATATGAAGTTGCGGATAGTCAGAAGGATCGGGAACGGCATATCTGCCTTCATACCACCAGGATTCTCCTGGATCGAGAACACCGTTGCCGTCATCCCCTTTCTGGTAAATCGGCAGGCAATTCGGTCCCCAGTTCGGCTGGTCGGTGAGGTTCAAATCTGCCAGAGGCCAACCTCCCAAGTTTGTCACATTATAAGTATAAGTCACATAGTTGCCTACCATGACCGGAGCCGCAAAAATGCAGTCCTTCCTTATGCTGATCTTGGGATCTGCCCGACTCAGTATGACGACAGCATCCGCCGAGCAGGAGACCGGTTTTCCCATTTGATCAATAGCCCAAGCTGTGACGGTTCCGCTTATGGGGTTCGATAGATCACGATCCGTTACTATGTGAGATCCATACGCTGTTATGCTCTCTCCCGGGGCGAGAGTGGTCTTGGTCAGTGTGATTGTCCCAACGCCGGAATCACTCAGGATCAAGCCATGGACTGTAACATTACCTATGTTCTTTACGGTATAGACATACTTTATCGTATCACCGANNGTCCCGCCTGTTGCCGTCCACAGGTAGATGAGATCATCTCCCTGTGCGGCTTGGGCAGCAAAGTTATCTTGGGCAGTAAAGTCATTTTGGGCCGTAAAGTTATATATGACTCCGGAGCGCAAAACCCTCTCGTCTGCAGCCAATCCATGAGCGATATTAGCTGATACTATTAATGCCAAGACT
>PMNG01000153.1 GCA_003162615.1 Methanothrix sp. | reverse complement strand
CAAGCTTCAGTGTGGATGAGTAGCTTGGCCAGGAAGCACTACAGCGAGGCTTCTAATGTGCCGGACCAAGTTGTTGCCACTTTACCAATAGCCGCCGAATTTTGGTGTGCCATTTGGGATGAAGCGAACTCCGAAAGACTTGCAGAACTTAAAAATAAAATGTATATATATATATATATACANNATGGGCAATATGACTCATTTTTCCTATTTGCTAAACAATTCAAAATAAACAAAAATAAAAAAGGAGTTGGCAAAAAGGCCCATAAGACCCATTCGAGGCCTTCCGCCCAAGAGTGTACAAGAGCGATGCATTGGGGCCGTTTATTCAACATCCTTCATTCTGATCCCTATCCAGCACTCTACTTGCTTTCCTTCTTTCGAAGATCGAAAACCTTCCGTAACCGGAATTACAGTCTGATTCTTCATATCTTTACCAAATGCTATCTTGGAAGCCGCTGGTGGCAATTTATTCGTCTTTGCGTATTCATTATACGCAACAACAAAATCATTTTTCGGGATGTAGCCGTCTTCTGAAGCTTCACATTTATCCTCCAGGAAGGCCACCACTGGATTACTTGCACGGCGGTATAACTTGGCTGAATCAATATTTGTCGTGAATTTCCAGCCTGCCGTTCTGATGCGATCCAACCCCTTGAGTGACCAATTCAAAACACCACTAAGCTCTTCCGGTACGGTTAATCGCTCCTTTAGCTTGGTATCTTCTTTCCCAAGGAATGTAACTCTCCCTTATTTCTTTTCAGAAGAAGAAATAAACCGTATTTTCTCCGTAATTTCCAACCTGAAGCATTTATGTATGTTACAGGTCTTGTTTTACAGCTGTCTTAGAGCAACCGAACTATGCAACCTTGATGATGAAGATTTAGACCTTAATAATCAAACACTCCGTATGAGAGAAGGAAAGGGCGGAAGAGAAGGCTATGACTTCATTACAAACGATTGTGCCCCTTGCACTATTTTTTAGTTCTACAGAGAGCACTTTTGGATATGCTCTAGTTTTCTCCAAAGAGTAACTAGCTTTCTTTGGATAAACGCTTTTTCGGCGTAAGGGAAGAACCCTGTCTTTTATTAGGGTAGAAAAGAAAAGGTTAGGGTTTTTTGATCTTACGAAACTTGACTTCTACGAAGTCATTCTCTCCTAAGTTCAGGTATTCACAGGCTGCAAGCGGTAACGTGATTCTTCTGCGATTGTCTAGCTTAGCAACGGCTGTTAGCCATCCCTCTTCATCCATGAAAAGCTCCTGTAGGAAATCTGTATCTGATGCACTATTCATAAGCATTCCTCTGACTAGGGGTAAATACCCACAATCTATAAATATTTGTGGGCAAGTATCCTAAAGGTGTAGGCAGTCTCAATTACTACTCCGAAGCCACCTTAGTAAGGAGAGAGAGTGTTTATGGCTGGATCATTAATGAGCGGAAGCTTTCAAACTCCGCAAGGGCGGCAACCGGTACAACTTTTCGTTCTGCCGGATGCAACTGTTGGCGTGACTGTTGGTTCAAGACCGTTACCCCCAGACATGTTCAAACCGGGGACAGTCATTAAAGAGACACAAACCAGGATTGAAAAGCTGGAGATCTTCAGCACTGATAAAGACGGTTATTATCTGGACATATTTATTGTTAACCGCTCTCCCGCATGGGACCCTCTGGATCTTAGTTACATCATTCAATGGCTTCTCTTTCACATCCCCGGCGCCAGATACGAAGCCGAAAATTGCTTCAAATTATGCCCCTATTTGCCACATGAACCAGTAACAAAGATCCTTGAGGCTCCAGAGGTGCCTAAATGATTTCTATATGTTTCTGGATCATAATGCGGCTCCCCTGAGACAGCAGGGACATATAGTGATCTCAGAGCGGCTTGAACGCTACCTTAAGACGCATGTAGGACTATCCCTTGCATGGTCCCTTATTATCAAAGGAGCAAATCAAGGGCTGCAAAGGGTATTACAGAAATTAAGGGTCTTTAGGCAGGCTCCTCCGGAGACACGGAATATTTCTCCAGAATAGCTGCCAGCTCCTTCAACTGAATCGGCTTGCTGATATAGTCGTCCATACCGGCTTCAAGACACTTCTCACGGTCGCCCTCAAGAGCATAGGCTGTGATGGCAACGATCGTTGGCCCGCGCTCGAGCCGAAGCTTGCGTATCACCTGGGTTGCCGTGATCCCGTCCATCTCCGGCATCTTGACATCCATTAGTACCAGATCGTAATCCTGGCGTTCGAGGGCCTGGATAACCTCGCTGCCATCTGCTACGGCATCCGCTCTATAACCCATCCGTTTCAGCATCTCCACTAAAACCCTCTGGTTCGAAGGGTTATCTTCAGCCACGAGTATGCGCATGGGCTTCAGCCCTGGTAAACTTTTGGAAGCGACGTCTAGATCTGTTTCCCCTGATTCCAACTGCTTGCCAGGGATGGTCTCGGCCGGAATCATGAAGTGGAAGGTCGAACCCTTGCCTGGGACGCTCTCGAACCAGATCTTTCCTCCCATGAGTTCCACTAGATTTTTGGTTATGGCAAGGCCCAGACCAACACCGTCACGTTTGCGGCTCAAAGTCCGTTCAAGCTGAGTGAAAGGCTTAAAGATTTCGTCCATCCTGTCCTGAGGGATGCCAATGCCGGTGTCCCTGACCTCGAAGAACATCTGGCTCTGATTGCTTTCGACGACTTTGGATGAAACAGACAGCGATATGTCTCCTTTATCAGTGAACTTGATGGCATTGGTGAGCAGATTGACGAGNNGTTCAGCCCCTTTTGGCTGGCTTGGATTGCCACCAAGTCCAGGGATTCATCGATCAATTGCTTCAGGCTGAACGGCTGATGCTCCAGCTCTACCTTGTCGTTCTCAGCGCTGGAGAAGTCCAGTATGTCGTTGATTATGGTCAGGAGAGCTTCGCCGCCGTTCCTGATACCTTCGATGTATTCTGTCTGCTCCTGCGTGAGGTTATCATCCAGGAGAAGGCTTGAGAAACCGATCACAGCGTTCATGGGCGTCCGAAGCTCGTGGCTCATGTTGGCCAAGAACGCTGATTTGGCCTTGGCTGCCTCCTCTGCAGCCTCCTTGGCTTTGATGAGATCGGCCTCAAGCTTCTCGTGTTTTGCTATCTCAGACTTGAGAGCTTCATCTATTCTCTTGCGTTCGATGGAGTACCGAATGGAGCGAGCCAGGAGCTGGCCGCTAACCTGGCCTTTAACCAGGTAATCCTGCGCACCATCTTGCAGAGCCTTAAGTGCCAACGAATCGTCATCGTTGCCCGTGAGGACTATTACTGGGAGTGCAGGCGCTTCAGAGTGTACCCGCTTGAACGTATCAAGGCCCATGCTGTCCGGTAGTGTGAGGTCGAGGACAGCGACATCTTTTCCGTCAAGGTGTTTCAGCCCTTCCGAGAGCCTATCGACCCACTCCATTTCAAAAGCCTTGCACTGTATCTCGCTTAGGTACTCCTTTATCAAGCGTGCGTCGCCAGGGTTATCCTCGATCAAAAGAACTTTGATGGGCTGAATATGTTGATTGCTCATTTTACTCCTCGTTGGGCGGAAGCTTCACAACTTTAAACCAGAAGTTCTCAATGGACTTAACTACCTGAATAAATTGTTCGAAGTCCACAGGCTTTGTTATGTAGCAGTTGGCGTGCAGATTGTACGTGGTGACTATGTCTTTCTCTGCCTGGGACGAGGTTAGAATTACAACCGGTATGCATTTGAGATGGGAGTTCATTTTTATCTCGGCCAGAACCTCCCGCCCGTTCTTCTTTGGCAGATTTAGATCCAAAAGAATCAGGTCCGGCTTGGGTGCATTCTCGTATTTTCCCTCGCGTCGAAGAAAAGCAAGAGCTTCAATTCCATCCACAGCAACGTTTATTTCGTTAGCAACCTTTCCTTCTTTGAGAGCTTCTATTGTCAGACGCACATCACCAGGATTATCCTCTACCAAGAGGATCTCAATAGGCCCGCACTTTGGTCCATCGCTCATATTATCTGCCCTCCTTCTGTTCAGCATAATTCGTTGGTTCGATTTCTGGTAGTCTACCCTTATTAAGTNNAAAATAGGGAGACTACCCGATTTCTGCATGCAAGGGAATGGTGAAGTAAAATGTAGTGCCTTTTCCAAGCTCCGACTCCAACCAGATTCGCCCACCATGACGTTCCACTATCTTCTTGGAGACTGCTAAGCCGATGCCTGTGCCGGGGTATTCTTCCCTGCCATGCAGGCGTTGAAATATCGTGAAGATTCGGTCGTGGAACTGGGGATCTATGCCTATTCCGTTATCCCTCACTGAGAACACCCAATTTTCTTCCTCCTGCTTCGCAGAGACGTGAACTCGCGGGACATCTTTGCCCCTAAACTTGATTGCGTTGCCGATGAGGTTCTGGAAGAGCTGGACCATCTGCAGCTTGTCAGCCATGGCCGTAGGCAGTTGATCGTGGGTCACAACTGCACCGGCCTCCTCGGTTGCCATCTTCAGGTTGGCCGTCGCCTCTGAGAATACATCCTCAAAGTCGGTAGGCACAGGAGGCTTGCCTCGTGTTCCAACGCGGGAATAGGCCAGAAGGTCGTTGATGAGCTGTTGCATCCGCTTGGTTCCTTCTACTGCATAAGCAATAAAATCATCTGCATCCTTATCCAGTTTGCCTTCGTAGCGCCTGGACAAAAGCTGTACGTAGCTGGAGATCATGCGCAGCGGCTCCTGCAAATCGTGGGACGCTACATAGGCGAACTGCTCCAGTTCCGAGTTGGATCGGATGAGGTCCTCGGTTTTCTTGGCCAGCTCCTGAGCTCTTGCTTCCAGCTCCATAGATGCCTTTGTGAGATCAGCAGTTCTCTCCTGGACCCTCTGCTCTAGCTCATCGCGCGCCTTTCTCAGGCCTTCCTCGGCACGCTTTCGCTCGGTTATGTCCTGACCCTGAGCAATGGTCGCTAGAGCCGTGGTTCCATCTTTATCATAAATATTGGCTGAATTCCAGAGAACTGTTCGGACCGATCCGTCAACCTTCTTAATTGGAATCTCGACAACCTCCCAGCGCTCTCCCGATAAAGTGCGTTTTATGTACTCCAATGAATCCTCCTTGCTCATCTCTGGGAAGAGGGTGTCCAGAGGCTTGCCGTGAACGTCTCGAGCGTCGAGACCAGTTAACCTCTCGAAAGCGTGGTTGAGCCTAGTGATCCTGAAGGATGGGTCCCAGACGATAATGGGAGCATTAGCGTAGTCGATCAAGTTCTCCAGATAGTCCTTGGTCTCACGTAGGGCCCCTTCTGCCTGTTTTTGATCGGTAATGTCCTGACCTTGGGCAATGGTCGCTATAACGGCAGTTCCATCTTTATCATAAATGTTGGCTGAATTCCAGAGAACAGTTCGGACAGACCCGTCAATATTCTTAATCGGAATCTCTACGACCTCCCAGCGTTCTCCGGATATGGTGCGACTGATGTATTCAATGGATGCACCCCGGCTTTCTTCGGGGAATAGAGTGTCGAGCTGTTTGTCCAGAGCTTCTGCAGCTCTAAGTCCGGTTAACCTCTCGAAGGCGTGGTTGAATCTGGTTATCTTGAAGGATGGGTCCCAAACGATGATGGGCGCGTTGGCGTAATCGATCAGGTTCTCGAGATAATCCCTGGTTTCGCGCAGGCTCTCTTCGGCCAGACCCCTGCGGCGCTCTTTGTCTAGATCGTCAAGGGCGTAGGAAATGTCAGCAGAGAGCGATTCGAGCAGTCCGACCTGCTCTCTATCAAAGGCTTTGGGCTCCGAGGCATAGAGGGTGAACGCGCCGATGACCTTGCCCTGGCGCTGCAAGGGGAAAGCAGCCGAGGCACGGAAACCATACCGCTGGGCTGGTTCACGCCAAGGCGATGTCGCCGGATTGATAGCAAAATCGTCGTTGACAACCGATCGGTTCTCACGGATGCTGGTGCCTGTCGGGCCCTTTCCCAGCTCGCCCTGTACCTCAACTTTTATATCCAATAGGTAATCGGACGCGGGTCCAGACCAGGCAACTGGCATCACCAGCCCCTCTTTTACTTGCCCAATCCAGACAAGCGGATAGCCGCCAACATCTGCTGCAATCCGGCAGATATTAGAGGACAATGATTCTGCATCATGGGTTCGGACAATTGCCTCATTCACTTGGCTGAGCACCGCATAGAGCCGTGTCAGCTTGGCAATCTTCTCCTCATTACGCTTAAGCTCAGTGATTTCCAAGTGATGCCATAGCCGACCGTACGATTTTCCGTCTACGTATAAGGGAATGAAGTCTCGTAGGCACGTCCGCTCGTCCCGCATGGCAATTTCTTGGCCTTTTATAGGTTGTCCTCGAACAACTATTTCGCTGATGCTAGTGACTTCTTCATCAGGATGCAGATAACCATTCTTGATTTTATCTATCATTTCAGGTGAAGAGAGTCCCGTTAGGTCCGCAGGCGAGTCCAACAGATCGAAAATATTGCAGAATGCTTGATTGGCAAACTCAATCCGACCATCATCCGCCACAAGCAAAATACCAGCATACATGTTCGAAAGAACAGCGTAGAAGCGTTGTAGCGTAGTACGCAGTACCTCCTCGGCCCGCTTGCGCTCGGTGATGTCAATGAACACGACCGCAAACTGGCCTGATGCCGGGCGATAGGCAAACACCTCGTAGTGCCTCTCCAAAGCAGGAGAATAATTTTCGAAGTGAGCGGGCTCGCCTGTAAGAGCAACGACGCCATATTCCTCAACCCAGCGTGAGCTGTCGCCCGGCAGGGCCTCGTTGTGGGTTTTGCCGATCACATCTTCGCGCTTCAGTCCGGTGAGCCGCTCGAAAGCCGGATTGACATCGAGGAAACGGTAGTCATAGGGCTCGCCGTTCTCGTCCAGGATGATCTCATGCAGTGCGAAGCCCTCCGTCATACTGTTAAAGAGAGAACGATAGCGCTCTTCGCTCACTTTTCGCGCCTCCTCTGCATGTATGCGCTCTGTGATGTCAAGGACAAATGCAATCCCGTTGAAGCGTGCTTCATCCAGCATGGCACCGGCGATGATGATTGGAATGCGCTTACCATCCTTGCGGATATACTCCTTCTCGAATGGTTTCTTGTTTACGCCCTCGGCTTTGAGTTCTGTTGCAGAACTCTCATCCAAATGCCGATACTCCGGAGGAGTCATGTTGACCCAATCAATTCGGCCAGCAGCCAGGTCCTCACGAGAGTAGCCGACCATCTCCAGGAACTTATCGTTAGCATCCGTTATCACACCGTCCATGTTCCAGTAAATCACGCCGATCAAACCGGATTCGTATAAGCGACGAAGACGTGCCTCGCTCTCCCGCAGTGCCTCTTCCGACCGCTTGCGCTCGGTGATGTCGTTGAAGCAGATGGCGACCTTCCGGCTTTCCAGTCCACCCACCCGGAAGGCACACACTTCATACCACCGGTTTAGCGCTCTGGCTTCATTCTCAAACCGGGCCGTTTCGCCCGTCAACGCGATCTTTCCGTAAATTTCAAACCAATGCTCCTCGTGTTCAGGAGCCAGATCGCGCATTAATTTTCCCTGCGCGTCATGCAGACCGGTTTGCTCTTCAAAAGCCTGATTGACTTCAAGGAAACGATAATCGATTGGTCTTTTGGTCTCGTCAAAAACCATTTCGATAACGCAGAACCCTTCGATCAACGCGTTAAACCGGGTCCTGTATCGTTCTTCGTTTTCCTGCAGCGCCTTTTCAGCCCGCTTGTATAGGATGGCTTCTAGGATTGTCGGTGTCAGTGCCTCCAGGATTTCCTGATCAACACTACTGTATCCACCGTCACGGTTGCCAACTCCTATCATGCCGACCGCTTTACCGTTGCGGATGAACGGCACTCCAAGAAACGCTGTCAAGCGCGGATGGCCTTCTGGTAAACCGATGCTGTCTGGGTGTGAAGTCGGATCATTTGTCAGGAGGCTCCGGCCGTCCTGAAGAACGCGTCCAAATAGTCCTCTTATTTTGAAGTTGCCCGGCGGTCTGTGATGTCCTGTCTTGTCATACATCATACAGATTTCCCATCCGGGATCGCTGATTGCAAGATCATGGAGAAGATCATCAGAGCCAATCTCACCAATAAAGCTGAACTTGCTGCCTGTGATGGACTCAATAACACCAAGGCAGGCTCGCCCTAGATCTTCAATGTCCTCGCATCGTATCGCCTCTTCGTAGATACTATTGATCGCGTTCAATATGATATTCTGTTGGGCTATCTTGCCCTCAGATCGCTTGCGCTCGCTGATGTCGTATGTAATCCCCAGGATTTGACGGATCTCTCCGCCCTCATCGAGCAGAGGAATGATGTTGGCAATGATCGTCTGGCCGCCCATGCTGGCAGGCCGGGTACGCTCTAGCGTCTGTGGAATCTTGGTCTCTACAGCACGCTTCAGGGCTGGGAGGTATGAGTTGATCATCTCGGGTGGGAAGATCTCCTCGTCCTTCTTTCCTATCACTTCCTGCTCCGAGAGGCCCATGATCTGAAGGCCATTCGAGTTGACGTATGTAACCTTTCTATCCGCATCGTAGATGACGAACACGTTGGGAAAATGATCTATGGCATCGCGGAACCTTTGCTCGCTTTCCTTTCGCGCCTTTTCTACCAACCTGTGCTGGGTGACATCATGGCCATAAACATTAACGTAACCTGTATCCACAACTGGCGCAAAGATTAGCGAATAGGTAGTGCCATCATATGTGGCATCAATTTCAATCCTATTTCCAGATCTTAGGGCTTCTGTGATGAGATTTCTGAAATCATCTGGCAGAGTTTCGCCCACCTGGCGGCTCCATGCATTCAGCAGGGTGGCGCTGGACTGATTTGCGTAGATAATGGCACCGTTAGCAGCTATTCTCATGATGGGATTCGGGTTCTCTTTCGGGAACTTGGCTAGACTTTCGATCTCTTTCATGGTCTGCTTGCGCTCGGTAATATCCTGGACTGTGCCACGCAGGCCAACAATCTGACCGTCCGCATCCCGTACGGCTTCACCGCGAGTCGTGATCCATATCCTGGCGCCGTCACGGATCGCTTCCACGTCCAATTCGTAGCCGACTCCAGTCTGCATTGTCCTTTGAACGGCTGCATTCACTCGCTGCCAGCTTTCGACGGGGTAAAGCCGGCCCTCTTGCTCTCTGAAGGCAGGCATGGACTGCGTCGTCGGATCAAGGCCGTAAATCCGGAGAAGTTCGTCCGACCCTGTAGTGGCATCCGTTTTCGCGTCCCAATACCAGCTCCCGACGTGAGCTACACGCTGAGCATCTCTGAGGTCCGCTTCCTTTCGCAGCAGCGCTCCCTCTACCAGCTTCCGCTCGATATTCTCCCTCTCCAGATCCGCTTTGGAAGCAGTGACTGCTTTCAGGTTAGCCGTCATCCGGTTGAATGATTTGGATAGCTCACCCATCTCATCATTCCGTTTCTCTTCAATGGAAAAATCAAGGTTGCCGGAACCGATTATCCTCGTTCCTGTTTGTAGAAATTCTATTGATCTCAAGGTCTTCCTATAGAAAAGCAGATAATTGGCCAGGAGAAGTGCAATGAACGCTCCCATCAGGGAAAAGACGAGCGTGTTATTCTTTTGTTGCATTTGATCTGCCTGATCGCGTAACATCTGCGACAGGCGTGAAGCATCAAAGACTATTCCCTGGGTTTGAACTCCCATCCTGCTCCACGAAACCTGAATAAAGCCTGGACCGACCGTGTTTTGCTGAAGTGGAGGTACACTCTCGATACTCGATACTACATCGCCAAAGATATCCTTCAATCGCTGCCCATTGGCCTTGATGTTATTGACAAGCACCTGCTGATCAGACCCGTCCACGGTCAGATTGGACGCATCTTCGGAAAACGAAGAGTATTTAGACTCCCACCGATCGATCTGCTGGCTTTCATGGTAAAGAAGATAATCATTCGACAAATAACTAAGCTCACCGACTTTGAGCTCGATATTCTTCGCAAGCTCCTCCTGCTTATTCAGCCGCTCTACCTGTTGATTTGTGGAGATCACCGATGCAGAGATGATTGCCAGGGCTACGGCGAAGAAGACCATGCTGATGATCAACTGAGTCCTGATTTTCATGGGTCCTTAATTCACCTGATATTCACTGCTTCAGGCTTTACTTTCTCTAGGGCTTTCGTATATATGTAATCTCGGAAATATGGTAAGGTCTTCTCGTTTGTGAGGTTATTGTTTATCATCCAACGCCCTTCATCGTTCATGGTGATGAGGAGCGACTGGTCAAGCGAGAGAGAAAACTGGTGATCCAGCCAGGCAATTGTCATATACCTATCAGTATAATTCATCCTTTTTTGTACGATCGCCTTTGCAACATCTGGATGATTGATTGTATACACCTCAGCCTGGTCAAGCGATTTCAGGAGCCTGTTTATCTGCTCGGGATGACTGGCGGCCCAGCCGTCACGGCAAGACATGACCCAATAACCGCTCTGGTTGCTTTGAGCTGGCCATAATATAATGTTACTACCTAATCGTTTTTGAATTTGATCGATATATGCCCCACCGACAAGCGCATCGACGCTGCCATTTGTAATGGCTTGTACCCATTGCGAGGGTGGAATATCGACGGGGGTCACATCCTGCATGCTAATGCCATGCAGATCGAGGAATCTGCCAAGATAAAATTCTCCAATCCCACCGCCTCGGTGAACGCCTATCTTTTTACCTTTCAGGTCAGAGACATTTACAATTCCCCTATCTTTTCGGCCAATGATATACGTCGTCTGGAATTTATCGATACACCCGATCACGCTGATATTTTCTTTTTTGAACATATCTCCGACAATGGTATACTCGGCTGATCCTGAAATGTCCACATCATCGTTCAACAATCCGCTGATAGCGGCAGGTGTTGAATTATAATCTCGCAAGATCACATTGAGGCCATTTCCGGAAAAAATGTCCAGATCTTCAGCGATATAGATTAATGCAGATGTTTCATAGGGAAATTCCCCGATGGTGATAGGTTCGGACATTCCAGAATAGGCAAGTTGGGAACTCGTGAAATGCCAAACGCCAATTCCAGTCAGCACTAGCACGGCGATAACTGCTATCGCGGCTACAATTTTTTTCATGGTTTTACCCCGATTCCGATGCAGAGTTCCACGATTTTCACTTCACCAGGTATTTACGGATTCCGGTTTAACTTCCTCAAGGCCTTTCAGGTAGATGTAATCCCTGAAATTGGGGATCGTCTTCTCTGCGGTAAGATTATTAGCGATCATCCAACGCCCTTCATCTTCCATGGCAGTGACGAGCGACTGGTCAAGCGTGAGAAAAAATTCGTTTTTAGGCCAGATCTCTGCCATATACGCATCCGTATAATTCAGCTTTTTTTGTACGATCGCCTTCGCTTCATCCGGATGATTGATGGTATATTCCTCGGCCTGGGCAAGCGATTTTAGGAACCTGCTTATCTGCTCCGAATGGCTGGTGATCCAGTCGCTCCTGCAAGACATGACATAATAACTTTTCTGGTTATTTTGAGTTGGCCATACCACAGTGTTATTACCCAATCTCTCTTGAATTTTATCGATATAATTCCCGGTAAGGAGAGCGTCGATGCTGCCATTTGTAATGGATTGTATATATTGTGATGGTAGCATATTCACAAGGGTGACGTCCTTTATGCTCATGTCATGCAGGTCGAGGAATCTGCCAAGATAAAATTCACTTATGGTATTCCGGGTCAGGCCGATCCTTTTACCCTTCAGGTCGGAAACGTTATCGATTCCCTTATCTTTCCGGCCGATGAGATAGACGTTCTGGTACCTGTCGATGTTCCCGATCACTCTGATATTTGCGTTATTAAATGCTTTCCCGACAAAGACATATTCGGACGACAACCCTATGTCCACCTCACCGCTCAACAATCCATCTAAATAGTTTGGCACTGAACCAAAATTTTGCATGGTCACATTTAGGCCATTTTCAACAAAAAAACCCTGATCTTCGGCTATATAGATTAACCCATAGCTTTCATAGGGCAGTTC
>PMNG01000171.1 GCA_003162615.1 Methanothrix sp. | reverse complement strand
ATTTGGAATCGTTATACTAGTTAACATGGGTCGTGCCTTCGGCATTTTAGGCGAGACCCGGAAATCCATCGAATTCTTCGAGCAGGGGTTGGCTATTAAACGTAATATTGAAGACCGTAAGGACGAAAGCGCTGCTCTTAATAACCTAGGCTCGGCCTATGCCGTTTTGGGAGAAACCCGAAAAGCCATTGAGTATTACGATCAAGGGTTGGCGATTGACCGCGAGATAGGGGACCGCGAGAACGAAGGCATCGCTTTGAACGCCCTGGGCGCAGCCTATGCCGATCTTGGTGAGACTAACAAGGCCATCAAATACTATGAACAGTCATTGGAGATTGATCGCACGATCGAGTCCAAAATGTTAGAAAGTAATACGCTCTGCCACCTAGGTGAAGCCTATGCCGACCTTGGTGAGACTAACAAGGCCATTAAATACTATGAGCAGTCGTTGGAGATTGTTCGAAAGACAGAATCCAAGATGATTGAAGGCGATATCCTATGCAAATTGGGCAGAGCTTATGCTGATCTAAGCGACGCCCGCAAAGCTATCGAGTATTACGAACAGTCATTAGAGATTGCCCGCAAAATCGAATATAGCAAAGGGGAAGGCGAAGTTTTATTTTATATGAGTCGGTCTCTTGACAATCTCGGCCAGCGGAAGGAAGCAATCGATCAGGCAGAAGACGCACTCAGGATTTTCGAGCAGATCGAAAGCCCATTAGCCGAGAAGGTAAGGTCAAAATTAGCAGAATGGAAGGAAGCTTAGAGTACTGTTCGAAGTCAAAGAGAATCCAACTGTCTTGATAGCTAGAATTATATAAATTAGGTGCTCATTCTGCCTTTATCCATTCCTCCGTCCCTACCACCCTGGCAAACTTCGCCGCCATCGTCACCAGCACAGCCCGGTGCAGGTCAGAGGCCGAGATGGACCCAGCGCTGTTCTGCAATGACAGCGTTCCCGTCGCATCTGAGAGAAAGTCCACCTGAAAGCCCAGATGAAAGGCCTGGCGGGCGGTCGTATCGCAGCACATCTGAGTCATGTAGCCGCAGATGGCGACCCGGCTAACGCCCCTATCCTGCAGCCACTTCTCAAGCTCCGTTCCAGTGAAGCTGCCGGGAAGGTTCTTCTCTATCAGGATGTCGCGCTTCCGCTTCTCGATCTCAGGGTGCAGCTTCCACCCGTCGCTGCCTTTCCTGAAAGTCGGCGAGTCCTTCGAAGGCGCTGTATGCTGGATGACCGCCACAGGCATCCCCACGTGAGCGGCATGGTCCATCGCCTTGAGGATATTGCCCAGGCTGCCTCCCGGAAAGGTCACCGGAAGACGACCTGTGACGTACTCATTCTGCACGTCAATTACCAGCAGCGCCTTTCGGATCTCTGTCATCCTATCATCCTCCTTTCAAAAGTCTCCTTCTCTATAGCCATCTCGAATAGATCAACAATAATCCCCTGGATCTCCTTGCGGCATTCTCCTGTTCTCATAAAACCGCAATTCTCATAAAGCCTTCTGGCTCGAGGGTTGGACTTTCGCACGACGAGATAGATCCTCTGAAGTCCAAGCTCTTGAAATCCCTTCTCAAGCGCCATCCTGGTCAACTTATTTCCGAAACCTTGTCCCAGATAATCCGGGTTCAGAGCGATCCGGAACTCTGCTTGTCGGCTTGTGGCTGAATCCTTTGAGAGGATGGTGAAACCGACGGCGACGCCGCTCTCCTCGGCAATGTAAATCCTTGTCGATTCCTTGCCCAGATACTCGTCTATCCACCCAGAATCACGTAGCGCATAATCGAGATCCTTGAACTCCTCCGGATAGGCAGGCCAGCTCTTGATAATTGCAATATCCTGCTCGTTTATTTCCCTGAGATTCATTGAGAGCTTCTCCGAGACAAAAATTGGATTGCTCTATTCGTTAAGGTAATTGGGTAAATTCTGCCCCAAAATTTATTTGTCTATTCTAGTGAGGTTTGAATAGGTTCGATTTTAAATTGGAAGGAACTGACCCATAGCTGAAATACGCTACGGTCAGATCCACGCAAGGTTCGTAAAGGCTCAAATCACTTGGGGCTGATTATCAGGATCTATGATATGCCAGGCCCCGCCATCACCGTTGAACTCTCCAGCGGCTTTATCTCTCGCGTAGTAGTAAAGTGGCCAGCCCTTAAAAGTGGTCTGTTTTTTGCCATCCGTTCGGGTTTCCGTGCCAAAATCGTTCGAATTCAGGTTGTCAGGCGTCGAAAAGTTCGGAACATAAAATGGCGTATAAAGGACGGCACATTCGTTGTAACATGTGCTGGCTCCGTTTGCCGTGGAATCGTTCTGGAAGTAGTAGAGCGTGAAATTGCTCTGGTTAACCAGGAAGGTGCCACGGAATTTATCGGAGGAAGTCTTTATCGTGTAGCTTTCAGCCAAAGCCAAAATCGAGATAGATAGGACTGCTAGAGCTAAAAGAAAAATCACAAGGCTATATTTTTTGGACAAGGGACTCACCTCTAGTTTTTATTGAAGATATTAGTTAAAAAGTATTCGCTTGGGGATTCCTGTTTACCGTATTGCAGATCTAACTTTTCTATACACTTCCCATTCCAGCCTCAAATATGACGTATTTTAGCTTTAGCATTCGCGATAGCTATCGAAGAGTTTGATGAAACGATGAAATTCGCTAATTTAGCATTTTTCACGTACAGAGCTGACATAAGTTGAAAGCGATAACGGATCAAACGAGAGGCGACGCACCCCGCACTACCTCCTACGTATTACAAATATTGTACGTGTTTAGCTGGATAG
>PMNG01000164.1 GCA_003162615.1 Methanothrix sp. | reverse complement strand
CCTATCCAGCTAAACACGTACAAAAAAGATAGGTTTGATTGACAAGGTGCTTGTGCTCTCATGAACAACCAACACCTGTAAATTGCTACCCTTTCTTTATAACCCTCTCGAATTTCCACAGTTTGTCCAGTTTGGCCGTGGCGTCGATCCCGACCTTGGTGGTTATGCCGTTTACAGATCTTGGGTCTAGTGTACTTCCTCGGACCCCGGGGTGCATGATGACGTCCTCGTCGGCGCGAAAGCGTGTGGCGATGGCATATTCAAGATCTGTCGGATCATGGATGTCTATGTCTGTGTCTACAACTAGCACGTGTTTCAGGGACCTGTGGGCTTCCAGTGCTGCCTCTATCGCCAGCCGGGCGTCTGACTCCGTCTGTTTTTCAATCTGAACAACTGCATGGAAGTAGCAGCACCCACCGTCGGTCAGAAGAACATCTCTAACCTTCGCAACTCTGGATACTGCTTTGAAGATCAAAGGCTCGTAGGGAACTCCCATTAGCATCTTGTGCTCTCCTCCGCCAGGCAGCAGTCCATGGTAAATGGGGTCTTCGCGGGTCATCATTTTAGTTAGCTTAATGACAGGCTCCTGCCGAACAAGGTCTCTTGTCCCTGTTATATCTACAAAAGGCCCCTCACTGGCGCGCTTGCCTGTGATGTAGCCCTCAAGGACAATCTCAGCATGAGGAACTGGCACACCGTTCTCCAGGTTCACAAGCTCTACAGGCGCGCCTCGAAGGGCACTGGCATACTGGAACTCCATGTCGGGGGGAACCCTCGTACTTGCCGCAATGAGCACAAGGGGATCGACGCCTATGCCGATTGCAACCGGAACGTTGTCCCCAATCTCATGCGCTTGCTGGCACAGCGTGTGAGTGTGCCTGCCAGGAACCAGCCTTGCCGCCAGACGGTCTTTTCCCAGGACCATAAGGCGGTGAACACAGGCGTTGATATGGTCTCCATAACGGGATACTACAACGGCGGAGGTAATGTATGGGCCGCCGTCGCCCTTGAAATAGGTCAATATCGGCAGCTTGGACAGGTCGGGCTCAGTGACAACCTCTTGGAACAGAGACGAATTCACGTATCGAATCTGGCCTTTGGACTCGTATTCAATGCCGCTTAGGTACCGGATCATCTCCTCAGTCCGAATACCAAGAGCCCTGGCAAGCAAGTCCCGACTGCCCAGGATGTTCAGGCAGCACCTGTGACCGTCAACGTTTTGAAACATGACTGGCCCTGCGCCCAAGGATCTATTGGCCACTTCCAGGACAGGTGACACAGGCTCATGTACCTCTTTGAGTAGCCTCGCTCCCTTTAGCTCATCCAGGAAACCCCTGAAGCTCATAGCTCTGCCTTCCATTGATGATCATAAGATGCTTTCCAGTCAAACATCACAAGATCCTCTCCAGTCAAACTAAAAGCACTGCAATTATTCCGCTGAGAAATACTCCGTCAAAGGTACCGGCTCCGCCAATGCTAGCTACTGGCGCTCCCATGTCCCTGATCTTGTTGAGGTTTAGCAGATCGGCACCGATCAGCGTTCCAAGCGTTCCTCCCACATAGGCGATAAGGAATACGAAATCGTGGGGAGCATTGAACAGATAAACCAGAGCAAGAGCGCCCAGGGCTGCCGTAAGGGGGGGGAGCAGAGCTGGAGTGACGATGCCCAACCCTTTGACGGGACGGGCTACTCTGTTGGTCACTATGGCCACGAAGACAACACCGGCTAGGGCATAAATCAAGGCACCGGGAAATTGATGGAGCAAGAGTATGGATATGAGCGTTGGTATGACCGCGCCGCCCACATTAACGGCCAGAATCGTATTACAGGCGATGTCCTCCATCACTGGGATCCTATAGGTAATGCCGAAAACCCTGACATATCTCTCCGTCACCATGGGCGTGTTGCACTTCATATTCGTCACGGGGATGTTGATGTTGCTTCCCAGGAGAGACGCCAATAGAAGGATGAGGGCGTACTGCCAAGTGAAACCGATCCTGGTGAATGCCGTGCTTATGACGTTTAGAAAGAGAAAACCAACCACGAAAAACAGCAGAAATGCCAGGAGCAGCATGAACAGCATTCCGAAGGGGTTGTAGACCAACCGGTTTTCCATGAGTTATGGTTAGCTTCTTTGGTTATAACTTTTTTGAGCTGTATCAATAATTTAAAAATAAATTATCTAGTAAAAAATTCATATTTTTATAAATGTCTTGAACTTTCTGAGCAATTCATCCATTTTCAATATTACTGTTAGAAAAATATATACGTAACTTTACACAATTCTGACCCAACTCAGGCAATTAATTGACTCATGCTCGTAGAGGGAAATTATGAAAAGCAGAATCTTCGCAGGAATGACGACTTTGATTTTACTATTGATGACGTCCACCATGGTCTTTTGTACGATATCATCTGGAAAGGACATCAACGGCAATAACACGTCAAGTCTAGGCATCAATAACTCTTCAGATCTGGACATCAATAAAATAACTACATCCTGGAACTTGTCCCTCTTGTATCCAAACAAGGATGCGGCCAAGGCTGAACTTGCTAGGATGAGGAATGATACTGTGGAGATGAACAGGACTTACCGTCCCCTGTTCGTAAACTTAACCGGGGCGGTGTTGCTTGATTACATCCGTAGCGAGGAGAACTTCTCCAAATCGCTTGATGTTCTTAGTGCTTATGCCACTGCAGGGAACAGCCTGGATGTCAACGATAAGTTCTTCGAGGTTCTTCTGTCCGACGCTCAAAACCTGTCGACCGAACACGACAAGAATACTTCATTCGCGGAGGTAAAGCTGAAATCGCTGCCCAAAACTGAGTGGGAAAGGCTTTTCGTACAGGAGCCGGAGTTGGGCAAATACCGAGCCTATTTTGAGGCGAACTACATTCGATATGCAGATCATCGCCCCAAGAACGAGAGCCAGGCGGCGCTTCTTGCCGACTTAAACAACAAGCTCATGAAGCTGGATACAAAAGCTGGGAAGCTGATCACCAACAACGTCACTCAAGCCGGCAACATAACTCTGGGCAACGGGACGGAGTACGCCGTCGACTCCCAGTCGTACTACGATCTTCTCTACACTGATCAGGACCGCGGCAACCGAAAGAAAGTCTACGACAAGAGATACAATCATCTTGTCAACGAATCCGAGGAGATGGGAAAGCTCTACGTCAACAAATCGATGCTCGATGACATGTACGCTAGAGAGCTGAACTTCTCCGATGCCTATGAAGCCAAGATGTTCGATTATTACCTGAATGCGTCACAGATAGACGAAATGAACGAGGTGTTCAAGGAACGTAGAGGAGATTTCGACGGCTACTATGAGTTCCGCATGGCCTTGATGGGCCAAAAACAGCTATGGCCCTACGACCTGTTCTTGCAGCTCATGAAGGATCCGAATAAGAAAGACAACTATACTAATGCCCTAAGACAGATCGGTGCGTCATTTTCAAAGATGGATCCGCAATTCAACCAGATATTCATAAAGACGGCCACCAGCAACTCAGTGGACGTCTATCCCAACCCCGGTCACGGGAAGCAGTCCAATGAATTCACAGAGGATCTGTTCGCCCTAAAGAAACCGGCGCTCATATTCCTGAATTACAAGGGACTGATCGACGACAAACGCACTATAGCCCACGAGATGGGCCACGCCATTAACATGTACTTGATGGAGAATTCCGTGGACTTTCTCTACTGCGGAGGGCCCATGTACGAGGCTGAGGTTCCATCTACTTTCGACGAGGAGCTCTTCGTGGACTACGCTGTAAAGAACTACGATAAAGATACGGCAGTGGCGGTTCTGGCCGATCAGATCAACAACTACGCTAACTATTTCACCTTCCAGACAATGATCACCGAGTTCGAGCATAAGGCCCACCAGCTCATAAGCCAGAAGAAAGGAAATGTGAGCGGAACGGATCTGGATACTCTATGGACCAGCATTGACAAGGAATACCGGAACAGCAAGGTCAGTTACTACAATGAGAGCGAGCAAAAATGGACTTATGTGGAACACATCTACTTCGCAACCGACAACTACTACACCTTCAACTACGCTCTTTCAAAGGCCATAACCCTGTCACTATTCAAGAGATACCAGGAAGACCCCAAGGAGTTCAATAAGAACTACATAGCTTACCTGTCGGCAGGGACCACAATGACTCCGCCAGAGAAGCTGAAGAAATATTTTGGCCTGGAGATCAATCGGAAGCTTTTCGAGGATGCAATGGACATGGTGGACTTGAGGGTGAAGCAACTGATTGATCTGGAGAAAGGAGGCGCCGCCTAGGTGCCTTCTTAATCCTTGATTTTCGCATTTTTTAAATATTCTCTTATTTTATTGCGCATCTGGCCAATTGGCTATTTGAGGTCAAAATGGGCGCAACGCTTGATCAACTTCGAGGTATCAGTATCAACGTTCCTAGGATTTGAACATCCCGATGAACATTTCACTAGTAGTTTTTCCTTTCACTCGTTATCATCTTGCATTCTTTGTTCAACACTGATTTATTTATTATTTATAATATATATGGTAAGTGGCCCTACCTTCAGAGCTTATTTAACAGCTGCCTGCGCAGTTGCTTCCGCAGCAACTATGACAGCCGCCTGCAGATCCACACCCGCCTAGAGGGCAATGGCTTCCACAGGGTGAGGCTGCAGAGCTGGCAGTCGAGCAAGATCCTCCGCAGCTTGCCCAGCATGTCGATTGTGAGCAAGATGTATCGGCAGGGGCAGTTACAGTTTTCAGTACAGTGCCCGCTTGTCCAAGAGTAAATCCAATTCCTGCAAACAGCAGGACTATCAATATCAATGCCATTTTCTCAAATCGAACACCACTTTTTGTTCTTCTTGAACCTGCTGACAGTTCAAGTACTACCTTGTCCTTGTGGCTTACAGCTATTTGGATTTAGGCAGATGCCGTTATAA
>PMNG01000189.1 GCA_003162615.1 Methanothrix sp. | reverse complement strand
CAAATACAAAAAGCAAAGCTAAAATGGACACCACAAAATCTAAGAACAGGGCAGCCTGAAATTCTGCCCGTCTAATTCGATTTTACACCAGGCCAGCACGCTGCAATCTAAGCAGATCCGCAGTATTCAGTTTTTCGCCTTGACGGAAGTGGGTCATAATCTCTTCAGCCTCACGCTTGGCAACTTCTTTGGCCCTATCTTCCTTGCTGTCGCGGTTCTTCTTCTTCAGTCCGACGATGACCTTATCGAAGTCCCTGACTTCACGCTGGGTGCGGATGAACTCCTTGTGCTGCTCATCTGCTGCTTCCTGAGCTTTTACAAACTCCTTGTGGGCAGCGTCCGCCTCAGCTCTTGTTTGATCCGCCTCTTTGAAGGTGGCGATCATCTGGTCGTGGTACTCCTGGGCCAGCTCTGCATACTTGGTGACCTCGTCGTGGAACTTGGAGGCCTCGTCCCTCAGACCCTGAGCCTCATCAAGCAGCTTGCGCAACTCGTCGTTCTTCTCAAGCTGTTCCCTACGGCTGCGGAACTCTGTGTGGAGAGCAGCTATCTTGTCCACTAGCTGTTTCTCTTTGTCCGGGCTTAGGACTTCAGTTTGCTGCCTGAACTCCAGGTGGTCTATCTCTCGGCGCAGATCCCTTATAGATCGGTCGCCAGTTAAGTTATACTTCTTGCGGATCTCGTCTATCTTGGCGTACAGTGCATTGGTCTTCTCGTTGAACTCATCTCTGTGCTTCTTGGCATCAGCGACGTTTTTGTTATTCTCGTCCCGCAGCTTCTTGAGTTCCTGGGCCTTCTCAATTAACTCCTTAGTAGACTTATTGAGATCGTTTCTTTTGGCGGCCCATTTGCTCGCCTCTGAATTCAGTTGGCTGCGGCGATCCTTATACGTAAAAGACTCTTGCCTGATTTTCGCCTTTTTATCTTCCAGTTCTGCCAGCATCCCCCTTTGGTCCTCCTGTTCCAGCATATTGCTGGGGTTTTTTTATACCCCCGATCTTCGATCGAGAACTTCCGCCCGTAGGCGTATTGTTCCTAAAGGCACTTCAAATTTTGGGGTTTCCCACGTCCTATTTGCCGATCTTACGAAAGCGGACCATACTAGTGCTCCGGTCCGAGCTATTTTGCCGAATCGAACTCTCATGCCCTGTCGAAATATAGTCCGCAATGCCAAGACTAGCTATTATATAAGATCGAGGTTAGTGGGCATGTTGTAACATACCCATCAACCTTTTACGTATTAACCTTTTGGTTATGATATCATGGAATCTACGACTATATAATAACCAAATAGCGACCTCAAAGAATTCAGTTAGTGTCGGTTCTAAATCATAGACCTATAGGCAATTATATTCAAAGATTGATTAATCTTGTCTAATCGAAGACATTTTTCTTATTTATTTGTTTGTCATGGTAAATAAAATATTAGAATTATCCTTGAAGAATCCTTTTGTGTTCAATTGCTTTACATGAGAACGGCGACCGCTAAAAATGTTTATATCACAAAGTCGTTTAACTCGGCTGGTGGGGCGAACTGTGCAGCTTTTCTATGTTGAATTCTATTAATCATATCCCCTAGGATCAACAGATTCAAATAGAAGAGTAACAAAGAAAGTCCAAAGGACCTCAAAGAGGAAAACTCGTATTTACATGGAGGGATTTACCTGAAGAGTATTATGTTAGCAGCGTTGTTGGTCCTAGGTTTTATCTTAGGGACAGCGGCGATAGCGACAGCGTATGATTACAGCCAAACTGCTGTGGATTCATTTGTAGGGAGCCATTTTCCTTTTACTTACCCGAATCAGGTCGTTGACAAGAACGTGAGCTTCAGCTTTGAGCAGAACGTCCAGGGCAACGGCTACTACATGACCTACAAGTACGCCAGGATGGGAAGTACCGAGTTCAAGGATTACGCCCATGGAAGCGGATCTCTGGACAACGAGGCCGTTCTGAGCAGCTACAATGCATCCCACCAGTACCATCTATGGAACGCTGACTGGAATGACGCCAATATGAATTGCATCCAGTACAAAGAGACTACCCATGCGGTGTATGCTCCGACAAGGATCGCAGTAGGAACCGGTTACTACGCGGTTAATCCGCTGAACTACGACTCTCTGATCAAGGAGGAGACCACGGTAAAGAACAGGCTAGCGGGCACATCAATGGAGAACCAGGTTGAGTACGCCCATAAGCTCGACAAGGATCTCAGCCTCATGGTGAAAGACTGGACAAACTTCACTTACGACCCGACCTTTACGAGCAACTCAGTCACCCAGATGAAGATAACAGAGGATGTAGGGGAAGGCAAGATACACATAGGTGTGTTACAGGCAAACGCTGACGGCTCAGGAAGGATCCCTACCTCATTAGTATCGATGGCAACCACAGCCTGGAAGAACCCGGCGATCGAGATCGATGAGGATTACTGGGGAACATACCACGTCGAGAAGAATATGACCCTATCGGTGCCCTACTCCAGGATCAAGCCCACATACGACTGGCTGCCGTGCACCTGTAATGAAGGCTGGAACGACATGACCATTCACGACCAGAGATACCACAGCGCGAAGGGCTTCTTCGACTGCACGTCCTGTCCGTTCCCGTACTGCAACAACCCTTAAAAATACATCAGGGGAGACATCTCCCCTAACTCTCTATTTTTATTGAACTTTCATCTGTTATAGCGGTTCTGGTTATAGTTCTTCTTTGACCAGTCTAATGAAGTCGCGATTCATTAAATATTGCATAGAAAGCCTTAACCTCAGGTTAGCAGACCCGGTATTCATGTGTTTTGAAGCCTGGGAACCGCTGTATCTTGAGATCCTCGACGACTTCGGGTTCTCCAGAGAACGCGATGAAGAGGCGGGGAGGCTCCTCTTTGATCTTCTGAAATCAGGTCAGAACTTCGCAACGATTCTGGCCATGGCATCGAAGCTGGTTCGATGTCAATTCGTTGTCATCTGCGGCAATGCTCCAACTCTTGCTGATGAGATGAATTGTTTTCTTGGTTCCCGTTATCAACAGAACTGCGTTTTTATTGCGAGCGACGGTGCTACCTCAGTGCTCCTAAAGGCCGGTGTAGTTCCGGAGATAATTGTCTCCGACCTGGATGGATGTATGGACGACATCCTGCGAGCGAACGAGATGGGCTCCATAGTGGTAGTTCACGCTCATGGGGACAACCAGGACTTGCTCCGAGAATACGTGCCAAAGCTCCGGAATGTCATAGGGACGACTCAAACCCGCCCGCTTCATGGGCTTTATAACTTCGGAGGGTTCACAGACGGCGATAGGAGCGTCTTTTTCGCCAGATACCTTGGAGCCTCAGCGATAAAGCTGATAGGCTTCGATTTTGATGACATGAGCGTCACTCCGAGGAAGCACAAGAAGCTGGCTTGGGCCAAAAGGCTGATTGAGTTAGCTCTCCGATGAGAACCTTCAACGCTCTGATCCATGCTGCGATTCTTGAGAGATCAGGTCGATGATCGCCTCCAGAGCATCACCGGCAACCTCCTCAATCCGGCGACTGGCGTCTATCAAGGCGAACCGCTCAGGCTCTGATTTTGCCAGGAGCCTGAAGATACCATCAACCTCTCGGAGAAACGCCTCCCTCTCGAATTTCTCGATGGTGTTATCTGCCCCGGTCCGGGACCTGATGCGTTTGACCGCGAGGGCTGGATCGAGCGTGAAGAGCAGGGTTCGATCGGGTACGATGTTCCAGGGACGGTATAAATCTCTGATCCACGCAACAGGATCTGGGATTATTTCTCTGAGGGTTACGCCTTGGTAGGCAGCCGTCGAGTCGGCGTATCGATCCGATATGACTACATCGCCTTCCCTCAAGGCTGGTATGATTGTTTCAGCCAGGTGGTTAGCGTGGTCGGCCATGAACAAGAGCATCTCCTCCATTCGCCTTACTATGCAGATCTCATGCGTTTCGGAATCTTGTGACCCCGATAGGTGCACTCTCCGGAGAACCTCACCAGCCTGGCTCGAAGTCGGTTCGGCCGTGAAGATAAAACGTCTATCCCCAAGGGTCTCAATAAGCTCGCGAGAAATGGTTCGTAACGCAGTAGTCTTTCCGGAACCGTCTATGCCCTCAAGGGTGACAAGGATACCTCTCACCTTTTAATCTATTTTTTAAGAAAAGATTAAGCTGTCGCTGCAGAACCTGCCTAATAATACCATCCCCTAGGGAAGAGATTCGAGAAGAGATCCCAGGGTTGCTTCAAAAGCACTCATTCAATGCAGTCTTACGATGGAATAGAAGTATAAGCTGTCGCCCGATACTAACTCTGGAACGTCATTCGATGGTATTCCGCAGTCAGCCCAGTAACCCTCGCAGCGGGCGTCTGTACCGCATTTGGGTTGTCTCGTGGTCATAGGTAGACTGTAGTCAATATCCTACCACAAGGACCTATCAACGCGGATTGTAGTCCTTTTCTTGCGCCAACATTCACGGCTAACAATTGTTTGAGCTCGTGCAAGCCCTCAAAAAAGGACAATTTTTTCTCGATGCGTTGATTTATAAAGTTGTCGATTTGGATCGCCTTTTCTTGGAAGCGGCATCAATAAAGGAAAGGCCTCATTCTACCTGCAGTCGCCTGGAGAAGGATGACTCTAGTAAGGTTTAAGTCGGGGTCCTACATTAACAATCCTGAGGTGCTTCATTTGGCAGATAAGATCTATGTAGTCGGGCACAAGAGCCCCGATACCGATTCCGTGACCTCGGCGATAACCTATGCGAACCTTAAGAACGCTCTGGGCATGAAAGAGGTCGTTCCCGCAGCGGCGGGCGACGTCAACAACGAGACCAAGTTCCTTCTCGATTATTTCAAGGTTCCAGCGCCGGAGAAGCTCACCGACGCCACTGACAAGAAGGTCATCCTTGTGGACCACAACGAGATGGCCCAGGCGGTGGACAAGCTCAACACCGACAATATTGTGGAGATCGTAGACCACCACAAGATCGGCGGCATCCAAACAGGCAAGCCCATCTTCTTCCTCAATGAGCCCGTGGGCGCAACTGGCGGAATAATCGCGAACCTCTATGAACAGAACAAGGTCCCCATCAGCAAGGAGATGGCTGGCCTAATGATGTCTGCCATTCTGAGCGATACTGTGCTCTTCAAGTCCCCCACGTGCACTCCACGAGACAAGGCTGCAGTGGAGAAGCTGGCCAAGATAGCAGGCATAGACCCTATGAAGTTCGGCATGGAGCTTCTCAAGGCCAAGAGCGACATATCCTCCAAGTCGGCCAAGGACATCCTGACCGGCGACTTCAAGAAGTTCGACTTCTCAGGCACCAAGGCAGGCGTGGGCCAGATAGAGGTCATGGACCTCAAGGATCTAGCGCCCAAGAGAGGGGCTATACTTGCGGAAATGAACAATATGAAGGACGCCGAGAAGCTCGACATGGTAGTGTTGATGCTCACAGACGTTATGAAGGAAGCAAGCGATATCCTTTTCGTAGGTACCGCTGGGGCAGCCGCGGGATTCGAGAAGGCGTTCGGCGGCAAGATCTCTAACAACTCCATCTACAAGGAGAAGGTCCTCTCCAGGAAGAAGCAGGTCATTCCGCCCCTCGAAGGAGCCTTCAAGAAATAAGGCACACCTGAGATGATTAAGTAACCCAAAACCCGAAATATTTAAATTTTTAAACGAACATGCCCCCGCTGCTTGCAGCGGGGTGCACTGTTGACTTAAGTCGCCTTGTTTTCATCGGCTGGGGTGCACCTTCTGTCCCTTCATTCGCACCAGTTGTTTGGACAGGTGCCTTCTGGCGCACGGCGGAACCTCGTAGAATCCGGTCTCGATATCTCTCGGGAGGGCCTTCAACTCCCGCTGTTCTGCATTAAGCTTGCACCTCCGACACCTGTATCCCTGCCCACGGCCAGCGGACTTCATTCGCTTTCCGCAAGAGGGACATAAAGGAGCCTGGGTCGCTATCCTGTCGGCTAGCTCCAGCACCTCCAGCTTTTCGAGGTTCAGCGTCCTCTCCTTAACCGCTCCGTAAACATCGATCAGATCGCCCGGAATAAGCTTTTTTACGGTGTCTCTGAAGTTCTTGGTTGGCTCGAAGGCGGCGCAGACCAGGGAGTTCTCTTTGTCATGGATGGAGAAGAACAGATGTCCGCCCTCGATTGCCTGGGGAGCATCCTTTACCCTACCTTTCAATCGGTAGCTCTTGTTGTCCACGATCTCCGAAACAACTCCAGGGATGATGTGAGCGTCTGTTCCCTGGTTTGTCAGGTAAAGGACCTTTCTCTCCCAGGGCTCAGAAGTGATGGTCTGGAAGGCCAGGTCTATGGCTCCGATGTCGTCACCACGAATGCCGAAGAGGACAGGGTCAGCGGAATGAGGGGCGAATACAATTCGGTTGTTGTGGCAGTCCACGGTATCCCAGGTTAGGGGATAGGTCAGGCTGTCGGCCTTCCAGACGGATGCCTGGTCTATCATCCTCGGAGTGCCCCACCGCTTGGGCTCTCTGTAGGCGATAAGCTCATATGTGTGGTCCTCCAGCTCTGCGCCCACAGCCGCCAGAGCACCTATCAGCCCTCGACCTTTCTTGAACCCCTGGTGCCATACTCCGTCAGCCTCCAGGATCTCCCTGGCCTCGTATATCTCCAGGATCTCAGTCACAGCTCTTTTATAAAAATCTCTCATGCGTCTAGAGACCGCGTCCGCCATCACCAGGCCGGGGTTGGTGTTCTTCCCGGAAAGGTCGGAGAGCTCCACGACCGTCTGCAGGGCCAAGTCTCTGACCTCCTGGACCCTCTCGGTCTCTATTTGGAAGGCAATGGCGGCGTTGCCTCTGGTCTTGAACTGAGCACATGGGTTGAGGCGAACCAGCTTTGGGAGACCTACTAGCTCGCCAAAGGGCCGCAGCCGGTCCATGAGCACTGCCGCTAGATATGTTGTGCAAAGACCCCTCTCCGAATCGGTATCGTCTATTCCTATGAACATAGTCAACCTTTAAATATCGGGCTATCCGTGATATATAATGATGGATAAAGAGCTTCTTGCCGAGAGCGTTAGCGGGCTGCTTGAGCAAGCTGGATTCACAATCTCAGCGCGCTGCTATCTCCGCCCCAGGTCCTTCGATTTAGCGGCAAGAAAAGAAGATCTTTTCGTCTTAATAAAAATCCTCTCCAACATAGACGGCCTGAACGAAAGAACTGCAGTGGAGGTCCGTCGTCTAGCCAAGCATCTTTTAGGACGCACCATTCTGGTTGGAGAGAAGACCAGAGACCAGTACCTAGAGCGCGGAGCGGTGTACTTCAGGTATGGCATACCCACAGTAAGCGTTCCAACCCTAGCCGACTGCCTATTGGAAGGGTTGCTTCCCCTGGTTTATGCAGCTCATGGAGGACTTTATGTTCGCATAAACGGAACTCTGCTCCGGCAGCTCAGGCTTGATCGGGGAATCTCCCTGGGGTCTCTGGCGTCCAGGCTAGGACTCTCACGGCGAACAATATCGAAGTACGAGATGGAGAGCATGGATACGTCCATAGATGTGGCAGTCAAGCTAGAGGAGATCTTCGAGGAGGAACTCATTCTGCCGGTGGATCTCTTCAAGTCGGGAAACCTGGAGGACAAGCCGGAGCAGATAACGGACAACATATTGCAGCTTCTCTCTCAGATGGGATTCGAGGTCTTCCCTACGGCGCAGGCTCCTTTCAACGCAGTGACTAGGGACGAGGATCTGGTTGTCCTGACAGGAATAAGCAAATTCTCACAGAACATGCTCAAGAAGGCCCAACTCATGAGCAGCCTGTCCGCAGTGGCCAGGACCCAGTCAGCGGTCATCGTGGAGGGCGAGTCAAGGGTTGAGCGCATAGGGGATACAGCTATCATAGAAAAGCGCGAGCTGGACACCATCGGCGGGACAAGCGAGTTCGAAGACCTGGTGCTTGAGAAGCAAAACAAGTGATTTTATACCAGGTTCCATAGTTATCATGCAGTCTCTGACCGAGAGGATCATCGATTCGGGCAAGGTTTTCATCTTCGCCGTGGCGGGAGATAGCGGTTCCGGAAAGACCACCTTGTCTAGCGGCATAAAGAGGATACTGGGTGAAGAGAATGTCATCTCTTTCTCCATGGACGACTACCACAGCCTTGATCGGCGTCAGCGCAAGGATTTTGGCATAACGCCCCTGAATCCAGCGGCAAACTACCTCGACCTTCTTGCCGACCATCTAGAGGCTCTTCGTCGAGGTGAGAGCATCGACAAGCCGGTCTACGATCACAATACTGGCCAGATCCGTGGGACAGTTCCCTTTGGCCCGGCTCCGGTTGTCATAGTTGAGGGATTGCATCCTTTCTATACCGAAAGGCTGCGCCATATTACGGACATCAAGATCTTCGTGGACCCATCTCGCTCAGTGAAACGGTTGTGGAAGGTGCGTCGGGATGTGGGGGAAAGGGGTTATCGTCCTGAAGATGTCATGCGTGAGATCCTGCAGAGGGAGCCTGACTACAAGCTGTACGTGGATATCCAGAAGATCTATGCGGAGATCGTGGTCAAGATTCAGGAGTCGAGGTTTCACCCGCGAATATTGGAGATCGAACAGCCCAAACCTGAGTGGTATTCTGTCCGGCTTATTCAGCAGATGCTTGACCAACCTGTTCCGGAGGTAGATATGACCATCGACCTTTCCAAGATCCTCCTCTCCTCGGAGCACGAGTTCTCCCTAGAGTTCGAGCGTGATGATTACTACGCCAAAAAGGTGGGAGTAATGACCATCGATGGTGAGATTCATCAGTCAATGATCGATCATCTGGAGCAGAAGTTGGGCAGGACTTTGGGGACTTACGCTGCCATAAGCGACAGGCGTAAAGAGTATGTCAACGCCATCGGAGTGGCCCAGCTCATACTTACCTGGAGGTGCGTGGAGAAACTAGAGCACCTTCTTGGCACTTAATTCTCGTTGTCTCTACTTAACTTCTTTTACTTCATTACTTCCATCCATCGTAAACCACTATCTCTTCCAGTGGTTTGCGTGGTTTGGGCATACCCTCGGCGGTGTTTGCAGTCTCGGCTGGATAGCCCATGGGCAGCAGAGCGACCACTCGGACAGTTTGGGGTACTCCCAGGATCTCCTTCACCTTATCCTCGTAGAAGGCTCCTATCCAGCAGGTTCCCAGGCCCTCTTCCACTGCAGCCAGGGTCATGTGGTCCACGGCTATGGCCACGTCTATTGTGTACGTGTGCTGGCCGCAGGTCATGACGTAGTCCGATGTGCCACAAGCGGCTATGACGATTGGCGCCTGGGCAACGAACTCCTGGTTCCTGGCTGCCTCGGCCAACCTTCGGCGTAGGCCGGGGTCTTTCACAACCACGAACTTCCAATCTTGCATGTTCCTTGCCGAGGGAGCCAGGCGGCCCGCCTCCAAAATTCGTAAGAGCTTCTCCTCCTCGACAGGCCGGCCCGAGAAGCTCCGGATGGATCGACGCTCTGCGATGGCCTCCATTACTTTCATTCGGTCAAGCCCTCTTCTTCATCTCTTTCTCCAACTCAGTGCCCAGATCGGTAAGGCTCCAGACGCCTTCCTTCTCGGTAACGATATTTCTTGCTGCCAGCTCTTCCAGGGTCTTCCTGACCCCAGGTACGGGGATGTGCTCGATTTTAGCAATCCTATCAGCGCTGAGCGCTCCTTTGGAGCCGAGAACCTGGAGCACCCTTTGGCGCTGGTTGCTCCCCATGATGAACCCTATGTTCTGGTCGGTGTCTTCCATAAAATTCCTCTCCACTTTTTGCGTTAGCTTTATTGCTATCGAACTCTTTATTAAAAGTGGCGGGCAGTCCGGGTGGTTCGGCGTCACCTGCAACCCGAAATCGTCGACAAGCGGGGGGC
>PMNG01000141.1 GCA_003162615.1 Methanothrix sp. | reverse complement strand
TTGAGGTGATCTCTTGCGACCTGGGCACTTCTAGCCGCATTTTGAGCGTATTCTCTAGTAACGTTATCCATCTCGGTTAGTTTCTTTGCCAACATCTCCTCCTGTTGCTCATCGCGATTGTCTTATTTAACGCCGACCCAGTCTGCTTGAGGTAGGTTTTGCATTGCATGACATTGCTCATGGATGAGTTGGAGCTCACTTCAGCCATTGCAGATGAAGCGGCCGCCTTCTCAGTGCTATGCCTTGTAGAATTCTCCAGGTATGATGTCTGGTTCAGGACAGTACGTGCACTGCTGTAGAGTCTCCTAGATTCGTCCCTGTACATCTTCGACTGATAAACCATAGCTCCTGGGGATACTTCAACAAACTGAGGAATGGATGGAGCGGCAAATCCTTCTGTGCCAAAGTGCAGCTTTGTCCCAGAGTTATTTGGTCCAGCATCCAGGTTTACAACCGCACCACTTCTCCCCCGACCTATTTCCTGTGGCTCAAGAGCTGCCACAGTTGAGACAATAATCGAAAGAACCAGAAGCAAAACAATTCTACTTCTAATGCCCAGCCCTCCACAACCAATAGAATTCTTATTTTATATAAAACTTTTGAAAGTTAATTATATACCCCTCTTCAAAAGCCCCTCCAAACATGGATATCAAAAATTTCCCTTTGGCCTGTATCTTAGGTTTTTTTTGTTTTTTAGTCAAATAAGTTTAGGGTCAGTCCTAGTTTCCAAATTTACTTAAAAATACGCAAATTAATGTAATTCAAGAGGCTAATACAAATAATCGATAAATCAATATAAAATTTTCTTCTGCCAATTGCAGAAACCAGTTGGATTAGCCTAAAACGACATAAATTCGTCTAATTTTGGTTAAAAACTTAAACAGAGATTGCCCCTAAAGTTAATTGGAAAATAAGGCTATAAAATGGATTAATAATTGTGTATCGAAAATCCTTTGTGGGATCAATTAAACGCCCTCAGAAGAGGGGTATAATTATAGGGATCTACCAGAGGATTCCTAAAACCTGCCTATAATATATCATAGAAATTAAGAAACAAAATGAATTTTAAGGAAACAATGAAATTTGCCTAAATGCATCATATTTGAGGCTGAAATCGGAAGGGCATAATAAGTTAGTCCTGCGATACGGATAAATAGGACTCCTCTGCAGTAACCCTCTCTGCGGTCAATTTAATATGTCAGCAATGACATCATACTTGTATGATGGATTCGGATTTGAATTTCTCAGGTGATCCTGTTAAATACTTAAGTCACTCTATATCAGAGGATACCGATAAATTGATTCTCGTAAGCTGCTTCGGGACCCTGGCGAAGGATTAATAAAATGCATATTCTTTTAACTATTCATCCAAGGCGAGACGATGACAGAGGATCTTAAAGCAATTTACGCCCAAGCGCCTGACATCTTCCAGAGGCTAAGGCAAGAAGTGGACAAGGTGATGGTCGGCCAGAAGGTGGCTATCGAGCAGCTCATGATCGCTATCCTGGCAGGAGGCCATGCCCTTCTTGAGAGCAACCCGGGCCTAGCCAAAACGTTGCTCATAAAGACTACCGCCATGTCCATGGGTTTGAGCTTTTCTCGAATACAGTGTACCCCAGATCTGATGCCCGCGGACATAACCGGCACCACCATCATCGAGGAAACAGACGGAAGTAAACAGTTCAGATTCCAGCCCGGCCCGATCTTCGCCAACATCGTCCTGACCGATGAGATCAACCGAGCCTCGCCCAAGACCCAAAGCGCAATGCTTGAGGCCATGCAGGAGAAGCAAGTGACTGTGGGCAATAACACCTATCAACTAGAAAAGCCTTTCTTTGTCTTGGCCACCCAGAACCCCATCGAGATGGAGGGTACATTTCCCCTCCCCGAGGCCCAACTTGACCGTTTTCTGCTCAAGATCTTCATGGAGTACCCATCCTTCGATGACGAACTTAAGATAATGGATAGGTACACGGGAAACTCCGAGCCCCAGGCGCAGAGAGTGATAACAAAAGATGAGATTCTAACCCTACAGCAGCTCTGCCGAGATATACCTATATCAGACGACTTAAAGAGGGAGGCCGTAAAGCTAGTGCTGGCTACCAGGTCCTGGGAGGGAGTACAATACGGGGCGAGCCCCAGGGCATCCATAGGCCTTATCCTGACATCCAAAGCCAGGGCCTTTCTTCTTGGCCGGGACTATGTTTCTGCAGAGGACCTTCACGTCATGTCTTACCCCATCCTCAGGCACCGTATTATCCTGAGTTTTGAATCGGAAAGAAAGGGGCTAACACCTGATCAGGTAATAACTGACATACTGAAAGAGATGAAAATCTGATCTAAGAGCTGATCAAAGAAGCGTAAGTTTAACCTGGATTGGCCATGGACACTGAGTTTTTCAAGGAGCTGGAAAGGTTCGCCCTGCTGGTCAAGAAGCGAGTTTCCACAACATATGCGGGAGGCAGGAAATCCTTGCGCTACGGCAGGGGAATAACCCCCGTGGGATACAGGGAGTACCGGCAGGGAGACGACTTCAAGCTGGTTGACTGGAAGGCCTACGGCAGAACCGAGAAGCTGTACGTTCGAGAGCATGAGGAGGAACGAAGCCTAGTTGTCCATATCATTCTGGATGCCAGCGGAAGCATGGGTTACGACCGCAAGTTCGAATATGCCTCCCAGATAGCTGCTGGTTTTGCCTATATCGCCACCTTGGAGAACGAGAAGTACGTGATTTCTCGCTTCTCGGAGGACCTGGACCCCGGCGAGCCAAGGCGAGGCAGAAGGTATCTGTTTCAGACTATAGATGAGCTAGATCGTACCTCTCCCCAGGGTGAAACGAACCTCAAGAAGGTCTCAGAGCAGTTCGATCATCTGATAAGGTCGACCAGCCTGGTGGTTCTTATCTCGGACTTCCTGGGAAACACTGACGACATCGTCTCCAGCATCTACAGACTGTCAGGCCATGATCTGATAGTGATTCATTTGATGGCCCCTGACGAAGCAGAGATGAGGCTTGCAGGAGATGTCAGGTTCGTGGATATGGAGACCCACCAGCCGCTGATAACCAGAGTCAGCGAGAAACAGAGAGCAGAGTACAAAAAGAAGCTGGAGGAGCACATCTCCAGGATCAGGGCTACATGCAATGCCGTAGGGGCAGACTTCTTGAGCTTCAAGACAGACAAGCCCATCTTCGATGCCTTCTCCGAACTGAACGCCAAAGCCACCATCTGGAGAGCCTAAAGGTGAAGTTAGCATATGGTCTTGGCGAGTTGGAGTTCGAAGCGCCAGAGAACAGCCGAATTCTTTTGCCTCAAGAGCTGCCCGCAGCAGATGGCGGCGAGATTGAAAGGGCCATAAATGAAACCCTGGGCCAGGACCTGGCTGACTTCGAAGGAAGGGGCAGATCCGCATCCATTCTTATCAGCGACATAACGAGGCCGTCGCCGAGTCACGTGATGCTGGCTCCTTTGGCTAAGAAACTCAAGGAACTGGGCTTTTCCGATTTGTTGGTCGTCTTCGCCCTGGGGACTCACCGTCGGATGACGGCTGAGGAAGAGAAGCTGCTTTTACGCGATTGCATAGACATGCCTCATCTCCAACACGATCCCAAGAAGTGCGTTGCACTGGGACAGACGACGCGCGGGACGCCAGTAGAGATCTTCGAGAGTGTGGCATCAACCGACCTAATCATCGCTACGGGCAACATAGAGTATCACTACTATGCCGGATACAGCGGCGGGGCCAAGGCGGTCCTGCCAGGTGTTAGCTCTGAGCGTTCCGTCAACACGAACCACGAGCTGATGAGAGACCCTCGCGCTGTTTCCGGCAGACTGGATAGCCCGGTTCGTCAGGATTTCGAGGATGCCGCCGGAGTCGCGGGCCTTGACTTCATCCTCAATGTGGTACTGAACAGCAAGAAAGAGGTAGTAAGAGCAGTCGCAGGAGACTTCATCAAAGCTCACAAGGCTGGTGCAGCAGTAGTTGACCGGATGTACAGAAAGACTGTGAAGCCTGCGAAGATAGTCATCACCTGCGCAGGCGGTCGGCCCAAGGACATCAACCTCTTCCAGGCCCAGAAGGCTCTTGACAACGCCAAAGGGGCGGCTGAGCCTGGAGGCACCATAATACTGTTAGCGGATTGCAGCGAAGGGCTGGGCCATCCGGTCTTCGAGCGCTGGGTCAGGGAGGCAGAGTGCGCGGAGGATTGCATCGAGCGGTTTGGCCGGGAGTACGAGTTTGGCGGGCACAAAGCTGCGTTTCTGGCCAAGGAGTCGCTGGAGCACAACATCATCCTAGTCTCCTCTCTGCCGAGAGAATTAGCAGAAATGTGCTTTTTTCAGCCAGCATCCACTCTTGATGAGGCAGTTGCTGCTGCTTATAAGCGCCATGGCAGGGATGCAAGCATGCTGATAATGCCCTATGGAAACCTGACCCTTGCCACAAAAGGATAGCTGGTTAGATCCATAAGATTATCTAATGAAAAATAGCACTCTGAAAGATGATTTTGGTCTTGTTAGAGTAGCAACGCTCATCTTATTCCAACTGCTTCAGCTTTCCAACTTTCCAACGTTGTTCAAGAGATCAGACTATATTGCACATGAAAGGAAATTTTGATGTTTCAACAATGGGTTTAGAAGGGAGGCTTAGTTCAAAGGTGTGCTCTGAGCTGGCATTTTTTGAAACATCTAAACCTGGTTTTGCGACAGTGCCAGTGCTAAAGGTGCTTGATTCTGAATTACCTCCGACATTGAATGGGCCCTTGATGTTGGAATAGGCGCTGACGTTGTGCAGTGGTTTGATCGTCGAGTATTTGTCGATGTCGTAACCGCTCTTCGATTCATTCTCGCCCAGTTCCTTAATAGAGGAGTTCCTCCGTTCGATGGACGTGTTATTCTCCTTTGCAGTCGTATTATTCTCATTAAATGCTGCGTTGTTCAATGAAGTGTTGTCCTTGTCCGTGATGTTCTGACTGACCGCCGTTTTGATTGCAACGATGTTATCGACAGCCTTCAAGTTCGAACTGGTGATGTTGGTACTGGTGATGTTGGTGTTTGTGTCATTTGTCGTCGTATTGTTTAAGACGGAGATTATTTCCTTTGCGGAAGTGTTATTTTCCTGGACTGCGTAGGCCGATACAATGAAAAGGACCATCGCAGACACCACCAGGATCATGAAATATGAAGCTCTATACATGTAAGCCCTCGACGCAGTACAGATGCTAGATGCTTATCAATTTAACCGAGTTTACGGAAGTAAACATTTTTCTAGGGAAACTGGACAGTTCAAAGAGAACGCCTGCCCGCAAGCCATTAGTCGGTCATGGCTGTCCAAGTAGAATAGCAGCTACATAGGTTGCGCGGCCAGGACCGGGTTGCCCATCGACCGACCGCCAAATCCTAGAGTTGCACTCGTACGACACGGCCCATTTCTCCAGATCATTCATGGAAAGAAACCAACAAATGATACAGGAAAAATAATCCAGCAGACAATTTTCATGTTAAGCGATGTAGGAGACGCTAGATCTGTCGAAATTTTCTACAAGTTCAATTCCCTCATCGTCCGGCTTCCATGCGCGGTCCGGGTAAACAAGATGCTTTATAAACCCTTCGGCATTCGCTGCTATTTGCGTGGCCAGATGATCTTCACCTAGAGCATCCCTGGTCATCTGATAGGCAAACGATTTGACCTTGTTCTCGTCAAGGTATCCCAGAGAATGGATATACTCATGGAGTAGAACATGAAAGGCATAAGGCTTGTACAGCTCCGGCTTTGTTTCTTTTATCCTTTGCAGAGGATTCTTGTTCATGACTATTACATTAGAACCTGTCGTGAAAAAGCCACCTAAGAATGCCTGCGGATGGTTGCCGAGGTCGGCCATGCCCAGCATCAGTCCCCCTCTGCTTTTCCTCGTGCTTTTCAGCACTACTGCTTTGACCACCTCGAAGACGTCCGCTAAAGTCCTTGCTTCTTCGAGCTTTGTCTTGAAATCGATCATTGATTACATCTAGCAAGTCTAACTATTTAATACTAACTTTAAGTTATAGGCATTCCTTGCATTTAGAATCCCAGTGATTTTACCTTCGAGCCTTCATGGTTTCTGGGAACTCTCCGTCCCCAACCTTAACCATAGGATTGATAGCTATTCTTCGTGGATTGTATATCAATAAAGCGCAATAAATTGGTGGCATCTTTCTACTGTTCTCTATTGAATTACCCGATTACGCTTCTACCGCGCCCTAGAAATAATCAAGCGGCACTACCATTGCATAATTATATTACGTATTATTACTAAGTATTTTAAATACGTAACACTTATCTCGTCATATAGCTAATTCTATAACTAATGGTTGTTACCATTGATATAGGAGGCAGGCCTGGATTCGATTGTGGAGGTTTCTGCAGCTTCTGCTACTTCAAAGGAGTCAAGAAAGTTGAGCCGTTCGGATGCAAACATTGTAGCCTTTTAATGAAAGGCTGTGACTACTGCGCCAGGATGGTTCTAGAGATCGAACCTGGTTTTAAGCCATTCGATCAGCTTGTCTTCGAGTTTGCACAGAAGACCTCGGGCACGAGGCCGGATGGGATAACCATCAAAGGAAACGGTGATTTGAGCTGCTATCCTGACCTGCTTAAATTGGTAAGAACCATCAGTGGCGGTGAGGTTCCTGTCTTCTTGGAGTACACCAGCGGAAAGGGCTTTTCTATAGGAAACGAGGCCGATGCCCTGATCGAAGCGGGAGTCGGAAAGGTCAGCTTCTCCGTCTTCTCCACAAACCCTGAACTCCGTCGCAAATACGTGAACGATAAACACCCAGAGGCAGTCAATGCCAACCTCCGGACCTTCTGCGAGAACTGCGATGTCTATGCCATGGCAGTTCTCGTTCCCGGAGTAAACGACGGTCCTGAGCTGGAGAGGACTTGCCGGGAGCTGGAAGATATGGGAGCAAAGGGTCTCGTCCTGATGACTTTTGCCAACACCAGAGAGCAAGGTCTTATCTTCGGAAACGGCCCTATAATACCTGGCATAGTTCCTCACACAGTAGAGGAGATCGGGAGAATGGCTACCGAGGCCAACGAGATGTGCAGTATGAAAATTGTAGGCACTCCTCTTTGGGACCCCAACACGGGGTCACCTTTTGCTCTTGCTCACCACAAGGAGGAGCTTAAGAAGCTTCCTTCAATTGAAAAGAGCGCCACCCTCATTACCAGCTCAGTTGCCTATCCGCTTCTGTCCTCGATATTTGAAGAACTAGGGGACAACGTAAACGTTGTGAGCGTTAAAAAGGAGATTGGGAACCTTATCACCTTGGATGACTTCGCAGTCCTAGAAACTGATGAAGTGAAGGAACGGGTTATAATCCCTGGATCGGTCCTGGCCCACAACAGAGAGATTCGCAGAGCTTTAAGGCGCGACGGCAAGAACAGGCTGGTCTTCAGGGGACCGGACAATCTCACAGTGGAACCGGAAAGGAGCATATACCTGACTACCCGGCAGGTCCTGGATAGGGAGATTGAGGCATTCACCGGCCTTATCGAGGAGATCAACGATCTAGGAATTTAGACCTCGAAATCCACATGATATAGACATTTCGAGACTGTGCGCCAGAAGGATACCGACCACTGCTGGCGAGCAGCCAGACTATTTGCGTCTATTCACCAGTGCGCACTTTGGCAGCATTCTGGAATCTATTACCTTGATGCAAGGGGCCTGGACAGCCGAGATGTACAGCTTTCTTTCGCCAACATCCTGGGCAAAGTCTGTGGACTTCGGCGGAGCGATCTTGACCGAGAATAGCATTGGCCCCTCACAGGTGGTGCAAATCCGAAGGTCCGTTGACTTGGATCGAATGTACTCCTCCATCTCCGAAGTTATCCTGAAGGGTGTTGTTTTGGACGGCATCGGAAAGACAGTTCGATCTTCGGCTACAATAGGTTTTAGGTGCAATAGGTTTTATATCCATTACAAAAGAGTCTTAAAAGTGAGACGCAAGAACAATGCGGCCCAGGCCAGGGACATTGCCCGACAGCGCATGGAGATCCTCTTCGACCTTGCCTCCCTAGAGTTGCCCCTCCATCCAGAGAGATCCGACCGGTACGTCCAGATCGCAAGAATGATCGGGACTCGTATACGGATAAGGATGTCTTCTCAAATGAAAAAGATGTTATGCAAGCACTGTGGCAGCTATCTCCCGGCTTCGGAAAGGAGGGTGAGATTAAGTCGTGGATGTATCACCTCCACCTGTCTGAGGTGCGGCAAAAAAACTAGGATCCCATATGGGGTGGAGAGGCCAGTTTCGGCACAAAGACATCCCAAGTTATTTCAACGTATTTGAGTGCCAAGAGTACACCCAGATAGAGCCTGTCTAGAGCGCTGTTCGCGTCACTTAAGTCTGAAGACATCGATGGCCAGCTAGACTACCTAAGCTCATCGAGCTTCAGCCCAAAGTTAGTCGCGAAGCCGATGGGCTCGAAACAGGACCGACTTCGCGGCAACCCGATGCCTTGGAGAGTTGCATGAAAGCGACAAGGAGGACCGCCATCTGCGCTTTTGGCCACAAAAGGGCTTAAATCTAAGGCTGTGCATTATCGACGGCTTGGAGTCAGACTTAAAGAGAAGAACTGTCTGTCTCGTGCGCACTACAAGCCTCCGGCTCATCTGCGCCGTTAAGCTGGACTTTGGTCCCCAGCCGCGGTCCCCAATTGCTCGTATCCAATGTAATCCAATATGATTTGCTTTTTGTCGCCGATAAGTTCCTCCTCGCGTTCTAGAATCTGCTGTATCAAAGGAACTACGGGTGTTTTGTCATCCCAGTTCCTTATTAGGATGTCATCGGCGCCTGCATCCTTGCGTACCTTGTCAGCTACAAAAGCGCAAAGGAAGATATCATCAACGAAGCCCAAGGGGCCGTATTTCTCCTCTGGTATGACGTCCTCGGGAAGGATGAAGTAAGCTATTGAGGCAATCACAAGAGGCGACAGATGACCTGGAAGGGCTGGATCATCAAGCAACCGGGTCATCAACTTATAAAGTGCGGGAGCCTTACTTATGAGCTCGCTATGTTTGCCTTTGTAGCCTGAGACTTCCTGTTCGAGTAGTTTATCGAATCTCTTCATCATGAACCCTCCAACTCTTGAATGAGTTGTGCACCTTCTGGCCATAGTGTCTTATGAGCAGTCCATTGCTCCATTTAGGTGCTCACTAGACTCTGTCTAAGACCATAACTTAGCATATATCATAGCGTATCGGTTAGTTAACTTTATGCCTTGACCAATGGGTGAAAATTTTTTATCGAATATCGTAGATTGAATTGTGAGTATCAATAAACCTATATATCCATTAGTCATGATTAATGCCGATCAACCATGGAGCTAACTCCTGTCCAAAGAGATATCTTGACCGCCCTGATAAACATTTATCGTAAAGAGGATCGAGCCGTCAAAGGCGAGGAGATTGCGGGACTCATTGACCGCAACCCTGGGACTGTCCGGAACCAGATGCAGTCCTTGAAAGCATTGAATCTTGTCGAAGGCGTGCCTGGGCCAAAAGGTGGCTACAAGGCCACTGGTTCCGCATACGAAGCCCTCAGCCTGGACGCTACCGGAGACGTAGTTGTCGTTCCCATCGTAAAGAACGGAGTTGTGGTCGATGGGGCAACTGCAAGCGAGATTGTCTTCAATAAGGTAATGTTGTCCCACGAGTGTGGCGGAACAGTACGCATATTAGGCAGCGTGAAGGACTTCAATGTCGGAGACGAAATCCGAATCGGACCTACGCCTGTGAACAAGCTCTACATTCGAGGGGATGTCACGGGCAGGGACGACACCATGTCTAGGCTTATATTTCACGTTAAAGAGCTCATTTCAGTGCCGAGGATTCCAGTCAAGAAGATAGCGCAACGTGCTGTTCATATTGATCCTAATGTCACCGTCCAAGAGGCAGCCAGAATATTGATGTATAACGGAGTTCGAGAGGCACTGGTCGATGAAAATTCTCTTGGCCTTGTCAGCATGACCGACATAACCCGAGCAGTAGCCGAAGGCAGGACCGGTCTCGGAGTCAGGGATATTATGACTCGTGACTTTTTGACCATAGATTCGAAGGAACTAATCTTCGAGGCTGTCAAGATTCTGGGAAGGAGTGGGTCGAGCCAGCTCGTAGTCTTAGATTCAGGAGCTCTTTGGGGAATAATCACCCCAGAAGATCTGATCGGTGCTCTCACGCCGAACTGATCTTCCACATTTGAGAAACGCTAATGAGTCCTATCTCTTCCCAAAATCAACATATGTTGTTACCAGTAAGTAATGCCAGGGCAAAGGCCAAAAGGATAATAGCCTTAGAAGCGTCCGTTCCTCCATCAGGCTTAAATGATCTGGGCCTTTAGGAACAGGTGCTCGTGAATTTATAGTCCTTTATATATGACGTAGGTTAAATCTTTATACTCTTAGAGAGACATCTAAGCAAGGATGCATGGAATGAATGCTGTTAATATCATCGAAGATTACAACAAGGCTTTGGGTACATATCAGAGGATATCTGCCTTAGAGATGGACCCTGTCCAGAGGGCCAACATTCAGAGGAAGGTCGGAGACATTTACTCGGAAATCTCTAGGCAAGAGGACAAGGTAAAGAACTACAAGCTGGCAATTGCAGCTTACCAGATGGCCCTGGAGGCCTTTACCTTGGAGAACCATCCTGCCCAAAGAGCCAGAGTCCAGAAGGCTATCGGATCAGCCTACCTCGATATAGGCGAAACGGAGCAAAGGGCTGAAAACTGCCGATCTTCGGCTGCAGCCTTCAAGGAAGCTCTGAATTATTATCTCCCCGAGAGCTTCTCAACCGACTATTCCGAGATCCAGGCCAGTCTTGGAGTAGCCTACAGGAGACTGGCCGAATCCGAGGAGAAGGTGGCCAATTGTTTCCTCGCTATAAGAGCCTGCACGGAAGCCCTCAAATTTTACACATTTAAAGACTATCCAGCCAAGTTTGCAGACGTGCAGATCAACCTGGGAATGGCCTATACAGCTCTCGCCGAAGTTGACGCGAGAGAAGAAAATTGTGGAAACGCGATACGCGCCTACGTTAGGACCTTGGATGTCTACACCTTTGACCGTTCGCCACTTGTATACGCCTCAGTTCAAAACAATCTGGCCACAGCATATACCGCGCTATCAAAAGCGAAAGAGAAGGCGACCAATTGCTGGCGTGCCATTGAGGCTTGTGATGAAGCCCTCCGGGTGAGGACCAAAGAACGGTTGCCGTTCGCCCATGCGGCTACTCAGAATAACCTGGGAAACGCATATCTGACTCTGGCTGAGGCTGAAAGTGGGTTTGAAAACTGCCGACGGGCCGTTGATGCTTACAATAAAGCTCTTGAGGTCTACTCCATCGAGAAGTTCCCTGTTCAGTATGCTTTGACAGAGAGCAACTTGGCAAACGCCTACTTAGTCATCGCCGAATCAGACCAGAAGTTCGATAACTGTCGGGAGGCCATCAAGGCCTGTAAGGAGGCGCTCAAGGTCTACAACCTCGAGGATTTCCCTGAAGATTATGCAGATATTCAGGGATGTCTGTGGGTTGCCCACTCCTCGCTGGCAGACTCGGAGTATCGGGCGGAAAACTGCATCCTGGCTCTGGATGCCTGCCAGGAGCGGCTCAAGGTCTACACCGTAGCCCGTCCGGAACAGTACGCATCTTGCCAGAAGGATCTAGCCATAACCTATAGCATGCTCGCAAACGTGGAGGACACACCCGAAGACAAGGCATGGGATTGCAAGAAGGCTATTGCCGCCTGCGACGAAGCAATGAAGTTCTACACCCCTAAAGATCGGCCGACGGAGTACGCCGAAATTCAAAACCTCCTCTGGACGGCTTTTACCTCTCTTGCCGAGGTAGAGGATAAAGCCGAAAACTGCCGGAAGGCGATTGTTGCCTGCCAAAGTTCCATGGAGATCTACGAGAAGAACAGTCATGATTATGCAGATGCGCTCAAAAACCTGGGCTACACTTACGTAACCCTCGCCGAGACTGAAAGTCTGAAAGAGAACTGCAAGTTAGCCATCGAATCGTACAAATCTGCCTTGGAGGTCTACTCAGCCGATATAGCGTCCTTTGAGCATGCAGAAATCCAGAGGGACATTGGATACACGTACCTCCTTCTTTCGGATGTAGAGGATAAGGCAGAAAACTGTAAGAAGTCAGTAAAAGCCTACAAGAAAGCCTTTAAAGCTTATTCCGACTCCACCAGAGAGTTTGAATCTGTCCGGGACACGAGGTCAGCCGAGGCCAGAGAGAAAGCAGACAAGTGTCAGAATGCCATCGAAGCTTGCAGGAAGATCCTCAAAACTTCCAGGAAAGCCATGGACGCTTCCGCCAAAAAACGGCGAGACACTAAGGAAGCATAAGTCGGATAGGAAAAGATGAAAGAACTGACGTACAAGCAGATTGCAGCGTACTTTCACCGCTCTTACGCAGCAGCAGACGGGCTATGGTTCATGAAGGTCGAAGAAAAGTGCGGTTTTGAAACTGCTCTGGAGATCGACGACCAGGTGTGGAAAGTCCTGCCCAAGATCCAGGCCAGGATGCTCAAGTCCATGCTGCTCTTGGATGAAGGAATGGAGGGGCTAGGTGAAGGCATTGAGGCTCGGCTTGCTCTGGAGGGGTTTGAGTTCGAGGCCGAGAAGGAAAACAGCGGTCTCAAATTCTTCATCAAGCGTTGTCCATGGCATGAACTCATGGTCAAATCAGGCCGAGAGCATCTATCGGAAAAGGTGAGCAGCTTGATCTGCAGGGAGGAGAACTCGGTTTGGGCCTCGGAGTTCGGTGACATAAACTTTGAGCTGGACGAGCAGATCTGCAAGGGTTCCAAAAGATGCGTGTTGAGCTTCGGCCTTTGACCGTTTTATGGATTAAGAATGGATTAAGAGTTCGAGCCTTATAGAATTCAGATCCCTTTGAGTTTGTAATGCCGATCTTACATCGAGAAGAGTCATATCTTTAATGCATCCATCTTTGCTGAAACGAACAGCTCAATAAGCCCGAATTTATGAAAAATGTAATGATCTACGGGGCAGGAGCAATAGGCTCATTTGTGGGTTACTTGCTCTCAGATGTTGCGGGAGATACCTTAATCGAGAATGTGGCGCTTCTGGGCAGGAGAAGCCATATTCAAAAGATACTCAAAGCCGGTCTACGAATCGATCTTCCGGAAGGGCACAAGTGTCTGAGATTCAGGCATTGTTTTTCCAGCCCCGATGAACTACGTAGGTCGAACTTTTTTCCTGATATTGTGATCGTATGTGTCAAAACATATTCGCTGCAACGAGTTTTGGATGAGATAATGGCGTCTGGGGCACTTAACGGGAATTTAAAGAACTCGGATTTTATGCTATTGATGAATGGGATGGGAAATAAGGAAGTTTTCAAACTGACCTCCCACAATGTTTTTGAAGGCATTACCTCTATTGGCGTTAATTTTCCTGAAGATGGCTCAATCGAGCTTAAGGGAAGAGGTAAGACGGTTTTTGAGGACGGAATCGGACCGGAAATCAAACATTTCATGGGAGAGATGTTTGAAGAAAAGGGCTTCGAGATAGAATTCGCAAAGGACTTTAAGAACCACCAGTGGAACAAACTTTTCGTAAATTCAGTGATAAATCCGATAACCGCCCTGACAAGAAAACATAACGGCATCGTCCTTTCAAAATACCTCGAGGACACGATCGAAAATATAGTTGAAGAATGTGTGAGCGTTGCTGCCAAGGAAGGGTGCGTAGCGAATAAAGACATAGTCCTCGACCTTGTTCACTCGATCGCCTCGAAAACATCCATGAACACTTCGAGTATGCTTCAAGACGTGCAGAGAGGTAGGATGACGGAGATCGATTCCATAAACGGCCATGTGATCAGACTGGCCAGAAAGCACGGCATAAAAGTTCCGGCAAATGAAACATTGTACGCACTTGTGAAATCGATGGAAGATACTACCTTTCAACTCTGAAACGCTGCCTCCAGAAGTCCCCAACCCTTGCCTTTCCGGTAGGCCATTGCAGCCTCTCGCACCAACTCCGCAAACTTGTCCTGGGTGTACCTCATTTGAGAAGCCATCCGTTCTATCACCGGCTCCACATTCCTGGCCTCAGAGCTACCTATCGATCTAAGAATTATGCCGCTCAGAGCCAAGAGCTTCATTCCATCATTCATGTTGTGGCTGAGACGTACTGCAAGAATGCCGAGTTGGAAGAAGGCTGCCGCCTCACCGGATTTATCTCCGGTCTGCTGGTAGATCTTAAGAGCATCCATGAATTTTTCGCTAGCTTCCTGGACTTTTCCTTTCTGGGCATCGATCATGGCCAGACTGTGAAGTGCTGCAGCCTCTCCCACATGGTCGCTGATCTGTCTCCTGATCTTCAGGGCCCTCTGAAACTTCTCGGTGGCAGAATCGAAATCATCGTTCTCCATATCCAAAGATGCCAGATCGTTGAGTGCAGCCGCCTCGCCTGCTGGATGGCCCAATTTTCTGAAGATCTCCACGGACCTATTGAGCTTCTCGATTGCAACATCTCGATTTTTTTGGTGCAGGTCGATTGTGATGAGGTCTTTCAGCGTAGAGACCTGTCCTGCCAAGTCCTCAGTTTTAATTTGAGTTTGCAGAACCTTGTTCAGATTCTCCTTGGCATTCTCGTAGTCTCCTTTAGCCATCTCCGCTGATGCCAAGCCACGAAGCACTTCGGCCTCGCCGTTTACGTCACCCTTTCGCCTGTAGACATCTCGGGCATAACGTAGGTTTTCTTCCGCCTCATCGTATCTGCCCTGGCGTAGGTCGATTGAGGCAATTCCNNGATGCAGCATCGTCTTCTTCCGATCTGCCTGGAGTTTTGAGGCCCCTCTGATACCACTCCAGAGCATGCCCAAAGTCCTCCCGTTCGGAGAACGCCTGGGCTATCCATCTGATCGGCACTGGATGGTCGTTCTGCACAAGAAGCTCCTGGTTAAGCCTTAGAACCTCACCATAAAACCCTCGGGCCATCATCGTGGCACTGATGCGGCTTGTTACCTCGATGGCCTTCTCCAAAACACCTGCCGCAAGAAAGTGAGCCCGCAGTTCCAACGAGCATTCCAGATTTGTAAGTCCAAGCTCTTTGCATGTTTTTCCTTTGACGGCCATGTCGAGAAGATCACCCGCTGCTTCGTGTGCCTGCTTGGCCTCCTCTTTGCTCAGTTTTTTAGTCAGCCAGACTCTAAGCTCTTTTTTGATGACGAGGAGACCGTTATCTTCCCGGAATGCCAGAGCTTTCTTGGTCCACTCTTCTGAGAGATCTTTGATCCGTTCCTGCGGCACTCCGTTTAAGGCCTCGAGTCCGTCCAGGTTGAAGGGAACATTATAAACTGCCGCCCTACAGAGAGAGGCCTGTGAATCAGGACTCAATGAGCCATAAAGCATGGATGTAATCTCATCGCAAAAGCTGGTAGAGGACTGCGAAACAGACTGAGCTTCTGCAATGAAATGAGCAGGATTAGCAGGGCTAATATCTCCAAGCGCTCTGCTAGTCCTGTCAAAGCATAGCGGCAATCCCTCAGTTTTTTCGTAGATTTGCGCGAGCGTTTGATGATTCAATTCCCCAGATCTAAGACGTGCGGCTATATCTTCATCCCTTTGAAGGAACCTGAAGAAATCTGCCTTGGTCAATCCTGTAACGGCATACTCCCATGCCCTCTGGGGCAAGGTCATCGCGTTCCCTGGCAGGCGTTCGCTGGTGACGATGGCCCTGGAGCGATCGAGGTTGTTGAGGATCAGCAAGTAGAACATGGCCACATCAGGGTCAATTATCTGCCCTGAATCGTCGAGGTTGTCCTCAAAGCCGTCGAGAACAAGGAGGAACTGACCCAGGTTCAATGCTTCTACGGCTTCCCTGAGGCGCCTATCTGCAGAATTCCCAGGAGTCATTAAGGCTTGGACTGCGGCCTGAATGATCTCTGCAAGATCGTTCCTTCCCAGAGCCCGGCGTTCGGCAGCAGCCCTGTGAAAAGCGCTACCCATAGCATCGATCAGCCTGGCGGCGCTTAAAGTGTTCTCTATAGAGCTAGAAATAGCGATGACAGTGAACCCTGCCAATTCAAGCTCTTCTGCAAGCCTTACCGCCAGGGTGCTCTTTCCCGATCCATGAGGGCCTGTTAGGACTATTGCTTTCACTGTGCCTTCTCTTAATGCCGGCACAAGGCGCTGTAGTTCTCTTCTCCGTCCCACGAAATTATTTGTGTACCCTTCAGTCGCGCCTTCCAGGGGCTGCTGCCTGGAAAGGAGAGGCTGAGGCAGAACAGATCTTTGTTGGGTATCGAAGGTCCTGCTCTGATCAGTCACGGAATAGAGTGAAGGAAAGGCGAACAAGGTCGCCCTCTGTCTGCGAACAGCTCCGATCTCATGGCGCATTGATGTCATCGCGCTTTCTAGGGCGTTTCCATAAGCCAATTCTCCATAGAATGCTCTTACAGCAGAATCAGCATCTGCAATTGAGCCAGGCCAGCTCACGGCCAAGGGCAAACCTGCCCTTACCAGCTCGATTCCAAGGTTTGACAGAGCGTAAGGACTCTTGCCCTGGCAACCGCTCAGGAATACCAGCTGAACTCCTGGCATTGCCTTCAGAATGTCTCCGGATGACTTGAGATCGGCAATTCCATCGCTACCCTCGAAGGCGAAGTAGTTCTGGCCGTCTTTCACAACTCCTTGTCCGACCAGATGGACGATCTGGGGCCCGAATTCATCAACTCTCTTTCCGAGCTCCTCGAAGGTTCCCAGATCGCATAAATCCCAGACAACTTCCATGCCCTCTAATGCTTTGAAAAAAGCTTCCTCCTCCTTAGCGTAGTCCAGGGATTGTCTTGGGGCGCATGCAGCAAAGACAACTCGCAAAGGTCCAGCTGGTAACAGGCCTTTGAACTGGGGCAGAGAGTTCTGTTGCACTGGCAAGCGTAGGATGCCAATAGATGGATCGAACCCCAGCATATCTCCGTCAGGAGGGCGCACTATCTCCCACGAAAGGAGCAGAACTTCGGGGATGTCCGAAGCCACGACCAAGTTGACCTTACCACAAGAGGCTCTGGATCTTATCTGGCCCCAAGCCACCTCGAAGAAGAGATGGAACAGTCCAGACCCCAGGATCTCCAGGTAATCGGTCGTATTGTATCGGCAGCTCTGATCAAAGAGCGACTGGTACTGCCCGGATATTTCCCCGATTTCCTGCGACTCAACAGGCGTTAGAGTGCGGTCATCCAGGAGCTTGCCATCGACCAAGATGGTAAATGTATAGCTCCGGGCTCCAGGTGTTCCAGATTCCCTCACATACAGAATAACGGTTGATTCGTTGCTCATAAACCCCGACCACCTTGTGCCAGAGAGGCATTGAGGTAGATCGACAGCCAGAACGATATTTCGCTATTCAGGCTGGACATCACCGATGCAATAGAAGCTGGGCGGATTATGGTTCCTCCTAGACGTTTCGGATGTGGAATTCATGTGTTCTAGAATTTCATGTATATTTGTCTCCCAAATCCTATGAACCTATCTGCCTCTTTAGCCAATTCAAGCTGGGCTGGCAAAGGATATATCCTGTAATATCCTGTAATCTACGGATATTTTTGATAACATCGGGAGATTAGGCGTTGATTTTAACCAGGTGGTTGGAGTTTGACACTCGCATCGGAGACGTCATCGATATAACGGAAAAGGTTGCCGCTACAGTTCAAGAGTCTGGACTACAAGCCGGTATAGCCGTGGTATTCGTTCCCGGAGCAACTGCTGCTGTAACCACCATAGAGCACGAGCCGGGACTGGTCGATGACATCAAAGCTGCTATAGAGAGGATTGCACCCGAGCAGAATGAGTACGCCCACGATCAAAAGTGGGGAGACGGCAACGGCCACTCCCACATCCGGGCATCTCTTATCGGTCCCAGCCTAACGGTTCCTTTCCAAAACGGCCAGCTCATGTTGGGAACATGGCAGCAGATAGTCTTCCTGGAGTTAGATAATGGTCCTAGGGATCGAAGAGTCGTTGTCCAGATCTTGGGCGAATAGCTCAGGTCACCAGGAATTCTGCCGGAAATCCCATGCGCAACATCAGGTCTCGTCCTATAACCCTTCGGTTGCCCTGTTCATCGACGATTGTGAGGTTGTCTAGACGCCAGGTTCCTATCTCGCTGTTCTTTGGCAGAACTATCAAGCTCTTGTAGAAGCCATCCAGCTTGTTTCCCGAGGTGAGATTACCCGGAGCAAAAGCTGTACCTATCACTTGTCTTCCTGAGGGGCTTACAAACCAGGCGGTCGACAAGTTCGATCCACTCCTTTCCGCAAGGCCGCTCTGATCGTCAGTGATGTGGGCCGTCAGGTTGATTGAGTGAGAAGATGATGCATTTATCGCTTTGGGCTCAATGCTGAGGCCTGCCAATCCAGGAGGCTGATTGTCTGCTAGACCCTTGTCCTGCGAGCTCAGAGAATTCGCAGAGCTCTGCGAACCGGCAAAGCATTCACTGCTGCTGCCTAGCTTGATGGTCTTCTGAATGGAGAAAACTCTAATATACCGGGAATATTTATATAGCTTAAAAGCTTTATCAATGTCATGCCCTTGAAGAAGTACAATGACAGGCGATGGGAGATATATTTCCCCTCTGAAGAATTCTTGAAGAGGTGGAAAGAGCACGCCAAAGCCGCACGGATGCCTCTTTCAAAGTGGATTTTTGAAACCGTAGAATCTCGTCTAGATGAAGATGCCACTCCTGCCGGTGAACTGGCTAAGCATCAAGAGGCCCTACGTGATCAGAATAGATCCCTGAGGAAAGAACTTGAGAACGCAACAACAGAATTGGAACGGCAAAAAACGGAAATGTTCAAGCTAAGGCACGAAGCTCTATTGCTGCCAGTCCCTAAGGGAATGATCCAACTCAATGAAAAGATAGTTGATACTTTGAAGAGCGGCGGTACATGGTCGAGCCGTGAACTCCTCAAAGAGCTGGATGTAAGTCCCAATGACTTCGAAGCCATCCAGATCACAACACACCAGCTTCAGATGTTGCAGGACTTCGGCCTAGTAACGGAAGGCGTAAGGGGTTGGAAGTGGGTTGGATGAATTTTGTGGAGTCTTACTCAATTGCGCCATTCGCCCGAGATCTTGATCTACGAGGGCTCGCTAAGACAAGCAAGGATACAATCATTGGTTCTGTGCGGAGATATGCTACATGGGCTGAGGCGAATGGCAAAGATCCTCTGCAAGGCAACTACGTGGATCTTGTGGCCTATCTAGGAGAGCTTCGTTCTAGGAAGCTTAGCAAGAGATCTTTGGACCGTACCTTCTCTTGCCTGGCTGTCTGGTATGATTACTTAGAAGAACAAGGGACTGTCCAGAAGAACCCTATCAAAGCCATACAAAAGAAATATCTGAGACAATGTAAGCCTGACTGCCAAACTCGAAAGATTATCTCAATTGAGCAAGCTGCCAATATGGTCCAGGCAACAATTGATAGCAGGGACCGAGCTATACTGCTGCTGCTACTTAAGACGGGCATACGGCGGAATGAATTGATAACACTGGACCTTGATGATATCGACCTTGACAATCTGGCCTTCACCCTCAAACGCACGGCAAAGCGTACCAATCGCGAGCTATATTTCGACCAGGAAACCGCCGTAGCTCTCGACAGATGGATGAAATCGCGAGAGAAGAGACGCATAAAGAAGGATGATCAGGAAGCTCTATTCATCAGTAGCGAAGGCATGAGGTTGGCCCGCCAAGGTGTTGTCAATGTAGTGACCAAAGCAGCCGAGCGTGTTGCCCTCCACGATCCTAATTCGAGCAGACTTGAGGACCACTTCACACCACATTGCTGCCGCCATTGGTTCACCACATATCTGATACGTTCCGGCATGCCCAGGGATTTCGTGAAAGAACTCAGAGGCGATGCGCGACGTGAGGCCATCGATATCTACAATCACATCGACAAGAAAGAGCTGAAGGAGAGTTATCTAGCACATATACCTCAGTTGGGGATCTGATCATAGAGTCTTGCCATATTGTCTGGCCTCTTGTCATGCAGCATGCATCACAACACCATCCGATATCCATATTAGTTATATCTGGAAAAAACTGGGATCATTCTTACGTCTTTTTCCTGAATGGGTTGAAATAGTCTCGAGGACGCTTTCCCATGTTATAATCATAATCGTCAATTTCGTCATAGTACTCTTTAAGTAGTTTTTCAAAAGGACAAGGTTCAACTAATCTGCCTCGGTTGCTTTCAATATCCCAGTTTTGGTGTTTGGCCATTAAGCCAAGGATTTCTATAAAAAAAAAGAAGTCAATCGTATTCGGGTAAACCACGTGGCTGAAGAATCTATCTCTGCCAGATAAATCTTTATGCTCTTCCCACTCCAAGTCCCGCCAAGGCAAGAATCTTTCTATCATTTCCAGAGGAATTTCAAAAGTCGATCCATCGCCCTTAATGTAACCTCCACCCTTAATAGGCGATTGGACAATCTGCGGATTTATCGAGTAAAATTTTTGAGGATTAATTGATCCTTCCTTCTCGGTGACAGTTACGAGTTCATCTTCTTCCATCCTCTTGAGCAAAATGTAAATTTTTGGGGTATTCAGGTTCCTGCTATACGGTATTATTATATTAGGATCAATTGGTCTGTAGGGTTCTTTAAAGAATTTCATTATATTATAGCGATAGTCACTCCCAAATGTTAGGTAAATTAGGAGGATAATAACCGAAGATTGGGAATAGTCACCAGTATTCTTCGTCATTCGATAAAGGCTCTTAATGTCGTCATATTTCGAAACGATTTCATGCCAATATTCCATGCAAGACAATTACCGATATCGGATTTAGATCTATCGATCATTTAGTGCAAAGGAAAACGAATTTAGCATATCCGGAGTCAGTATATATCCGGGGTAATTGTATACACTGCTATTTATGGAAGAAAAAGCATATATATCAATAATCGTAAGAGGGGGTATGCCAAAGTGCGGCGGGTTTGGCTCCCAAGAGGAGTCATGATATCGGGTTCGTTCCGATATAATAATCGCATTTTGGACTGGCCTGGATTTCATCCAGGTGGCATCGGAAGAGGAGATCGCTGGCATGGCGTTCTCCGAGATAAGTAGAGGAAAAGGAGGATGATAAATGATACCGAAATCGAAAGTAACTGTATTAGTCCCTTGGATGGAAGTCCTCGGGCCATTCATTCGGCTTGAAGAGCGAGAAGGGGAACTCTTAGCTGAAATAGGCGAGCATGTTATTGTATTGCCTATTAAGCTAAAAGATGTTCTAACCCCTCTATTGGGCCACAGTATAGCCGTACTGGCCACGGATATCGTAGGCAAGGAATATTTGGTCATTGAGCTGCCTCAGGATAAACAAGATCTCCCCATATCTTGGAATGCGAGTGAGCATCTGAGGATGGATATTCGAGGCCAAGAGACTGCCTCTATGATTGCAGGACCTTCGTGAAATGAACAGATATCTGTTAGCGAGGTGAATATATGAGAGAAATAGCAGCTGATTAAGTTCGAATGGATATCCCAACGCTCCAGTATTTGTTAGTTCTGGAGTTGGGACTGAATGTCC
>PMNG01000138.1 GCA_003162615.1 Methanothrix sp. | reverse complement strand
TCTGGCTCTTCTGCGCTTTTGGATAAGCTTTCGAAATAAGCTTCGTCGTAGCTCTCGGCCCCTCGTCGAAGTAGAATACTCGGTCGGCATTTCTGGTCATATTCTCCAGGAAGGTATCAGTTCCAGGTGAGTAAAGCAGGACTGCGGCCTCTTTGGCAGAATCGTGCAAACCTTGGGAGACGTACTCAATCATCCCTTGGGCATTCTCGTAGAGCAGGGGGTCGTGCTCGATGACGATCAAGGAGTGGCGGGCTTCTTCAAGAATGGTCATGAGCTGAAAGACTGTAAAGGCTCGGCGGATCTCCAGGTCCTGGAACCTGCGGTCCAACCGGCTCAGGATGGAAGAGTAGTTCCGCCAGATATAGAGGACCTTGACTCGCTGCAAGTTCAGGTTCCGGTTGAGGGCCTCGACCAAGCATTTGCTGCATATGATTCTTATTTTTCTTCGGGCTGACTTTTTACTCAATCAGTGACATTGGTATAACTCTTCAGATTCTCCATCAAGGCTCTAAGCAACTCTAAACCGTTTGGCGTGCCAAGTCCCGTACATGCATCCCACCCAGGAGCAGCCTGATAGGCACTATTGTTTCCAGATGTAATGTCATTTAATGCCTTGGAATTAGCCAGCTTAGTGTAGAGCAATGGATTTAGATATCCTACGGGTCTTTTCAATCCCTGGTTTATCTGGGCTATCAAGCCTGCCCATAGTGGTGCTGCAACGCTCGTTCCTCCAAACACCACAGGCACTCCACGATATATGAGAACGTAACCTGTCCTTGGATCAGAATTCCCTGCCACGTCGGGCACACCTCTGCCTACATGAATCCCCGGATTCGCCGATGGCTGTACGCTGGCATTAAATTGCCAGGTTGGTAAGGGAAAGATGTCGCTTATGCCGCCTCCAGTCGCCCCTCCTGCCTTTCCGTTATTCCAGACAGTCTCGTCAATTGGACTGAAACTTGTTCCGCCGCATCCCGTTACATAAGGACAGGAAGCTGGAAAGTCGACATGGGCCAGAGAATCGTTTTCCCCGTCGCTGGAACCGCTATCACCGGAAGCGCACAGCACTGTAATATTTGACTTGGCGGCAGTCTCGAATGCCCTTGTAGCAGAAAAAATGGCTTCCTGCGACCATTCATCCTCCGCTGCACCCCAACTGATTGACAGCACCGATGGTTTATTGTCTTTATCGTGGATAACGGCATTTATTGAATCTATGAAACCCCGTTCGGAGTTGGGTGCAAAATAAAGAACTAACCTTGAGCCAGGAACCACGGCACCGGCCGTGTCAATATCCAAGACCACCTCTGCATCGTCATCTTTTCCAGGCGGATTATCTGCTCCATCTACAGAAACAACTCTAATCTCTGGCTGGCTCATCTTCAGCCAATTGAAATATCTGGCGATGTCCTCTTCTCTGTATCCTCCACCAAATTCAATGATCGCAATACATTGACCTCTCCCATCCAAACTGCTATCGAAATCATACAGGCTGGCCATCTGATTGGGTGTGTAGGTTATGTGTGGCAGGTTCTTCAAACGAAAAAAATAAGGATAGGCTAGAGGTCTATTATCCAGCCCAAAAACACCCAGGACGTTATCGGCAAGTCTTCCGGGCAATGTCACCTGGCCGCTGTATCCAAGGTAGTTTCCTCTCGGACTAGCATAATTCGTCAACTTAACACCAAATGCTTTTCTTAAAGCTTCAATACTTCCTGAAAGCGTGACGCTGTAGCCATCTGGATCAATCCGAACTACCTTCAGATCGTTGTCTTGCGCGAAATTTTTTATTGCGGAATTGCCATCTTCAGGCCATGAACGGAGGATGACGGTAATCTCTATTTGCTCATTTGGATCAGGCAACCCAATTGCGATTGTATTCTCAGGAATGCTCTTTTCGCTTCCCGGAAGCGGCTTCAAATTCGACAAAGGAGGTTCTTCTCCGGTGGAGATTTCATTGATCATAGAATGGGATATTCCATTTGGTTCGCCAGCATTCTGTAAATGAGAATTCATTCCATCCCATCTGAAATTAGACCCAGATTCACTAGGTGGCTGCCAATAGTCCGAGCTATTCCCTATACCCAATGAACTAGGGAAAATGCATATCGCAATGGTAGTGATGCCAAGAAGTATGGCTACACTTGCGGTCGATCTTCGGCAAATCTTGGTTCGTATTAGAGAGAGCAACGGAACCCTTCCATTCTGATGTTTAGGCTAGTAGATATCATTTAAGCTTAGCAAACCAATCCCTAGCCTCGGATGGATAGGCACTATGTATTCCGGGTCGATCTGCTCTATGGCCCAGGTGATGTCCTCGCCTGATGCATGGCCCGAAGCGTGATAGCGCTTCTCGAAGCACGGAACGTCGTTCTAGTCAAATGAGAAGCCGCATGATTTGACGTTTTAGCAGTTCTCATGCCATCACCGCCTCGTAATAAGGCGATGGCACTGTGGGGTATGCCCGGAAGACATGACGGAACACATCCTCCGCTTTTCGGGTCACATCGTCTTCCGTGTACAGATCGACCGGAAGCCCGGTATCATCACTATAGAGAAAGTCCGTAATGGTCACGCGCACGGCATCACGGGTAGTTTCTTTTTCGCGCCATTGATCGACTCTGAGCTTCTCTGCCTTCAGGGTCTTCAACAAATCAACAGCAACCTTCTTGATTCGCTTGATGTCAGTATCCTTCAGATCCGGCTTTTTCAGCAAATCGAAAATAGCCAAGGATTCTTCATCGAGCCCTTCTCGAACCGCGCGGCTTTCCTCGTCGCTGAGTTCTTGGACCAGCCTGAGCAATGCCTCAAAGGTCCGCTCGATGGTCACCTGGTCCTTCTCCCTGTTATATTCAGCAATGATTCTCTCATAATGCTGCTGGAAGTCGGCCCTCAGGGGATTTTGTTGCAAAAGCCGTTGAAGTCGGTTCTCTATGGCCTGTCGAAGGTTCTGGACCAATGTATTCTTTATCCGGCTTCGCTCGAACTCTTGCTTGAGCCGATCGAAGTCGATCTTACTTATGTCGTAGGGTCCCAGCTCCTCGGCGACTGGACCAGTCCGAATCTCAATCGCTTGGTCTACCACCTGTTGGAGTTGCCGCATGATGTCAGTGATGTCAGCCTGTTCTCGGTCCTGTTGGAGGCTTTTGTAGACGATGTTTATGGCATCCCGATCAGCCCGGTAGGCATTTACGCCCTTGATATTGATGCAGGCTTTGAACTTCTTGAAAACCTCCCGGCACAAAATCTCGAAACGCTTGCGGGTCTCGTCATTCTCGTTGGCTGCCTCCTTGCACGCCACGATGGTCGCATTGCATTCGAAACCGGTCTTCTGGATGACATCATTCAGTGATACGTTTCTTTCGTCCAGGAATGATTTAACAAAACCGATTGCCTCGGCGAGATCAGACAGCAGATCCTCTTCAGGCTTTACTGGACAGGTCTCGACCCCTAGCCCAGTCGAATGGGAACCCGCAAAAGTTGCCAGTGCCTTACGCAGGTGTTTTAGGATGCCGCAGTAGTCGACGACCAGGCCATTGTTCTTGCCTTCGTACACGCGGTTGGCTCGGGCGATGGCCTGCATCAGCGTATGGGCCTTGAGCGGCTTGTCCAGGTAAAGCGTAGAGAGGCACGGCACGTCAAAGCCAGTCAGCCACATGGCGCAAACGATGGCGATGCGGAAGGGATGCCGATCCTCCTTGAATGCGTCGTCCAGATCAATCCGCTGCATGTTACGGAACTGAGGATTACTACGCATAGACTCAGGTAAATCCATCCCCTCCTTGATGAGCCTCCTATGCGGAATAATGTCTAAGCCCCACTTTCGGAACTTTTCGACCTCACCTTGCTCCTCACTCACCACGACTGCTTTTCGAGTCTCCTTCATCCAGTCGATCTGTCGTTGCAGGTAGATCTCCTCTTGGTCGTCGGAGGTATAGGACAGCCCGATTTCCAGCTCGTTGATGCGTTCGTCCCAGTACCTAGTGATCGTGTTGTACATTCGGACGCAGGTCACCTTGTCGATGCAGACCACCATTACCTTCCCATTTTCCCAGGCAGTGGAGTAGTGATGCACGAAGTCACGAGCCACCTGATCGAGCCGCTTGTCGGCAGTGATGATGTGGTATTCACGCTTGAGTTCTTTCTCAAGACGCTGTTCGACGTCGATGTCGTCGGTCTCGAACTCCTCAAGCTTCTCAGCGATTCGTTCGTTGAGGTCGCCAATGGCAACACCTAGCTTCTCTCCCCGAGCATCGTAGTAGAGCGGCACTGTAGCCCCGTCCTCCACGGCCCGCTGGAAGTCGTAGGTCGAGACGTAATCGCCGAAGACTCGGCGTGTTATCTCGTCCTCCTTGAAGAGCGGCGTGCCCGTAAACCCGATGTAGCTGGCATTAGGCAGAGCGTTGCGCATATTGAGCGCAAGCGTGCCGTATTGGGTCCGGTGGGCCTCGTCGGTCACAACAATAATGTCATCTCGCTTGGTGTAGCCCTCTGCGGGGTCCACTTTCTGATTGAACTTTTGGATCAACGAGAAAATGTACCTCTTATGCTCGGCCAGAAGTCGGCTCAGGTGGGTACCGCTGGAAGCACGACACTGTTCACGGTCAGCGTCAACCACGCCGCAGCCGGCAAAAGTCTTGTAGATCTGCGTATCCAGATCGTCTCGATCGGTAAGCACCAGGAACGTGAAATTGCCGCCGAGCTTGCGATGGACCTTGCGGGCAAACATCACCATCGAATAGCTCTTGCCTGCACCCTGAGTATGCCAGAAGACCCCCAGCTTGCCATTCCGCTCTTTGCGCTCACGAACCACCTCGATTGCCTTATTGACACCGAGATACTGGTGGTTACGGGCTAGGATCTTCCTAGGCTCCCCTCTTGACTCATCAAAGAGGATGAAGTTCTCAACCATGTCCAGGAAGTTTCGTTTGTCGCAGATGCCCTTGAGTAGCGTCTCCATGTCCACACAGCCCAGCTCCTCCTCTGCCAGGCGTTTCCACTCATGAAAGTGTTCCCAACGACTGGTGATCGAGCCAATCTTTGCCTCTTCACCATTGCCGAACATAACAATGGCGTTGTGGTGGAAGATATGCGGGATGGTGTCCAGGTAGTCGGAGAAATTCTTCTCGAAGGCGGCTTTGAGGTCCTTGTGGATGTTCTTGCACTCAATAAAGAGTAGCGGTAGACCGTTGACGAAACCGATTATGTCCGTTCGACGGCGGTAGAGGTCGCCATACACCCAAAGCTCACGCACACATAGAAAATGGTTATTGGCAGGCTCGTCAAAATCCAAGAGTCGCAGACGCTGCTTCTCACGCTCCCCATTGTCGTTTCGGAAGATGACCTGCACGCCGTCTCGAACTAAGGCGTACTTCTCGCGGTTTGTGGCGGCTAAAGTTTGTGAGGCGACGGTCGAGGTTACCTGTCGTATGGCATCGTCGTAGGCGGCATCCGGTAGGCCAGGGTTCAGCTCCTTCAGCTTCTGGCGCAGAGTGCGTGTCAGGACGACCTCGTGGTCCGAGGCACGGCCTAGCAGGCTATTTGGCCCGAAGTCCTCATCGTTGTAGGCGTAGACAGACTCCCAACCGAGCTTCTGTTCCAGGTAATCGGCGGTGGTTTGCTGAACGAGGGTATCTTCAGTGTATTCGCTCATACGGCAATCACTCCGTTCATAATGCGCGGCAAGAGCAGGTCACGGGCTTTTACAAGACATGAATTCTGTTTCAGCAATGTCTGAATCTGTGATCGAAGTGCCTCAACTTGAGCAATGAACATCGATACAAGTGTTGCTGGGGGGATCACGACATTGAAATCAACCAGCAGTTTTGCGTTCGCACTTTTTCTCGTCGCTCCTCCACATGCACCAGAAATGAATCCCTGATACCCATCATCTGAGAGCACATAAAACAGGTAGAGTGGAGGAACCGTTACACCGTTCTTTCTGATCAGCCTAACCAAGTACGAAGCAAATATAGCCTTTACTTCACTTTCGACAATAGCCACCTTGCCAGGGTCGGCCATACGGATGACGACAATGTCGTTTATTTTAAGGGCATACTTGTTGTAATCCAGCTTATCATCAGGACAATAAGGTACGTTACTCCAGTCGATGTACGAGGTTTTGTTGATATCGGTACCCCGTAGAAACTGCGGCCCGACCGGTTCGGCAGTCGCAGTTTCAGTAAAGCCGTATTGTGTATCCATCAATTCAGCTAGGTGCTTCTTCTCCCACCCCTCCGGCACGCCATCCTTGATTTTGGCGTGTTCGTGGCCGGGGAACCGGAGATGGACGAACCATTCCTTGTAGAGCAGCCGCGCAGCCTGCTCCAGCAACTGAATCCGCCGCCGGTTGTTCTCGATCAGGTTGTCGTAGGCTCTCAATCGCTCCACAATACGATCCTGTGTTTCAGTTGTTGGGCACGGCACTTCGATATCTTTGAGAACACTCGACCTAATCCCTTTTACATTCGTGCCCGTAACGATTGCCCGAATTGCGCCCCGCCCTGAATGAGATTTGAGCCAGTAGTATATGAATCGAGGCTTTAGTCGGTTCTCATCGACTCGCACTCGAATAATCGAAGATTCAAATGTAGTTGGTTCAGACAGACCTTCTACCAAAGAGCATTTCCCTGCTCCTGCCTCAACGAGCGACCTTCTCCCAAAAAGTAGATCGCCATCTCGAAGGCCCGACTTTGCCATTTCGGCATCGTTCATGGCTAACCGATTCATCTCTTGATTAGAGATGATGTCAAAGGCAAATAATTCACCCATGTTCACTATTCGAACGCCTGAGCCATGGAACTGGGTCGGTTTGTAAACACCATTTCTTGAAGGCTCTGCGTATAGTTGCTCGAACCTCAAAGTCGGCCAACTCATGCCCCCAACTCCTCAAAGTTCTTCTTGATCGTTGCAGCGAGTTGCACCGCCTCGGCATTGAGATCTTCCAGCTCCACATGTATCTCATGAAGGGCTTCCTCGAAGTCGAAGTTCTCGTCCACTTCCTCAGGGGCAACGCCGACATAGCGGCCAGGGGTCAAACTCCAGTCGTTGTGAGCAATCATATCAATGGTTACCAGCTTGACCAGCCCCTCCACATCGCGTAGCTTGGCATCGGGAAAGCGTTCGGTGAGCCAACGGCCCTGCCGCCAAGAGTAGCGTACTTGCTTGAGCTTTAGGACAACCCTTTGGCGTGTCTCGTCGACGGCCTTGAGGGCTCGCGTGATCTCTCTGTCTGCTCCGTTTCTCGATCTGGAGTTGCACTCGTCTTCGCCGGTTTCGTTCATGTGGCTGGCGAGCTTGTAAAGCAGGTCAATCTGCTTGACCAGGTTGAGGCTGGTTTCGGCCAGGGGGACAAGTAGTTCGACGGCCTGCTTGAGTTCCCCATTGTTGGTCTTTTGCGTCTTCCACGCCTCCTGCTGTGCGGCGAGAGCCTGATGGAACGCCTCCACATCTGCCTGGAAGGCGGCCACAGAGTCGGTCAGTTCCTTTTGCACTTGGACTTGGGATGCGTCTTCGGAAAGCTTCTTTTGGACAGGTTCCAGGGCGTCGGTGATGACTTCGATGGCAGAAACGAATTCCGGCAAAGGCTGGATGGGATTGCCGTTTTCGTCCTCGTCACTGAAGCAGGCAGCAGCCTCCTCAAGAGTGCGTCGACAGTAGCTGGAGACGAGGTCCAGATAGCGGTCGGTCTGGCCTCGGTAGAGCCAGACGATAGCCAGTAGGTTTCGCTCCTGTTCAGGGGAAAAGTCGTAGATCTTGCGTGTAACCTTGCGGTAGATGTTACGTGCGTCGATCATCAGAACCTTTTCTCGGTGCTCTTCGGGCTTATTCCGGTTGAGAAACCACAGCTCGCAGGGCACGGTGCGGGTGTAGAAGAAGTTTGAGCGGATGGCGATCATCAAATCTACTGCACCGGTCTCTACTAGCTTCTGCCGCACCTTGGACTCACCGCCTCCTGCACTGGAGCCGAGGACCTGATTGTCGAGTTCCTGGTATTCGCTCTTTGGCAGGACACCGCGCAGGTTCTCATAGTCCGCCTCGATAGACTCCATCGCCTCGATAATGGCCTTTGCGCGGACCTCACTATCGGGTAATGAGACGAGGTAGTCAAACTGAGCCTCAGGTTTCAGGAAGATCGCGCCTTTCTGTGAGAAGTCTTCCTTGGTCAGCGATCTTGTCTTGCCGTCGCCCTTGGGAAGGCTGGACTCTATCGATTCTTTGACAGCCAGAAAGCGGCTGTAGGCGTGCCGCAGGAAAACCAGCCCCATGACAGGCAGGAAATACTCGTTGCTGGCGTAGTTCGAGTTAGCGCGCAGTGTGTCCGCCGCTTTCCAGAGGCGTTTCTCGATGGCTTCAATATGTTCAAGTTGAGGCATAGCTATCTCCCTGGTCTCTATCTACGATCATGACTGAGGTGATTTTTCTTCTGTTATTAGATAACGTCTCCGATTACTGATATGCACTGATGGGCCGATTGTAGGACTCCCTCCGTGTTAAGATGTGTCTTGTGATTAATCCTTAATAACAAGAGATCTGAACTACGATTCTTACGAAAAAGGTTTTGGTTGATAATCTAAGGTTCAACCTTTGATCGAGGTCTTGAGGTAGGGTCTGCCGAAGAGGAAGAGAACCTCGAACCAATACCAAGCCATCCAACCTGGTCAGGCAGCATCAGCATGGGACTCGTCAACATTCCAGTAAGAGCGATCCCCATCACCTAGAGAGGAAGATTAGCTATCGAATGCTGCACCAGAAATGCAAAACTCCCATCTCCTACAAGCTTTTCTGCGAAGAGGGAGACGAGGTTCTCCGAGAGTGAGATAGCCTATGGCTACAAACTGAAAGGGCATGAGTATCTCGTCTTCGATAAGAAGGAGATCGATTCTGCAAAACCCGTGTCTACAAAGTTGATTGAGCTTGACAAGTTCGTGAACTTCTTCGAGGCAGATCCTCACTATTTCGAGCGAAGCTGGCTCCTCATTCCTGATAACTCGGATAAGCCCTATGCTCTGCTCCGAAAGCTCCTCGAAAAGACAGGCATGGCCGCCCTAGGGAAGGTTACTATGAGCACCAGGTAAAGGGTCGTCCTGATCCATTACTACCAGAAGGCAATCGTGGCTACGACCTTGCGTTACCCCAATGAGGTGTGGGAACCGTCGCATTTTGCAGAGCTAAAGGATTTGCCCAAGGCTGGCGAAGAGGAGTTGTCCATGATGACCAAGATTGTGGACAAGATGACGAAGGACCTGGACCTCAGATTGTACCATAACGGCTGCAAGGAACGGATTTAGGCCCTGGTTACATCTAAGATGAATGGAGAGGTTGCGCAAGTGAAAGAGGAGAAGCCGAAGAAGCCTGCGGCCAAGAGCATGATGGAGGTGTTGGGAGCTACGGGGGAATCTCTGAAGTGATGTATTGCACATTGCACGATAAAGGTTAGTAACACCATAGCACAAATGTAGTTGCTCATTAAATGTAGATAATTTGGCAAATTGATCCGATAACTTGAGCAAAAATAGCAATTAAAATCACTATGGTTTATCGGATGCCAAAAATTTTATGAATGCAAGCTGTAAATTTTCTACAATAGGCTAGACTCGCTTGTGTAGTTCTCGTGTACGTCTCCATCGTCCATACCTGGATTCCCATTATGACTCGCTCCTGGATTCCCATTAATTGAATGGGTGTCCATCGCAACGAGGTAGATGGTCACATTTTTGTGCTCATGTTCTTCGAGGTCGGTGCCGTCACTGTGACGTTAACATTTGCATAGACTAGCGGGATCACATTCGAATAGTCATTGTTTGCAAGCTGGACTGAGAAGTTGTGCAGTCCNNAAGTAGTAATTGATGTGGCCTTCACCAGCAACATCCATTTGTCCAAGCTTGTTCACTAATTTGAAGTTCTTGACATCGACTGTGACTGTGACGTTGCCCGGAGGAATTATGGCCCCTTCAGTTGGGGATGTAATCGTTACAGAAGGCAGTCCACTTGTTTGAATCTCCGAAGTTGTTTGATTTTTCCCGGATTGGTTTGCTCGTTGTGATAGGGCTTGAGGCCCTAACGATGACGAGGTTGATCCAATTTCGTATGCCTGTTGCGAGGGAGATGTGGTTACAGGTGTCGTTTGGAAAGCGCCCGCCTGAAAAGCACCCTGCGTGGGGGTATTCGATACATCAGTCAGCTGTGCAAAGGAACAGGATATTGAAAAGATAATCGCAATCCAGAAAGCTAAATAGCTCAATCTCAATGTCTCACCTGCATTTTACTTGTATAATTTCAACAAAGTATTCTACGTCAAACATATTTAAAATGAGCGGAGTTAACGATCTACTCCCTAGATGCCTGGCATGAGCTTGTCCGGCTCCTGGAGCAAGATCCGCTAACGACTTTAGAAATATCCAGAGCTATAATGCGGCTAAAAACCGGAAGAAATCGGACATGAATGGACCTCTCCCTTTCGATCAGCTGAGCTTTCATCATACCTTGGCCAGCTCTGTCTTCCAGTAGGCATTATACCAGAACTTATGGCCTCTGTCTCTCGTCACATGCAACCCAGCCTCATCTGATCAGAGCCCCTAAAGCCCTGACCAATCGCCGCTCTGCCCTGACCCAGTCCTCATAGGAGGAGATCTCCAGCCCCAGGTGTGTCATGCTATTGATGATTATCAGGTTTGATCTAACTATTTCAGCTCCATGAATGCAGACGCACTTTGCAAATTAAGTAACAGCTCAGATCCTTTTGAAGTTATATTGAATAATCTTCCTTCCTTCATTATCATTTCTCGATCATTGAGCCACTTAAGATATATTCCGGCTTTCTTGAAGTTGAGGTTGGCTTTATACACGATTTCAGTCTTCTTGGCCCCATTTTTGCATATGAGGAGTATGCTTCCGATGATATCAAATTTACCACGATTCATAATAACTCCTTATGATGATACAGACTGCTTCGAGAAATTAGTTCATTATTGTTAACTCAGCCAGTCCAGTTGTGCTGTTTGGTACTGCCTTGTAAATCGTGCGGTCGACTATTACCTGGACATAGCCATCTTTGGGTGTTGCGTTGTAATTGTGAGTGGCCAGGAAAAAGGCCAAATCTTCAACTGTCATATGAGTATCTTGGTACTGCGAGATTAACTCTGTCAGAT
>PMNG01000041.1 GCA_003162615.1 Methanothrix sp. | reverse complement strand
GATTATTCAGAAACTGATGAACAGCAGAACTAGGCTGGAGATAATGCTGAACAAGCTTAAGCAGCTTCGAATCGGCTTTAACAAAACACTTGCCCAAAAAACAGCCGGGAACATCGAGATACAGGGAGTCAATTATACCAGGTATAACTATACAGGCAAGCTGGTTGGTGAAACCCTAATTGAAACTCTAGTCCTGAATGGCTCTATCAATAGCTCGATGTACATCGATCCAATCTCTGAGTCGACCCTGACCTCCAGATACGGAAATAAAGGCCAACTGATATCTGATGCCTATAATTCTAACAGGACTAAGGAGTCTCTCATCATAGAATACAACAAGCCTTCAAGGGACTACATGACGTACACAATAATAGATCATGCTAACGGGGATTCNNCCGGGCGAAATGATCTTCAAAACTACTCTGAAGAATGTGGCAACCGTAACTGCAATTGACCCCAGAGGTGCCACTGTCTCTGATATGGATGCTTATCTACTTGAGATCGATCGCCCTCTTCCTGAGCTGAGCATAGCAAAGAATGCCGAACCCGACCCAGTCCAGGCCGGCAAGACCCTGACCTACACCATCAGCTACCAGAACCCCGGCAATGAGACCGCTCATAGCGTTGTTATAAACGAAAATTACGACAAGAACGTGACCTTCGTGTACTCTTCTCCCCTGCCGAACGTCGGATCAAATAATATCTGGAGCTTAGGAGATCTTGCTAAAGGAGTATCCGGAACTATCACGATTAATGTTAAGGTCAACCCTACGGTGCAAAACGGCACTTTACTAGTGAATACTGCAGGGATCTCCTGTGCTGAGAACATAAAGGCCAACGCCAGCGTTAGCACCACGGTTCTGGGATTTACCCCCTTGCTCCAGATAAATAAGACAGCGTCTCGAGAACTGATAAGCAATAGCACAATATTTTATTATACAATTACCTACAGGAACATTGGGCGGGTCAACGTCACAAATGTAAGCATCGACGATATAGTCGATCAAAACTTAAATTTTTTGGATTCTAATCCTGAACCTTCGGCGAACACTCTAGACCGCCACCATCCGGTATGGAACAGCGCCTGCCTGAATGCCACTGTCCTACTTCCAGGAGCCTCGGGTACGATTGTGATGAATATGCAGGCTAAGGACTCAATTCCTAAGAGCGTAAAGTGGGTTTACAACCTGTATAGAATCAGCTCCAACGAGACCCAGGGTATTTACAAGACTCTAGCGATTCCTGTAATTCATAGCCTTTGGATCAGGAAGACGGCTGAGAGAAGTTCCTATTCTCCAGGTGAATTGATTAATTATACAATAAAATATGGTAACGATGAATCTGAGGGGGGACCCACCGCTACCCAAGTAAACATTACTGATACCTTACCACCCGATGTTGAGTTTGTGGGGGCCAGTCCTTATCCCAGCATGGTTCAAGGAAATATCCTGTTATGGGATAATATCGGCAACCTTGCACCCCAACAAAGCGGAATAATCTATCTAACAGTACACATAAGAGATCGTCCGAATATAAGGTTCGATGAGAGCGGATCGGTTTCGGGTGATGGCTACATCTATGATCGAAAAATTCTATCGACAAATCTAGAACCATACAGTCTTGTAAATAATGTAATCATACGTGCCAGCAACTTTCAATCAGATTCCGATTCCGTCACCGTAGGCGTTTCAGATCCCGGAACAGAGATCGANNCGCCAACCTCCGTCTCTCTGTCCAGGAATCGAAAATTAGATTTCAATTCGCTCTGGTTCGACCGAACCAGCGCCACGAACTACGTCAGGAACGAGAAGGTCTCCGAGAACTACCTCTACATGGACCTCATCAACAAAGAGAGCTCTTTCCTTGTAGATCCGAACCAAACGGTTTACAAATCATCCGGAGACTTCTACGGCGGAAAGGCCCAGATAGCGTACACCAAAACAGAACCACGCACCATTCCGGGGCCCTTAGAGAACGATATGGATATCCATGAAGACTATCACGGCAGCTTCAAGGTCGCACAATCCCTGGATTCTTATGGAGAGGGAGTTACTTACTCAAAGAGCGCAAATGGAAATGGATTTGTTGACTCCGACAAGAGAATAGGCAAGACTCAAAGATCCTTCGAGACGGGCAGCGGTGATTACAAATCGGATGAAGTTATAAGGACCGGATTAGTCTACAAGGATTCTACAATGACCTATGCCCCCAATAACCTGACAGCGGGCGGCTTCAAGACCAATTATTCGTCGAAATGGCATGAGGAGATGTGGACCAAGAACCCTGATATTGGAGCTGCCATCAGCGAACGCATCGGCTTTGCCGACAACATAAAGAAAGAGACGTTGATGCAGGACGCGACCATGGCCCTACTTGCCCAGTTCAATGGCACTGCGGACATAAGGGCGGTTCAGCAAACTAATCCTAAAGCGAAAGAAAATGTTAGTATTGATGAGACCTTCGTAGGCAGCTACAAATTGGATGCCACCATCGCCATCAACCAGGGTCCAATTTTCATCCGGCCTCACATCAATGTTACAAAAGAGGTATTGAAGCAGGATGATTACACAGCTCTATTCAGGATCAATCTAACCAACGATGGCAACAAGACCCTTGGACCGATTTATATAACCGATAGTCTCCCAGAGGGCTTGACTTTCATAAATTCGAGCCTGCGACCGGATATAACCGGGAGAGATATTAGATGGTCTTTGCCAATGCTCCAGATTGGTGGAAAGCAATCGATAACGCTGCGGGCCAGCATTAGAAATACAGGAGACCGATTCATCAACCTGGTCGATGTTTCCGCCCAATACAATGGTGGAGTGGTCACTGCCAGAGCTGCCTGCGGCTTTGTCCTGGACTGGCTGCCCTGCTGCCTCACCAAAAGCCCCGTCCTAAAGCCACACGAAAACGTAGCACCATATGTTGGTGGAAGCTGGGTTCCGCCAAAATCCTTTAATCTGAGCTTGAATTTGTCAGAGTATCCTCTGGACCAAGAGATTCCTTGCAGCTCGTGCTCGTCGGATATACTGGAGAATGGTGGGTGCAGCTCTTGCCCGTAGGGTCCGCCACAGAGAAATGCCCGTTCGAGAACCAGAAGAACATGGCTCAAATGATTATCTTAAATCGGACCCTTCAATGTATAATTCATAGCTAGTGTCGCGTCAGCTATCTA
>PMNG01000211.1 GCA_003162615.1 Methanothrix sp. | reverse complement strand
CAGCCCAGCAATGTGGTCGTTGTTGATGTGTTTGCCCAGGCTCCAGCAGGGTCAACTAAGCCAATACATGCAATGTCTTAGAGATAATGCATCACTGACACAGGATTTGAGATTGATAATAAGGTACATTTCGGTCATCGAGGCTCAAATGCTATCAATCTCGCATATCTCTTTTAGGGCAATGACATGCTGCATGACCATATGAGGGAGCTAGTTCTGGAGGAGAGGATGAGATGAATATTCAAACGATTAGTACAATGTGGGAGCTATTTATTATAATATTAGGTCCATTAATTGGTACGCTTGTTGGTGTGTATTTGGGATTCAGGCTGGATGACGGCCACAGAAAAGAATTAGACGATAAAAAAAGATTATTCTTTAAGATTTTGCTTTTGCATGAAATAGATGAGTCAATTGAGCTTTTGAATCAAAAAGAAAGCACCTTAATTCCTGTCTGCTCACGCGGTCCTGGGTAAGACGTCCATTGAGTCCGTTGGAGTTGGATCGATAAAATCAATCGAAAAGTGTCCTAAGAACGAAAGAAGAGAGGAATCCTTCTAAGTCACTCCCTTGCACACCTCTCCCCCGCCCTCCAGATCCTCTCTGAAGAAGTCCCGACGCGTGCGTAGGCCAAGCACCAGTGCAGCCTTTCTTTTGGCATAGAACGGAGCCAGCCTCAGTGCTTCCTTAGCAAACCACTTCGGATAAAGCCGCTTCACCTTGTTGTACCTGAACCAATCCCAGTTGTAGTAGCGGGCGTTCATCTCCCAGGTGATGTACTGGATCTCCTCGTCGCTCAGGTGCAAGGTCCTGCAATTGGCGTGCAGCCCATCGTACTTAGTGAAATCGTTCTTAGTGACCAGGCCCATCTCCTCAAGCTCTGCTCGCATCTGTGTCTTGGGGTAAGGCGTGCTGATGTAGAAAATGGGGACATCCACCTTTAGCTTTCGGGCCAGCCGGAAGTTCTCCCAGATGCCCTCGGCGTCATCCTCCGGGTTCCCGCCGATCAGGCCTGTGGAGACTATGATGTTGTTATCGTGCAGATACTGCACCGCCCTTTCGGCATCATCAGACATTCTGCCCTTTCCCAGAAACTGCAGGTTCCTTTCGTTCACGCTCTCAACACCAAGGAAGACACCGTCGAACCCCGCCTCTCCCATTTTGTCTACCAGCCGTTTGCTTGAGGCAATCCCGGATGCTGAAGCCTGGGTCTTGTATCGCAGGTGGGTGAGTCCTGCATCGATTATGGCCTGGCAGAGCTGCTCCAACCTTTTTACATCCAGGGTGATGTTGTCGTCCGGGAAAAAGATGGAGCCTGCGCCGTGAGCCTCAGCATCCTGGATATCAGCAGTGACGCGTTCGATGGGAAACTTGCGGAACCTGCGGCCGTACATGAGGTTGATGCTGCAGAACTTGCACCCTTGTGTGCACCCCCGGCTGGTCTCCACAGAGTCGATGGGAACCCCCAAGCTCTCGAATCCTTTGGTTAGCAGCCTGGCGTTCCGGTTAGGCATCTTGATCTCGCTCGCGTCCAAAAGCGGCCTCGCAGGGTTATGGACAAACTTATCTCCGTCGTGAAAAGAGAGGCCGAGCACGTCTTTGAGGCTCCGGCCTTCCAGCTTCGCATTGACCAGCTCTCGGAACGTGGCCTCGCCCTCGCCCCTGACGATGTAATCGATAAGCCTGGCGTCCGACGATTCGGCGATCTCCTGATAAGCCAGGGTGGGATGGTAGCCTCCAAAAACAGTCTCCGCTCCTGCCTCCTTCACGATCCTTGCCAGCTCTAGAGCTTCCTGATATTGAAAGCTCATGGCGGTCAGCCCAACAAGATCGTAGTCGTTGACGATATTGCGGACGTAATCCCTGGGGCGCTTCTGGCAGTGAATGTCGGCCACGTGAACTGTGCACAGGTCATCCACGTGCCCCGCCAGCGAGACTAATCCCAGGTTGGGCAGACGTGCGATGCGGTCGAAATCCGGCTGAACGATTGGGGACGAGAGCAGAAGAACTTTCATGGCCTAGCTGACCTTGAGCAGCCTGGGCCCCTGGCTCCAATCAAATCTGTTTGCCCTGGTAATGTAGGCTGCTACTTCCCGGAGACCGGCCACACCTCCGTACCGGTAGGCATTGCCCCACACACGGGCGGAGGTCCTGATGGGTGCTGTCAAGGGATAGACCTGCTTGAAGGACCAGTCGAGGATGCCTGGAATCTCCTCCGGCTTGAGGTTCGGATGGTTCCAAACAAGGTGCTTGCCATCGTAGTTGTGATAATCGTGATCCCAGATTCCGTACTTCTCCTCGATCTCTTTGTACATTGGCGTCTGGGGTAGAGGGGTTAGGACGCATATCTGGGTTATGTCCATCTTGAGGGAGGCCAGCTTTGGAATGTCCTCTCTGAGTGACTCCTTTGTGTCGCCCTCAAAGCCGATCATGTAGTAGCCTACAGTCCCCAGGCCGTGCTTCTGCAATTTGCGTACGGCTTCAAGAATGTCCTCCGTGCCCTCCTTCTTATTTATGTCGTCCAAACGCTCCTGGTGCAGGTTCTCTATTCCTATAGCCGCGCCTCCGAAGCCGGCCACTATTTTTTTGCCTTTGCCTAGCCTCATCTCCGCCCACTCGTCTATCTTTCCTCGCAGGTAGTCTGCGCGGGCCATGCAACCCCATACCATTTCGTACTTGTCCAGCAGCTCGACCACCGCGTCAGCGTGGCGACGGTTGCAGCCGAAGTTCTCGTCTTCGATCAAAACCACGTTTATTCCGTTTTCCTTGTAGTAGGCTACTACTCTCTCCAGGCTCTTCATTGAGACCGGGTTGGGCTTGTTGCAGAATACTGGCGTCTGGCAGAATTTGCAGCCTACAGGGCAGCCACGAGTTGTGAAGAGTACGCCGTAAATGTTCAGCTTGATCCCAAAGGGCGTGTTCAGGTACTCGATCAATGGCGGGTGGAGGACGTCTTTGATCTGCCTTCCAAAGATTGGAGCGAGCTGGTGCTCTGAGTAGCCCACGAATATCCTGTCGAACTTCTCTTGAATCTCTGGTGTGAGAGCGCCGTAGTTTCCGGCCCACACCTGGCTCACGTGGGCCTCCCGGGCCGCCTCTACCATTTCAAGGGCCTCATGGGTTTCGCTGAGATAGAAGGAGATGCCAACGATGTCCCAGCCTTCCTCCATCTTTTTAAGGTACTCTTCCCATGTTGGGAACTCCAGGATCTCCAGCTCCGGAATGTTCTGTTTGAGAAACCGAAGTCCGAAGGACTGGATCCTGGGCCAGTAGAACCTGAACCACGACCTTGTGTTGGCCCCGATGTAGTCGTAAGGTTCGGAGCCTTTTCTGTAAACGGTAGCGAACAAAACCCTGGGAGGCATGATTGCCTTTTCGAGTTCCATGGAAGATTAAACTTGCGTTCTCGTAAGACCCGCGAAATGAACGCAACGTATAATATCCCTTATCGTATCTCTTTGATTCATGTACGATGCGTCGACTTCTTTGCGCGGCCTGACCAGGAGATTTGGGTACCTGGTTGCAGTGGACAGGGTCGACCTGGAGATAGCCAGGGAACTCCTGGGGCCCAACGGTGCCGGCAAGACCACATAATCAAAATGTTGACCACAATGCTCAAGCCAACGGATGGCGAGGCCCTTGTCTGGTGGCACAACGTGGTCACTACCCAAAAGCGTCGATTACATCAGGCTACAGGACCAGTTCATTCTAGGAGTTCTAAATAGCAGATTCTGCCTCGGAACATAATGACCAGTTCATACTCTCGCATAAAAAGCTCTGCTGACTTCTGAGTTATTCACTAAATCTCTCAAATAATTCAATATAGTAAACCCACTCAAGAGACTACTGGGGGTGACCCAAAAGAAGTACGCAATCCACGCTTGTGAGGGCCTTGGCAAGGATCGAGGCTTTGCCTTGATTTACGTGCCAATTAACCTCTGGATTAGAGAATGCGGCCAGATTACGCTTTAGATAGGACTCTGCCCTCCGTGCCCCATCGAGAAGGTTAAGAACAGCCACTATAGCGTCTTGGGCTACGGATTATTTTCATTAGGAAGCCTAGGTCTAAAAGATGATGATCTTGGAAATGGTCAATAGGCTAACTGGTGCCATGAAGTGCATGGCTGTTGCGCATCCACAAGGACCTTTGCCGATGTTGCCCAGGGGGTGAGATCTGATCTCCGATGTGATCTGAATAATGCCACCTGGCCAGCTTACCTTTTCTTCGAAAATCTATTTGATTTAAGGGAGGAGTTCAAGAGAGCAAAATCTGGAGTAGGAATTCTAAGGCAGCCGTAGCAAAAAGAGAGAAAAATAGATGTTAATTGAGACCTCAAGTTTAGGGCTCGTTCAGCCACATGTTGGACCAATAATGCCAGTTATCTTCGCTGTTAGAGTTTTGGTAAATACTATTCAACTTTTGAATTGACTTATAAGTATTTGCCTGCTCCAGTGCAGCTTGAGGATCTGTGAACGCATAGGGATTATCCATTGCACTATATATATTATATGTATTTGCCAAGCCGAGTGAGTCTCCAGAACCTTTGATTGCATGGGTTGTATTAGTTGTTTCTTGGGGCTCGTTCAGCCACATGTTGGACCAATAATACCAGTTATCTTCGCTGTTAGAGTTTTGGTAAATACTATTCAACTTTTGAATCGATTTATAAGTATTTGCCTGCTCCAGTGCGGCTTGAGGATCTGTGAACGCATAGGGGTTCTGAAGTGCTTTATACGGATCTTCTCCGCCTAGCGTGACTTGAGATATGTTCTTCTCGTCCGTATTCTGAATTGCCTTAAACAGTCCTTCACGCTCTTGTGAAGTTTGAGGGGCCTTGCCATAGATAGGGTTAAAGTAACTCTGATCCGCAGCACCATTTCCTAACAACACCGCTATGAGGAAAACTGCAATGCAGAGGCCTGCGGAAAAGAATCCCGATATCTTCTTAGTTGTCATTTCTTATCACCTAGTATCAAATCTCTACGATTAGTTCTATCTTATTACCTTGCATTAACAATACGCTTGAGAGATATATGAAGGTAAACATCATATGAGATCTCTAAGAGTCTCATGTAGGAGTTTTCAATGTACATTTATGACTTGAATGAATTGAAAAAAACAGGTTGAAACATCTCAAGACCCTGATCAGCAGGTTTACTATTCTCAGTAAATGGAAGGACGAAAGGGTGATGATCTGCCGAGCCATCTGGTGGATAGTGGTTGAGTCTAGACCGTCCCTTTAATTATCTATGGCACCATGCAATCCGTATCCAAAATGGGATATGATTCCCTTCCTCACCTTGAGATCTATAGCTTCAAGGCGTCTCTGCAATATCCCAAATTTCTTTGTTCATCTCGCTTTAGCAAGACTTTCCAACAATTTCTATAAGCTGAATATCAAATATCAGGTCCTGCTCGGCCAGAGGATGGTTGGCATCCAGGGTAACTGTTGTGCCTTGGATATCCGTGACCTGAACAGGGATCACCTGTCCTTTCGGGCCGCAGACTTCCAGGGTCATGCCAATCTCGGGCTCGACTTCCGGAGGCATGTCCTTTCGGTCTACATTTATCACGCGGTCCTCTTGATATCGCCCGTACGCTTTCTCTGCGGGGATGTTCGCAGTCTTGGATTCTCCGGGGCTCATCCCCACAACAGCCTCCTCGAAACCAGGGATCAGACGCCTTGACCCTATCTTGAACTCCAGTGGGTCTGCTCCAGCGGATGAGTCAAAGGCAATACCATTCTTGAACTTACCGGTGTAGTGGACCTTTACGGTGTCTCCTTCCTTTGCCTGTACCATTTATACGCACCTCAATGATTTTGCGCTTCCTCTTTAGAGCTTTCCACAAATGTCTATCTATCTCCAACTATTTTATTTCGTCCCCCTATCTCCGCATGGCTCCTAGAGGGCCTTTCGAGCAAGCTGTATGCATTGTTCATTGAGCGAAGACCAAGTCGACGAGGCAGTTAAGTCGGTTCTGAAAGATGAGTTACATTTCCTGTACTTCAACAGTTAGCGAGAAAGATAATATCCTAGAAACGTCTTACCTATGTTATCCTAAGAGAAAGATCTAGATAAGAGACGTAAGTAGTAGAAGAGATAAGTTTAGCAGAAATTAAAGGTGTTAAGAAGATATGAAATGGAAATCCGATCTTGGGCTTGAGGCTAGGATGTTCATCACCATGTTACTCCTGGCAGTGATATACCTGGCTTTCCTGGCTTTCCTGCTGGCTACGAACACAAGCCAAGTTGTGATAATACTGTTCATTGGCGGGTTCATGTTCCTGCAGTACTTCTTTTCAGATAAGATGATCCTGATGTCCATGGGAGCCAAAATGGTCTCGGAGAGCGAGGCTCCTGAGCTTCACCAGATTGTGTCCAGGCTGTGTGCTATAGCCAACCTGCCCATGCCGAAGATCGCCATAGTGAGCACCAGCATGCCCAATGCCTTCGCCACAGGCCGGAACCAGAAGAACGCCGTGGTGGCGGTTACAACCGGCATAATGAATCAGCTCAACAGAAGCGAGCTTGAGGCTGTTCTTGCCCATGAGCTTACACACGTGAAGAACAGGGACATGATGGTCATGACCATAGCAACCTTCTTGTCTTCCGTGGCTCAACTCATGGTTCGGTGGCTGCCCTTCTTCGGCGGAGGAAACCAGCGCGACAAGAACGGAGGCGACAGCTTCATCCTCATGTTAGTGGTCTCCCTGGTGGTCTGGATAGTGAGCTACATCCTCATAATGGCTCTGTCCAGGTACCGCGAGTTTGCGGCTGACAGGGGCTCGGCCATAATCACGGGTCAGCCATCCAATCTGGCATCGGCACTGATGAAGATAAGCGGCTACAAAGTACCAACCCAAGACCTGCGAAAGGTGGAGGGACCTGTCAGGGCTCTATTCATAGTGCCCGCAATCTCGGGCTCTTCCATCTGGAACCTGTTCTCCACCCATCCATCGATGGAGGCCAGGATCGCAGCCCTGGAGAGGATAGAAAAGGAGCTGGAGGCCTGATATTGGGCTTCCTAGACTCAATCCTCGGAAAGACCAAGCTGCCCGAGGCAAATACGGATAAGCTATTTGCCATTTCAACCGCTGCCATAACCCTTGAGGCAAACCTGGGTCTCAAGCCAGACGGCGCGGCAGCGGTGTGCATAAAGCCAATGGATTCGTCCAGGTACGAAGCCGCTCGTACTGAGATCGAGGATCTCCTCAAGCTCAGCTTCAAGGAGACTGGAATCGAGTACAGTATCCAGAAGGACGAGTTCAACTACGTCTGGGTAGTTCTGAAGGACAAGGACTTCGAAGATTTGGTTACGAACATCCAGATGGTAAGCCAGATCCTGATAGAGCAGGGATTCGGCACCCAACTTTTGGCCGCCGTCTACCGCTTCAAGGGCGAGGATACCGTTTACTGGATTTACAGCTTCAAGCTTGGCTCATACTATCCTTTCGTGCCGAGCGGCAACCAGCAGAGGAACACGTCCTTAGAGTTCAGGCTGAAGTCGGTGATGGGAAGAGAGCTGCCAATCGAAAAGGACGAAGCTAAATGGTATCCTATGTGGGGGATGCCGATATAGGACGGAACAAACCTCGATTCTCTTTGTAACCGTCAATGATATGCTCTGAAGGTCCAGGTCAGTTATTCATCTGTCCGCTATCTCCGTCATCCAGGACCAGCTCTTCCTCGCTTGCCTCGCAGATATTTTAGTTCCGAAAATGCGATGGCGAAATTTTTATTAAAATGAAGATCAATCTGAATAACAACTGAGCGGATTATATTGGATATCGATATTATCAAGCCAGAAGAGGCAGCATTTATCATGTTCCTGAACACCAGGGGCAAATACTTCAGAGTCTCTGATCCCGATGGTCTGCGGCGACTCTCCAAGCGCTTTGGTCTTCCTGAGAAGGATATCATAGCGGCTCTTCGCGCTTCAGGCTTTGATCTTGTACTGAAGATACCGATTAAGGCTTACTGGATGCGCAAAGAGGTTCTGCCTGAGGGGCAGTGGATAGTGAAGCCCCAACTTAAAAGTGCGAGCTGCTAACCCAAAGGTGCTTAGACTATTCCGAGATCGAAGCTGTTAAGAATAATGCTTGCGATTAGTTACTCCAGGGACTCAATTAGCATTCAAACTCATCGCAAAGAAGAATGTCATTTCATGATGTCGTTCTCTGAGGAGTGTTAAATGGTCGCCATTCTTTGGGCGGATGAAGCCGATTATCTCTACGCTCAAGGCAAATATGATGAAGCTATCGGGTTCTACGATAGAGCTATTAAGGCTGCCCCCAAAAACGCGGAATTATGGAACAGCAGAGGCCTAGCTTTATGTCACCTTGGCAGATATGAAGAAGCCATTGAGTCCTTTGGCAGGACCCTCGAAATCGATCCGGAACATGCCGATGCCCGGAATAATAGAGGGGTTGTTCTCTATAAGCAGAAGAAATATGCTGAGGCCATCAGATATTTTGATAAAATTATCGATAGGAATCCCGAATACGCCAGAGCCTGGTACAACAAAGGTGTGGTCTATGGCAAGATTGGGAATTATCTGGATGCTATCAAATATTACGACAGGACCCTCGAGCTAAATCCAGGTGGAGCCAAAGTCTGGAGCAACAAGGGGGCTGCTTTGGGCTTTCTAGGCAGATATGATGAGGCAGTCTTGTGCTTCGACAAGGCCATTGAACTCGATTCCGAGAACGTCGAGGCTTGGAACAACAGGGGAGCTGCCTTGGGCAAGCTTGGCCGATACGATGAGGCAATGGTGTGCTTTGACTGGTCAATAGAAAAAGATCCTATGAAATCCGAAGCATGGTACAACAAAGGCGAAGCGCTGAGGCGCCAGGATAAATATGCTGAGGCCATCCAGCAGTTTGATAAAGCCATTGAAATAGATCTTGCATATAGCAAAGCATGGAACAGCAAGGGACTTGCCCTCAAGGCTCTCGGCAGAGACGCAGAGGCCGATGCGGCCTTTGCCGAGGCTGCGGCAAAAGAGGGTCAATATGTCAAATGACTCGTGACCATTTTTTGATGGATGCAATATATGCCCAAGAAAAACGGAATCGTCTTTAATCAGCCCATACCACCTCTTTCTCTACATAAGGCCTGATTTCGAGGCTGATTCCTCCGGAGTTAATAGGTCAACCCTCCGGCCGAAGAGGTCCTCCAGGAAGAAGGTATGTCTAGTATGACCCTTACAAGCCCAGCGAGGTGCCCCTCCGAGTTGAAGTAGGTGGCTTTATTGAACATCACGTTGTGCCTCGCGCCGTCGGCGTGAGTCATGAATGCATCATACACCTGTACCCCGGGGTTCCGGAAGAGTTTGTTGTCTGCTTCATAATATATGTCGGCTAGATCTTTATTGTATAGCTCATAGACGGTCTTCCCCACAATGTTCTCCTTGGTTAAGCCCGTAGAAGTCTCGAAAGCCTTGTTGCAGCCTAGATAAACGCCCTGAGTGTCCTTGTAAAAGATAGGGTTGGGCATAGTATCAAGCTAATTGTTGCAGGAAGTTGAGCTGTTCCTTTAGGGCGTTCGATGCCTTCTTCCTGATTATCTCCAAAGCTGCCAGGTTACCTAGCAGAGAGAGTGAATCAAGGTCTTCTTGTGTAAACTGAGTTTTATGACGATTGAAAACATAGAGGACTCCAAGGCTCAAATCTTTAATCTGAATCGGAACCGCCATGCCAGAAACAAGTCCTTCATCTGCTATGATCGAGTCAACTACGTGTTTGATATCATTGGTCTTGAGGTAATCATCGATGATGTACCCTTGGTGAGTTTCCATGACCAGGCCATACAACCCTTTGCCCAATGGTAGATGCATCTGCTTGAAGGCCTCAGTACGAATGCCTGAAAGGGTATGCATGCGGACGTCCTGACTCCTCTCATCGAGCAGGGCAATATAAGAAGTATCTGCGCTCAGAAGTTGTCTACTTTTGTCCACTATAACTGTAAAATTTTCCTCTAAGCTATTCTCGGCAGACATAACCAGGGTCAGATTATAGAGCAATTTGAATTTATTCAATTCCTTGGCAAACTTCATTTCAATTGTTTTGCGTTCGGTGATGTCCATACCGTAGATGTTGACGTGACCCGTATCCTTGATGGGTGTAATCACCAGGGAATAGATAGCTTCGCCAATTACAACATCAATCTCGCTGACTTCCTCTGATTTGATGGCGCCTAGAACAAGTTCTCTTAGATCGTTTGGTACCTTCTGGCCTACCCGACAGTCCCAGACTTTCAGCAGAGGATCACTGCTCTGATTGGCAAAGGCGAGGACACCTTCACTTGTTACCCTCAGGATAGGATTGGGATTCTCCTCTGGAAATCTTGCCAAGCTTTCTATCTCGTTGACGGCTTGCTTGTGCTCGGTGATATCGATGGCTGCCATCCTGAAGCTTTGGCGAATGCCATCCCTGATAGCCCGGGCCTCTATCAGCACCCAGAAGTGAGCAATCCCATTCATTCCGGTGCCATTTAGCTGGAACTCTGCAGTCTCTTTTGCATCCGATTCCATCACACGTCGGCAGAAGGCATTGAACTCCTGACGGCTGTCCTGGGCAATATAGGCTTGGAACCGGTTGTTCACAAGGTGTGCCCGTTCCATTCCCAGGAGGGAGGCGCCAGCGAGATTTGCCTCCAGAATCATCCCCGAAGACTCGAGGGTGAAGTAGCGGATGGGAGCGAACTCGTAGAGGTCGCGGTACTTCTCCTCGGATGCCACTAGCTTTGCCTGAGCCCGCATAAGCTCCTCATTTTTCTGCTCCAGTTCGATCTTGTGAACATCGAGCTCATGATAGAGCGCTTCCACATCCATCTCAGAAGGGTGGGCAGATCGCTCCTTCACCTGTTGCTCATCCTCGGCGTACGGTCTCAAGTCAGAGGTGGCTATCTTATCGTTTTGCATCTTCGTGCACATCCCATTCTTTCTTGTGCCCACTTGCATAATTGCTGGGATTGGAGTAAGACCGATTGGTTATATCGTCGAATGGTATGCTCCGGATCTCCCGCGAGACTTTCTCACTACTGCGCTTCTTCTTTGGTTCTCGACCCTGCTCAGGCAAGGTCTTCTTCTCAGCTATTAGCCCCTTCAAGCCACTCGTCCAGCGGTCATTGGTAAGTCTAGCCCCGATTTGCCAATCAATTCTCCAGGAACTTTATTCGAGCAGCTCCACCATTTTGTTATTAGCGCATAACAGTTTAAATTTGTTTGCTAATTTGGACGTATTGGCTCTAAGTAGCGTTTTCTAACCCTTGCTTTGCGAGCTTCTGATAAGATCATCTTGGAAACAAGGATGAATCCAGACACAGGCCATCCGCTCCATCGGGAATGTTCACGATCACGCCGCCCAGAGCGAAATTTGAAATGATGCCTGGATGTACTACACGAATATTGCCGAAATCCTATGGATACTTGAGCGAAATCTAACATATATCCTGGCGAAGTCTTGAACAATTGTTGCACATGCTAAAACGTATCTGCTTATAGCAAATTATACATCTTTCCAACAGGCGCCTAATTCGGCCAAAATGCCCTTCAAGTTAACCACTAATTCTGGGAGTTATGAAATATATTTCGGCATTTGCTCGAGATCGATTTTCGATACGCATTAAATAAAAACATTAAAGAATAAATAATAAATCGTTCCTCAGGCATACATCTTCGCATAGGGCCTCTTCGATTTCGGCGCAAGCTTGATGAAATCTCCTTTCAGGATCTCCTCTTTATTTAAGCCCAAATCAGGGAAGCTTTCTATGAACTCGCCCACAAACTTGTCCAGAAGCTTTCTGTCCTCAACGCCGGGCTCGGAGATATCCACCTGGCCGGCCACCTGGAGCTTGTCCACCTTGCCGCGGATGTAGATCACGCCGCCGTGCATCCCTGTGCCGATGAAGGTCTGGTTGTGGGGCAGCTCACCAAGTCCCAGTAGAATGACTATGCCGCCTGCCATATACTCGCCAAGGAAGTCCTGGGTGGTGCCGCCTATGACCAGGACGGGCTTCTTGTCCAGGTACTCCTTCATGTGCAGCGCCGTCCGGTAGCCGGTATTGTCCCTGATGAAGATCTTTCCTCCACGCATGGACATTCCGAGTACATCCCCAGCCCGGCCTTCCACCACGATCTCACCGTCGTCCATGGTGTTGCCGACTCCGTCCTGAACGTTGCCGTGAACCCTTACGCGGTGGCCGGACATGAAGGCTCCGAGGTCGCTTCCCGGAGTGCCAGTAATATCGATGTCCACCCTTGGCTTGTTGCCGTTCTTCGAGTATAGCCTGGTTCCAATATACCTCTGGCCGCAGACATTCTTCAGGACGAACTTTTCAGTGCCGTCAAGCATAAGGGCCATCAGCCGTTCGTTCAGATCCTCGGTGGAAATGCCCGTTGCATCAATCTCGACAGTCTCCATCTTACCAGCCTCCCTTCACCCGTGAACTGCTACTGCTACTATTACTCCTGCTGTCCAGCATTGTCCTGCCTACTGTCCTGCGCCCTTTATGCCGAGGACTTCCAGCTCCCACTCGTACAGGCCGATTCCCCGGAGGTGATCTCTGTTGCCTCTCAGGCTTTCGATGGCGTTGATGCCCATTCCGCCCAGCATCTCCATGATCTCGTGTGACCAGGCGTTGAGAAGGTTGGTCAGTCGTTTGGTGGCAATCTCGGTGTTGAGCCTTCCGGATAGACGCGGGTCCTGAGTGCACAGGCCCCAGTTGCACTTGCCGGTGTTACACTTCTGGCATAGCGTGCATCCCATGGCGATGAGTGCGGCAGTTCCGATGTAAACGGCGTCAGCGCCCAGAGCAATGGCCTTGATTATGTCGCTGCTGGATCTGAGCCCTCCCGCGGCTACGATAGAGCAGCGGTTCCTGATGCCCTCGTTCTTGAGCCTCATGTCCAGAGCAGAGATGGCCAGCTCTATGGGTATTCCAACGTTGTCCCTGATGGCCTTTGGTGCTGCCCCAGTTCCGCCCCGCAATCCGTCGATGGCTATTATGTCCGCCCCAGCCCTGACTATGCCGGAAGCTATGGCGGCGACGTTGTGGACTGCTGCGATCTTCACTGAGACGGGCTTCTCGTAGTTGGTGGCCTCCTTGAGGGCATGAATCAGCATGGACAGATCCTCGATGGAGTAAATGTCGTGGTGAGGAGCCGGCGAGATGGCGTCAGTTCCTACGGGTATCATCCTGGTCTCTGCCACCGACTGCGAGACCTTCTCTCCGGGCAAGTGCCCCCCAATTCCGGGCTTGGCACCCTGGCCGACCTTAATTTCAACTGCCGCGGCACAATTCAGGTACTCGGCGTCTATTCCATACCTTCCCGAAGCAACCTGAACTATGGCGTTTCCTCCAAACTCGGCTCGCAGCTCTCTTGGCAGGCCTCCTTCGCCGGTGTTGAAGAGCGTTCCGAACTGCTTGGATGCTGTTGCCAGAGACTTGAAGGCGTTGTAGCTTATGGCTCCGTAGGACATGGCCGAGAAGAGGATGGGAGTCTCTACCATCAGATGGGGAGAGATCTTGGTCTTTATCTCCACATCACCGCCCTTGAAATCGATATCCATTAAATCGGGCTTGGCTCCAAGAAATGTGCGCAGCTCCATCGGCTCACGCAGAGGATCAATGGAGGGGTTGGTGACCTGAGATGCGTTGAGCACTATATGATCCCAGTAGATGCGAAAAGGCTTGTCGTTGCCGCATCCTGTCAGGATCACTCCTCCCGTCTCGGCTTGCTTTTTCAGATCCTCTATCTTTTCGCGAGACCAGGACGCATTCGGCCGGTAGAACGACTGGGTAGGACGGACCACTATGGCGTCCTTGGGGCAGAAGATGACACATCTCTGGCAGCCGGCGCATTTGTAGTCGTCGGATATCAACCGATCCGTGAGCGGATCGTACGTATGAGTGCCAAAAGAGCACTGCCGCTCACAGCCCCTACACTGGCCACATTTTTCTTCGTCCCTTATGATCTGGAACTCAGGAAAGACGAATGATTTCATTACAATACCGTCCTCATATTATTCAGTTCGCCTACGACCGGTTCTCCTCCGTTTGGCGTCCAGACGGAGTCGAGAACTGGCGAGATAAGTCTTATCGACGCTTCCTCACTGGAGAGGTAGAACATCTCTCCCCGGGTTGCCGCCGTGATAGGCCGAAGCCTGATTCTGTCCGTCAGACCGATCATCTTTCCGGTCTGACCGATGATAATGGCAAAAGGCCCGTTCATAAGGAGAGATCCATAGACCATCCTCAATGTTGTGAGCAGCTTCTTTTCCTTCTCATCCATTCTGTCTATGGAGTTCCAGATGGGAGGAGCAAGAATCTTGGCCACAATCTCGATGGGTATGCTCTGTCGCCTCATGAGAAGGTCTACAGCATAGGCTATAACCTCAGTATCCGTCTGCAGAGTGCAGGCATAGCCATACATCTCCAGATACCAGCGATTGGTGCCGTAAGAGGAGATCTCACCGTTATGGACTACGGTTGTATTCAGGAGGCTGAACGGATGGGCTCCTCCCCACCATGCCTGGGTGTTCGTCGGGAAGCGGCCGTGCACTGTCCAGGTATAAGCCGAGTAGAGCTTGTCCAGCATGAAGTACTCCCCGATATCCTCAGGATAGCCCACGCCTTTGAAGCACCCCATATTCTTTCCGGATGAGAATACATGAGCATTCTCGATCTTGGTATTCACATGCATGACCATTTTGACTATATAATCCTCATCCGAGAGGAGAGCTTCTTCGCCCTGCTTTCTGGGTAGCACATAGTAGCGCCAAATCAAGGGTGGATCGCTCACTACCACCTCATCAGAGTGAGGGATCTCATCATCAGAGACCACATCGAAGTTCTCGCAGAGGAAGGCATCAAAACCGATCTTTGCAGATCTCTTAGCCTCCGGGCTATTGCCGGTGAACATTAGATGAAATGCATAGTAATCCTTGTACTCCGGGTATATGCCATAGGCTGCAAAACCTCCTCCCAGACCATTGCCGCGGACATGCATGTTGGCTATGGCCTTCATTACGCCTTTGCCTGTAAAGCGCTCGCCATCCCGGTTCATGGCTCCGAAGATCGAGCATGCACAGATCTCCTTATTGTAAAGCTCCCGTCTAATCCTTGGCATAATTATCCTAAACCCTACTCATCTGCCTAACCGATACATAAACGCTTACCTTTGCATAGCGTTCCGTCTCGCTCGAATCGATGGTATGTAGGCCATAAGCTACTACAATGGGCCTTTTATAGTGATTTAAGAAATGTTCATAATAGGTATGAACGGAACCAATTGAGGTAGATGCGTTTCTTGTCATGATGTTCCTCGCATTAATTAACTCAATCTATAATGCGCAAAAGGCATAAACAAAAAATAAAAGGTGAGCCCAATATGGGGCTAGAGCAGAGGAAGGTACCTCTCCAGCTCCCATTGGGTCACATTCATGCGGTAAGCATCCCACTCTGCCTTCTTGTTGGCAATGAAGGCTTTGAAGACGTGCTCTCCCAGTGCCTCGCGAACCAGCTTGCTCTTTTCGGTGAGCTCAATGGCATCGTTCAGGCTGCCTGGCAAGGATGCGATTCCGGCTGCTTTCCTCTCGGCATCGCTCATGTGGTAGATGTCCTGTTCCTGAGGTGCGGGCAGCTCGTACTTGTTGGCGATACCGGCAAGGCCTGCGGCCAGCATGACTGAGAAGGCCAGGTACGGATTGGCTGCTGGATCGGGGCTGCGGAATTCGACTCTCGTTGCGGCCTCGTTTCCCGGCTTGTACATGGGCACTCTGACCAGAGCTGATCTGTTCCTTCTGGCCCAGCAGATATAGACGGGAGCCTCGTATCCGGGTACCAGACGCTTGTAGGAATTGATCCACTGGTTGGTGATGGCCGTGATCTCAGGTGCGTGCTTGAGAAGGCCTGCGATGTAGTACTTGCCTTCACTGGACAGATGGAAGGCATCACCTGCATCGAACATCACATTCCTCTTTCCCTGGAAGAGGGACTGGTGGACATGCATTCCGCTGCCGTTCTGGCCGAAGATGGG
>PMNG01000101.1 GCA_003162615.1 Methanothrix sp. | reverse complement strand
ACCCACAGGAAATAGCGAAGAGCTTGATATTTTATATTGACCAGTACTAAAAGGCATATACTGCGTCACTCTGGATTTTTATATCATCTACTAGCAGCTCACAGAAATCAACAACTGATATTGCATTATCCTCTGTTTGCACGCTAATGTATCCATGTCCTCCTTGTAGGCATGAATGCTGCTAAAGGGCATGCCTTTTATGCAATGGTTCAACAAATTGAAGACTTCATCTCCTGCAAGGTAAACCAGATAAAAAATGGAGCCGGTTCCACAATATATGCAGGTTGTGTGAACGAACTCCATTTCCATTGTGGAACACAACCCTATTGATCTCTACTGCTCAAGTATTTTGAAGTTGCTGTGTAATGCCAATATTGTGCAGTCCATGGTCTGAGTCGTGCATCGGTTCCACTGAAAACCGTGATTCATAGCTCAAACCTAAAACTATGAGATTTTGCACGCCAAATACAGGTTTTGAATTGAGCTTTCAGCTAATCAGATGTACGACCAAGGTCTGGGAAATGTTTAATCTCTGCGGGATGAATATCCAAAAGAAGATATGAGACTCTCTCTCTTGCAGCTCAACCCAACCGTGGGAGACTTGAAGGGCAATGCAGATCTTATCGCTCGATCTGTCCGCCAGGCAGATGCAGACCTGGTCATCACCTCCGAGCTGTCCCTGCTGGGATACCCTCCCCGCGATCTGCTCTTACACGAGGACTTCATCAGCGAGAGCTGGGATGTAGCAAGATCACTGGCGCTGAATCTGGCAGACGCACCTCCTGTCTTGGTAGGCCTAGCTGAGCCTAATCCTGGTGAGGTTGGCAGACCGCTCTTTAACTCTGCTGCGCTACTGTGCGACGGCAGGGTCGAGCGTACCTTTCACAAGACACTTCTACCTACGTACGACGTCTTCGACGAGGACCGCTACTTCGAGCCTGCTTCGGAGCCTCAGATTCTCGATCTTGGCACAGCCAGGTTGGGGTTGTCCATCTGCGAGGACATATGGAACGACAGAGACCTCTGGGAGCGAAGGCGCTACCACACAGATCCGATCGAGGAGCTGGTGAAGGCAGGAGCGCAAGGCGTCATCAACCTCTCGGCATCCCCCTTCACAGTAGGCAAACAGCTTCATCGCGAGGCCATGTTGGGCAGCATGGCCCGCAAGTATCGGATTCCCTTCATCTACGTCAACCAGGTGGGCGGGAACGACGACCTGGTCTTCGATGGCCGAAGCTGCGCCTTTGACTCTGATGGTCGCCTGATCGCCCGCGGAAAAGCATTCCAGGAGGACCTGATAACAGTAGACATGGACACCATGTCAGGGTCCATTGAAAAGGACGATTTTACCCATGAGTCGGAGATCTGGAGGGCTCTGGTCCTAGGCACAAGGGACTATGTTCACAAGTGCGGATTTAGGGATGTCCTTATAGGACTGTCCGGGGGAGTCGATTCTGCACTGACAGCAGCAATAGCGTCCGAGGCCCTGGGCCCAGAGAACGTTCTGGGAGTCCTCATGCCCTCTCCTTATTCGAGCAAAGGCAGCATTGAGGACGCAGAACATCTGGCTCGAAACTTGGGAATCAGGACCTTGAGAATTCCGATCACTGATATCATGGAGTCCATCGATCGGCAGCTTCGCCTGGCTTTTGAGGGCCGTCCCCACGATGTGACTGAGGAGAACATTCAAGCAAGAATCAGGGGCAACCTACTCATGGCTCTGTCCAACAAGTACGGATCCATTCTCCTCACGACCGGGAACAAGTCTGAACTTGCAGTTGGCTACTGCACCATCTACGGCGACATGTCCGGGGGCTTGGCGGTAATATCTGATGTCCCAAAGATCATGGTGTATAGAATAGCCAGGTGGCTTAACTCGACCCGAAGCCGAGAGATCATTCCAGAAGCCATCCTGACTAAAGCGCCATCTGCAGAGCTGCGGTCCAATCAAACCGACAGGGACAGCCTGCCGCCCTACGAGGTCCTAGACGAGATCCTGCACAGATACATCGAGCAGCATCAGTCTGCTGAGGAAATAACAGATGCGGGCTTCGATGCATCGATCGTTCGCCAGATCTTGCGCCTCGTCAAAGCTGCGGAGTTCAAGAGGAAGCAAGCCGCCCCTGGAATTAAGGTTACGGACCGAGCTTTCGGTAGCGGTTGGAGGATGCCGGTGGCCAGCAAGACCTGCTGAAGTAGACCTCGAATTGTGATCAGCTACGGGATATACTTCTCATTATCGAAGGTGGAACTACAAGAAAGCTGGCAAAGTATTTACAAGGGAGTATCCTATACAATTTCTAGAGGCCAGAGGCTCAACTTTAAGTAGATAATTAAGTATCATTTGATGTCGATGATCAAAAGGCTGGACTTCGCGAAATGACGAAAAAACCGGGACGAAGCGATATCGTCTTGCTTAGTATTGTTATCATATGGGTCATTGCCGCAGCAACTGTGCTGGAGGTGGCAAGCCAAGGTTACAACGGCGCGCAGAACAACGGCACCTATCCTGGCAACATCGTTCTGAACATCTATATCGATGATGGGGGAAAGGCCCTGATCACCGGCTATGCCGACAGCATAGACGGCCTGCCTTTTCTAAAAGGTTCCCAGTACAAGTACGATAATAACACCAAACAGCTATACGCCCTCACCAACTCGCTGACGGACAAATCGGGGGACGATTGGGAAACAACGCTCCCCACGCAGGGAAACTACAGCGAATACCATTCCATATTCTATTTGCCGGCATCGGTTAGAATTAGCAAGATCGACTCCTCTCCAGGACTCGATTATCTTGTGTCAGCGGCTAATGATTCGTTTCAAGTGGACTTCCATGGATACGATGTAAAAGGCCCAACCATCACGATGGATTATCAACTACCGCTACAAGGGGCAAGCGCGCCTAGTGCATCAAACACCAGCTCACTTGCACCACTGGCGGCTCTATTGGGATTGTCTGTTGTGTCTGTATCATTGTTTTTCTGGATCAGAAGAAGGGGCGCATCGCAATCTGCTGTTACAGTCCATCAGAACATATATTCTAAAAGCCAGATAAGCGAGCCCCATGACAATTCCGGTGAAGTCCCAGACGGATCAAACGAAGCTCACGACGTCGACCAGACACCTGCCGAGAACGAACCGCCAGAACCCGTAGATTACTTCGTAGAGGTTGACGATCTGCCCTACGAGACCAACCCTAGGCCATCGGCACCTGATGAAAATCCAGTTGATTTGAAGGATAACGTCGAGGAACAAAGGGAGCAGTCCCTCAAATTCGGCAGTGATCTCCGTTTCGATGAGGAAGAGGTCACAAAAAAAGATGAGCGTGTTCAAACAGGTTCAGAAATCACCGGCATTGAGATCACCAGCGAGATGGCCGCGGTCATGGAGACGCTTACTGCTAGAGAAAGGGCAGTTTTATCCGCTTTAATAGAGCATAACGGAAAAATGAACCAGGCTGACATAAGATACGAAACAAGCATCCCCAAATCATCCTTGACCGGCATTCTTCTCTCCCTGGAGCGTAGAAAGTTGATAACCAAGAAGGAGAAGGGCAGAACAAATGCAATAGAGCTGTCTGATTGGTTCTTATCCAAGAAAGAGCCATTTGAACAGGAAAAATAGTTAAATGGTTATCAGCCGTCACAACGATGTGGAGTAAGTAAGTATTATGGAAGGAAAGGGAATCTGATGCTAAGACCTGCCAAAAGAAGATTTCTATCCATTGGGTTCACGGCGCTGGCGCTCATGATCCTGTACGTGGCCTGCTCTGGCCTGCATGCAGAGGCGGCAGAGGAGAAAACCGTCCTAAAAGGGTTGATGCATGAAGGTTGGGCAGGGAGCGCTGACGAGACGTATCTACTTTCGCCCAGGGGCGAGCAAGGATTCTGGCCTGGTTTCGCTTCCTTAAAGGAAGCTGAAAATAACTCCACCGCCGAGCCATACAGGGGGGTGGCTGGAGCGCCAGGCATAGTCTTTCAGAGCTGGCACGGATTTGCACTGAAAGGCAATAAGTCCTACTCGATGAGGGTCAGCATCGAGAGTTTGAGGCCGGTGGAAGTCGTGAGCATCAGGAAGCTGATGGCGTCCAACCTGACTCTAGAGGAGATAAAGAATGAAATAAGGAAAGACGAAGGTGGAGTAATTCACCGCGGAGTTCTGAGGATCGGAGGTGACATCTATCGGCTGGACAACATATCGATGGCACCAAAAGGGAACAAAACGGTTTTGGATGCCGACGTCTCTCTGCCAAAGTTCGGATCTGCTCAGAACAACACCACAACTACAATCGGCCACCTGAATGTATCATTGAGCGGGGATGATGGAAGGGTGGTCAGCCAGGGCATACTTTTAATGAAAAGTGGAAAGTACTTCGGGGATTACAGAGTCCTCCTCGACGGTCAGCCTTTAGATGGTGAGATAAGGAACGGAATAGCCAGATCAGCGATGCCCAAACGAGATACGAAGGCAGAGCAGGTCCATCCTTTCTAGCCGCCTGCTCTATCTAACCGGTCTATTACCGAAAGATACTTCTTAAATTTTCATCGATCGCTGAGACTCTTTTTTGGTTCTTCTCTAATCTTATGTCATTTACAAGAAGAAGTCCAGAATTTGAGAAACGAGGCAGACTGTAATTGGGTTTAAATACGAAAGTTATACAGGAATAGTTTAGTACTGGATTAGGCAATCATCCGTTGTCAGAAGCAATATAGGCGCAAATTGCAACGAACGAGGCATGCTCGAACGCATTATACGCATAATTTTTCTGCGATGTTGGGATATTGTGTGTAAGCTTCTCAAATAATTCGATATAAAGACGAGGAATTAAAGCTTTTTCAGGATCGGTTTCGCAAGATTAGGATGGCGTTTCGAACTAAGAGCATCATCGAGAAGGATCATGACTACATCTAAGTCAAATGAGGTCGAAAGCGGACGAATTCTGAAACAAAATGAGGCGATGCGTCTAGCATGTGATGATTACATTTCCGGGCGAGATCTGGCACTGGAGGCTTGTCCCTGTTTAAAAGCGATATCTGTTTTGAGCCCAATATCTGATTCCATTCACCTCATCCATGGACCCCTGAAATGCGCCAGCTACTCATGGGACGCCCGCAGATGCGTCTCCAGCGGGCCTATCCTTTATAAAAACAGGTTCTCTACGAACATAGATGAACGCGATGACATTTTCGCCAGCGAGAGAAAACTTGCCCAGACCATACGAACACTCTATGCAGTTCACAAACCCGCGGCCATCTTCGTCTATATCTCCTGTGTAATGGGAAAAATAGACGAAAACATCAAGGCGATATGCAAATCTGCGGCCAAAGAGCTGAGAATACCTGTCGTAATCGTGGGCTCCGGGAATTTTTTAAAAAATAAAGAATTGGGATATAAATTGGCTTGCAAAGCTCTGTTGAGGCTGATAGGCAGCAAGACATACGTGCCCAGAAGCCCTTATGCCGTAAACATCCTTGGGGAATACAACATCGCAGGAGGACTGTGGCCTGTCAGGTCCTACTTTGAGGAGATGGGGATCGAAGTGATATCTACAATGACCGGCGACTCGAGAATAGGGGAGATTCAAAGGGCTCACTGTGCTGGGCTCAACCTGGTTCATTGCAGCAGTTCTATGATAACTCTGGCAAAGGAACTCCAAAAAAAGTACGGCATACCCTATAGGCGTGTGAGCTTTCTCGGAATTGGAGGGATGTCTTCAGCACTTAGAGATGCAGTCGAGTTCTTCGATGATCCCTGCATGATCGATGAATGCGAGAAGATGATCTCCAGAGAGACAAAGAGAATAATGCGACAGATAAAGCATCATAGGGCAAGGATGACTGGAAAACAGGCCGCGATCTACGTCAATGGGGCTTCTAAGGCCGTATCTTTGATTAAGGTACTTCAGGAACTTGGGATGGAGGTTGCGATAGTCAGCAGTTTATCAGGTGATTGGGTAGACCGCCAAAAGATCTGCGATGCCGCTGGCTGCAATGCGATAATCCAGAGGGACCTGAATACTTGCGATCTGAAGGATCTTCTGATCGAGAGAAAGGTGGATCTGCTTCTTGGCGGGATCAAAGAGCAGTTCCTGGCGCAAGAGCTAAGCATACCATTCTGTGATATTAGCTGTCATCGCACATTTGCTTTTGAGGGTTTTAACGGAATAACAAATTTAGCCAGAGAGTTAAACGCAGCTATAAACAAACCTACTAGAAAGCTTACAGTTAAAAAAGAGAGTAAGTTCGATCGTCCTGAAAGTCCTAAAGACGCGGGTTCGGCCTTGGGTTGGGCGTAACCGCTCCCAGCGCTTATATACGACCTGGGCGCTGCTGTAATAGGAGTAGTCTCTGGATTCATAGTGATGAACGGTATCCGGTTCAACGAATGGGTACTGAAGGTTGACGATCCTGTGGGCACTGTAGCTGTTCACGGTTACAATGGCCTCTGGGGTCTTCTGGCAATTGGAATATTCGCGGACGGAACATATGGAGGGGTTAGCGGTTTGGACTCTTTTTTGGTTCTCCTCTAATCTTATGTCATTTTCATATCTTTTCAGAAAACAGATCATATTTTGAGAAAATTACTTTTTTTTTGAGAATATATCCTTCATAATTCTCAATTTATACTCATACCGCTCAAATAATTCAATATAAAGGTGCCGCAAAGTCAGTCACGGAGGTGCAAAAAAAGAATGAACTGGCCACAGATCGACAGCGCACCTCTCGGCTTACTCAGGGTCAGCGCACAGGATGAAACCCGTGACCAAAAAGCAGCGCATCTGCTTTATCCCAAATAGGTACAAAATATGAGACAGATTGCCATCTATGGAAAGGGCGGAATCGGCAAGTCGACTACCACCCAGAATCTAACTGCTGCCCTATCGACCATGGGCAAAAAGATCATGCAGATCGGCTGCGATCCCAAAGCAGACTCAGTGAAAATGCTCATGAACGGCAAGAGACAGCCTTCCGTTCTGGATACTCTGAGAAAAGAAGGCGAGGTGGAATTGGACGATGTACTGAAGACCGGATTTGGAGGCATTCGCTGTGTTGAATCCGGAGGACCTGAGCCTGGCGTGGGCTGCGCCGGTCGAGGCATCATCACCTCCATCGGCCTCCTGGAGAATCTCGGAGCTTACACTGACGACCTGGACTACGTCTTCTACGACGTCCTGGGAGACGTCGTCTGCGGAGGCTTTGCCATGCCCATTCGGGAAGGGAAAGCACAGGAGATCTACATCGTGGCCTCGGGCGAGATGATGGCCCTTTATGCCGCCAACAACATCTGTAAGGGCATTCAGAAGTTCGCCGAGTCAGGAGGCACGCGCCTGGGCGGAATCATATGCAACTCTCGCAATGTCGACCGGGAAAAGGAGCTTGTGGGGGCCTTTGCCGAGAAGATCGGGAGCCAGATGATTCAGTTCGTGCCCAGGGACAACATCGTCCACCAGTCTGAGATCCACAAGCAGACGGTGATCCAGTACGCGCCAGACTCAGATCAGGCGCGCGCTTATTTGGCGCTGGCCAAGGCCGTGGACGAGAACAAGATGTTCGTTATCCCGAAGCCCATGGAGTACGAGGAGCTTGAGCAGGTCATGATGGAGTGGGGTGTTGTGGAATGAAGATGATCCGGGCCGTCATAAGGCCTGAGGCCGTGGATAAGGTGGCAGACAGCCTGGAAGCTGGAGGCTTCACGGCTCTCACCCGTATCGAGGTCTTCGGCAGAGGCAAGCAGAAGGGCATCAAGGTGGGCAATGTGGTCTACGATAATCTGCCCAAAACCATGCTCATGATGGTAGTAGACGATGACTTGCTGGAATCTGCAATCAAAATCATCGAGGACAGTGCTAGAACCGGAAACATCGGAGACGGCAAGATCTTCGTATCCTCAGTCGAGGAGGCCTACACCATAAGGACCGGCCAGCGAGGGCTGTAGAATGAAAGAAGTTCTGGCCATCATTCAGATGAACAAGATGGAGGCCACCAAAAACGCCCTGGATGTCATCGGCATCCCTTCCATTACCGCCTACAAGGTCACTGGAAGGGGAAAGCAGCGGGGCCTGACAATCCCTCACCCCTCAGAGCTTGCCGAGTCGGATAAAAAGAGCATGAAGTACATTCCCAAGAGGATGATCTCAGTCATGGTGGAAGATGAGTTCGTGCCGGCCGTGGTGGCTGTTATCACCAAGATCAACCGCACCGGCAACTATGGCGATGGCCGGATCTTCATCTGTACAGTGGAAGAGGCGGTCAGAATAAGAACCGGTGAGAGAGGGAGCGTGGCGATATCATGAGCGGAGTTGAGAGAGAACCAGTAACCATTGACAAGAGCCGTCAGACGGTTGAGGGAATGCTGGAAGGCCTTCCCAAAAAGACCAGTGATATCAGAAAGAAGCACGTGATCGTCAAGGACTCCTGCGAGATCGAACAGCATATCGAGGCCAACGACCGCAGCATCCCGGGCATTCTGACCAACCGTGGCTGCGCCTACGCCGGCTCCAAAGGAGTGGTCTTCGGGCCGATCAAAGATATCCTGCACATCACCCACGGTCCCATCGGTTGCGCCTACTTCACCTGGGGTACACGCCGCAATCTCATGAGTCCGGAAGAGGGCAGGGATTGCTATGCAGGCTACTGCCTGAGTACGGATGTCAAGGAGACCGATATCGTCTTTGGTGCAGAGAAAAAGCTGGCCGCCGCCATCAGGGAAGCCTATGCCATCTTCAAGCCGGAATGCATCTCGGTCTTCTGCACCTGCCCCATCGGCCTCATCGGCGACGATATCGAATCGGTCTGCAAGAAAGCCGAGGAGGATCTCAGGATAAAGGTCATCCCTGTGCGCTGCGAGGGCTACCGCGGCGTCTCTCAGTCCGCAGGCCACCACATCGCCTCCAATGCCCTGATGGAGCATCTCGTGGGGACAGAGGAACTGGAGAACCCCGGACCCTTCGATGTCAACGTCTTTGGAGAGTACAATATCGGCGGAGACTACTGGGTGGTCAAGGATCTTCTGGAGAGGGTGGGCTACCGTATCGTCAGCCCCTTTACTGGAGATGCTTCCTTCCACGATATCGCCAAGGCTCACCGGGCCAAGCTGAACATACTGCTCTGCCACCGCTCCATCAACTATACCAACCGTATGATGGAGGAGAAGTACGGCGTCCCCTGGCTGAAGGTCAACTACCTGGGCGTTGAAGATACCATCAAGACCCTGCGTGATATGGCCGCATTCTTTGATAATCCGGATCTGACCAGAAAAACAGAAGCTGTGATCGCCGAGGAGATGGCTAAAATCCAGCCGATCATCGATATGTACAGGAAGAGGCTGGCAGGGAAGAGGGTCATGATTCTGGTCGGCGGCTCGCGCGCCCATCACGTCAGGAATATGTTCGAGACCCTTGGGATGGACGTGGTGGTAGCAGGATATGAGTTTGCCCACCGGGACGACTACGAAGGCAGAAAGGTCCTATCCAGCATCGTCCACACCGGCCGCTCCAAAGTCCTGGAGGATATCCACTACGAGCGCGACCCGAATATGGTTTCGGCCTACGACGATGCCGCAATTAAAGAGAAAAAGGAGATGATTCCGAGGCTAATGAATTACGAGGGACTGCTGCCCCACATGAAAGATGGCCAGATCATGATCGATGACTACAGCCATCATGAGTGCGAGCGATTGGTAAAGGATCTGGGAATAGATCTCTTCTGCTCTGGGATAAAAGACAAGTACGTCTTCCAGAAGATGCACATTCCCTCTCGCCAGATGCACTCTTACGACTACAGCGGCCCCTACACCGGCTTCGTTGGCTTTGTACAATTCGCCAAAGACATCGACATGTCTGTGAACAGCCCCACCTGGAAATTCATAACTCCGCCCTGGAGGCAAAACGGCAATGCTTGATTACACACCAAAAGAGATGGCGCATAGAGAGACCCTGGTCATAAACCCGGCCAAGATCTGCCAGCCCATCGGCGCCATCCTGGCCTATAAAGGCATCCATAACTGCATGCCCGTCACCCACGGCTCACAGGGATGCAGCTCATACCTTCGAATGGTGCTGGCCCGTCACTACCGCGAGCCTACACTTGCTGCGACCTCCTCGTTCACTGAGGACTCAGTGGTCTTCGGAGGCAGAAACAACCTCAAGGAGGCAGTCAACAACGTCGTAAACATATATCACCCAGATGTTCTGGCCATCAATACGACCTGCTCCTCCGAGACCATAGGAGACGATGTCTCCTCCTTCATGGAAGAGATCAAAGAAGAGGAGTTCTTCGACCCCAAAGTGCG
>PMNG01000190.1 GCA_003162615.1 Methanothrix sp. | reverse complement strand
ATGGATTCATTGTCAATTTTCTTCATTGTTACAGCCATTTTAAGCCTGATCCTCACAATTTACTCTATCTATTCGGCAAGGAAACAAAAATTATCGCTTGTTTTCGCAATAGGAGGGTTATTGGGCTCCATAACAGGATATGCCATCAAATATATTCCAGCGATATGGGAAAAACCGTTCGATAGACCTACTCCACCATATGAAAGATTTATAGTCGTTAATCTTTCATATGGGGAATGGCTGATGGTTTTGATAATTACATTAATATGCTTATCGATATTGAAGTTATATGAAGAGAAGCAGGCAATTAACAGCTCGAGAGTTCAGTGAAGGATGAAAAGGCACAGCAATTTTCATAAAGCCTAGAAAATTAATTTTTAATGAACTTAAGGCCCATAAAACCTCCGTCAATGAATGATTATAGCCCTGGCCATAGAAAGCTAGAAGGCTGTGTGATGACATGGCCAGGTCGGATGCTATAAGGCCAGGGTTAAGCCTGGCTTCTGGCTGATCACTTATTAGATAAGACGGGTAAGATTAGGCATTCGAAAACAAGTAGAAATTCGCGCTTTCATCACAATTTATGTAAGCGGTATTCTTTCCGTGATTGGTCGATATATAACAGAATGGAAGAGCTGCGGTAGTCTTGAATACAATTCAATAGAAATAGTACTCCCTACAAAGATTTAAATTGTATAAACTATATTAACGAGGAAAATCAAGGAAGGATACAAATGAGAAGCTACATATTGGCTGGATTGACACTACTATCAATATTATTGATACTCTCTTTTAGTGGAGTGGCCGTGACAGATAAGGGTGGCATGGCGAAAAACATGACATTACCAATGAACACAACAGCGCCATTGAACACAACAGTGCCTGTGGACATGAATATGCCGATGAAGAAGAATATGCCAATAAACATGAATATGCCTAATAGAACGGGCAATGGGTCCATGAGCATGAGCGACGTCACGTTTCAGGATATAACATTGAACATCGTATTGGTTCAGAATCTAACCGAAATCACGAACACTATCATACCCGCAGGCATAAACGCGACCGATGGGAATAAACCGAATGCACTTAATGCAGTCAAATCTTCTGCGAAGGCAATGTGATCTAAACACCTTTGGCCAGGACCTAGATTACTGTGTCCATCAAGGGGAAGTTAACCCTACGCCGATGGACCCAGCATTTTCTAGACAGATCATGATCATGGATTGGATGTAAGCGGCAGCTCCCAGAGTCAGGACCGAGAGAACCAAAATCGCCAGGAGATCATCTGCATTTACTCTCCAGTTCCTCAGACTTTCTCTGTGGGCAAAGGAAGCAATCTCATCCAGACTTCCTGAGAGCTTCCACGAAGATTCGACCGACATATTTTACCCCCGTTTCTTTGAGATCGGTTTAGTCAGTGAATTCATTGAGGCCATATGCCGCTTCAACCGAACTCTTGAGAATGAAGTCGGTATTGAGCCGAAGAGGGAAATCTGTCAAGCAACATGGTCGCCGCTTGAAAGATCATTCTTCAGATGTATAATAAATAACTGTTAATAATTAAAGTTTATGGTCGATCTGCAGAAGAATGCTGGCCCGAGGAGACGGATAGTGCGGCCCGGAACCCGACATTCTCGGCTTTGTGCCAGTAATGGGCAGAAAGCTGATGAAATGAAGTTTTCCAGCATAGATAGACGGCTCAACCCATCCCCGACAATTGGCAGGATGTCAGGCTAGCGATTGCCCAAGCCCAGGATAGCTTCCCGGAAGCCAAAGAGGTCCTTACATCGAAGCTGATCGAGGATCGTTGAGCGCGTGACTGGCCGGAGCTGAGAAGTTTTGTTCTCAATTGTCTCCTGCCATTCTCGTTGGCGAGGGAGAACGTGATTGCAGCTTGGAGGAGTTGAAAGCATGAAGCTGGATAGCTTGAAGTGGCGGCTTTCGGCCCTGGAGCCTGAGCCAGTTCAAAGTTGCCTGTTATATCAAGTATAAGTCGGCCGAACGCAGGAATTCGTGGACCAATTTAGAAAATTGAGCAAAAAGACAAATAATTACAGGAAAGTTAGACAAAAAAATCAGATAAATTAGGGAAATCCATACTAAGGCGATCCAAGAACTGATTCTTGCAGCTGATTAAGCGTTCAGGTGCAGAGGGACTAAAGAAGAGATGCCAGGAAGTTGGCAGATGTGGTTAGATAGCGTTAGCGGTAGATAGCTAAGGGTATAATAACTGCTGCCGGTGCTTTTATAGTATCACGCAGCTCACGAGGCAAATCTGTTTTGGTCGATCTTCGGCTCTGTTTGCTGATTCTCTGTATATGTTTCAAAGCACCTAACGGATTGAACAAGTCAAGTTTTTCGTTATCTTTGAACTTTCTCTGAACCTTGCAGAACACGGTGAAATCACCTACTAAACGATCTCTGGGGACACGGAGGTCTACAGGATTGAGATAGGCAACGAATGTATAATCAGTGCCATTCAATGGCTTCATTTTGATCGGTATGCCTTTCTCAGATTCCATCTTACCAAGTAGCTGGAATCCGTCTATAGCATCTAACGTTTTCTGGTCGACAGGAGATTGCCCTGGGAACAATTTGGCAAGATCCAGCAAATCTTTAGAACTTCTTGCAAAATCAGCAAGTACACCTATAAATGTAGGGGAGATGTTCAACTCTAATTCCAGTAAGTCTCCCCTCTCAAAATTTTTCTAAGTTTCTGAGTCAATGGAATCGTAGTATTGGAAAGATTCTTCTATCTCTAAATGGTCATATAGGCGTTGAAACTTTGCAGCATCAGTTATTTGCGCTTGTTTAGTTATCTCCGTCCTTGCGGTAGAACTGCTACCGGCCCCAACCCCAGCTCCACCTATTACTGGGACTTCAGCGTGCACATCTCCTGAAAGAGTTCGACCCTTTTCCTGAGTCTGCACGACGGTTTCTTCATAAAGGGCACCCTCGACAGCTGATAGGGAATCGTCAACCATTTGCTTATCTAAATATAAATAATTGCGTAGTACATATCCAGGCATTGCTTGTCCTTTCTCCTTATGCCTTAAATAGTCTCTGGAAAAATATTTGTGCCTAGCATAGTATGTGGGCCATCTTCTTAACCACCGAGCGTAATTGTACTTGGATTCTCAGAAAAGTTTCACAGAATTCGAAATACGAAAGGAAAATTTCATAAGCATCTTCCATATCTCATCAAAAGAGACTAAGAATATATTCCTCGAAAAGTATTAGAAAGCCAGTAGAGCCCTTCTCGGACACTACAGGCTTTTACGGGATTTTAGGCGCCCGGACCGGGATTCGGACCCGGGTCGAAAGCTCGACAGGCTTTCATGATAGGCCACTACACTATCCGGACACAACAGATCCCGCCTCCCAGATTCGAACCGGGGACATCGCGGTGACTGCGCGTAGCACCCTTCGGTGCGAACTTACTTACTACAGCCGCGCACTCTACCAGGCTGAGTTAAGGCGGGCCTCTGGGTACGACGTATTTCTAATACTTAGACCTTTCGACACGAGGTGCACCGGTAGGTTTGGCTTTGGATTTGGTTTCTTGGGTTGATCGGTATTTTGCCGGAGACCTGTTTCGTCCGATAGTGAATTGCATTATTAAGACGCGGAGGATATCCGAGTGGGCCTCAGATAAGGCTAAAGTAGATAACGGCTTTTGCAGGTATTTGAAAGGTGATATCATGCTCATAGGAATTATGTCCGACTCTCACGACAACATTCAGGGAGTTAAGGATTCCCTGAAGATCTTCCGGGACCGCAGCGCCAAGATGGTTCTCCACGCAGGCGACATGATCGGCTCGGGGAACTGCTACACCTTCGAGGGCTGCGGCATGGACGTGAAGCTGGTCTACGGGAACAACGATGGCGACAGAGTCGGCCTTATGAGGGACTTCAAACGTGTCGGTGGAGAGTACCTGGGGGACTTTGGGGAATTCGAGGCGGACGGCCGCAAGATTGCCATGCTACACGGCACCGACGAGCCCCTGGTAAAAGCGGTCGTGGCCTCGCAGCTTTACGATGTGGTTGTCAGGGGCCACAATCATCGTGCAGAAGCGACACAGCACGGCAAGACGCTGCTCGTAAATCCCGGCGAGGTCTGGGGCCACTTCACAGGCTTGAGGTCAGTGGCGATGATGGATACCTCGAATCTGAAAGTCGAAATAGTTGAGATGGGAAGATGCAAGTCCTTCCGGGAGATTCTCAAGGAATGAGCGAAATGGTTAGCATCGTGGAAGGCGCTCGCTTCGAAGCACTGGGCTGCTATATCACAGTGGAGCGGCTCGGAAACAAAATCATAAAGGTCTTCTTTTCTGCCGAACAGCCCTCACGGAGTTCCGAGATAGCAGAAGAGATTATCAAGTACGTTACGGACGGCACACCGTGCCCCAAGGTCGAACTGGACCTTTCAGGCTTTGATGATTTTCATAGAAAGGTTATCTCAGTCGTCATGAACATTCCGCGCGGAAGAACTATGACCTACGGAGAAGTCGCTGCATTGGCTGGGCATCCGGGAGCTTCACGCGCCGTGGGAAATGTCATGGCCAAAAACCCCTTCGTCATCCTCGTGCCCTGCCACCGTGTGGTCGCCAAGCAAGGTCTGGGCGGTTTCGCCTGGAGGCTTGAGGCGAAGGAGAAGTTGCTGGAGTTCGAGGCTTCCAACCCCTTAACTATCCTTGGGCCTACTTTGGCTTGTTCGGGGAAAGACTAATCTTTTATGAAGTCATATTATGAGGCTATAGATGGTTAGAAGACTAAAGGACTTCAGTTCATCGGAGCTTGGTCTGCTTCCGAACACATCCGGCGACCATTCGAGCATGGGCGAGGAGATGATTCACTTGCATCTTTTCAACCGGAAGAAGATGAACTGGTACCTGTCAGAGTACAGCTCGATAAGCCGTAAGTTCTTCGGATACTTTGAAAATCCAGAAGACACGATAACCTCAGGGTTCTACACACTTGAAGGTGTCCTGAGCTATGGAAAGAATGGTGACGATTGGGAGCCGATGGTGGACGAAGGCTGGAAACCCACGCAGGCGAAGGATATTCCGCTGCTTAAGGGGTATATCGAATTCATCGGAAACGGGACTGATGATTTCACTTGATTAGATGAATTTTTTTATGAATACCAGCGGCTGCGGGTGTCGCACAATCCCTCTACCTTTCAGATCACAAGCTTCCTGAGCCTTGCAGGCGGGCCCATGAATACGTTAACCAGGCCAAAAGAGAGCTGGCTGAACGACTTAGATAAGCCCTCTATAACCCTCCACTTGACCAAATGCTTCAACGTTATCTCCCACTTTGATATTTAGATCTAGAAGCCAAGGGAGATTCAGAGTAGCTGTCCTCTAAAATCACGCGAGAGGCTATCTTTCTCTGAATCTCAAAGAGATGGCGTTCTGGGAGGCGACCTTCAAGGCGGTTCATCTAAAGCGTCTATTGCCATGCGTGCCTACGCAGCTTTTGGCTCGCTCATAGCATGACTCAGGTTTATGGTCAGCTCGCCTATGTTCATTATATAATCAAGCATACGCTCTATGCTGCTGGCCACAACCAGCCTGACCATCATCTCGCTTCGGTCTTTCAATTTGGTTGAGTTGGCAAGAATCTGAGCCTTGTCGCGGATCTCTCTGGTCTTATCTATCAGCGCGTTTGCCTTCTCTGAGTTCATCTGAAGCAGGAAAGTGATGGAGTCGTCGATCAGCTCACCGAAGGTTGACTCAAAACCAGTGAGCTCTTTCACTATCTCATCTGATAAGGTGTACTCGCACTTGCTGGCCATCTCTGCAATCCTGGAGGCGTGGTCTGAGATTCTCTCCAGATTTGATGAAGCCTGCATATAATTGAACGCAGTTATCGAGTTGAGCGTCTCCTGTTTGACCGAGCCTGATCTCAGGATCTCTGTGAACTGGCGCGAGATCAGCAGGTTCAGCCTATCGACGTCGTTATCCCTCTGGATCACATCGTGGGCTAGATCCTTGTTTTTGGTGACAAGGGCATTTATCGAATCCTGGATCATGGATTTGACAACCGTCCTGATCCGCCGGAGGGCTCGCTCCGACTGAAGCTCCTCTGAGCTCAATAGGTCCTGCATTACAACCTTATTGATGGTCTCCTCAAGGATCTCCGGGCCGATGAGTTTACCTACGATGCTGTGAATATCCTTCTTCTGCGCCGAGGACATGTGGCTCGAAACAACATCTATGGTTCGGTAGCCAGCAACATAGCACCCTATGATGTCCCTTATCAGAGGCTCTCCCGACTTATCTCCTATGTCCAGCTTTATTTTGAGATCCTGCTCAGACCTGTCAGTTGAGAGCAGCAGGGCCCCGTTATCGCTCTGAGTGATATAAATTATCGAGCCGGCCTGGACCCCGTTCTTCGTCGCCCAGTTCTTCGGGAGGGAGACTATGAAGGTAGACTTGCCGGTCCTCTGTACCTTTCTGGTGTCCATGATCATCTAGTTCAGATGCTCTCTCTTTGCTTCTACCATATATACAATGGCCTCACAAATGTTACATATGTGATCTCCGGCCCGCTCAATTTGCCTGTTGACCATCAGTAGTGATATAGCGTCGTCTATGAACTTCGGATTTTCTATAACTATCTTGAGCAGCTGATCCCTGGCCTTTACATACAACCCGTCTATTTCATAATCCCATTTGGTAGTCTGCCTTGCCAGATCGGCATCATCGTTCTTGAGGGCCTCCATCGCCTGATCCAGCATTTTCCTAGCGGTGTCTGCCATGCGGGGTATGTATTCGAGCTTGGCTATGCGGGCCTTGTCCCTTAGCTGAATTGTTACCCTTGCCACGTCCACCGCGAGATCCCCGATCCGTTCCAAGTCTATTCCGATCTTCAATACGCCTATGATCATCCTCAGATCTTTTGCCATGGGCTGCTGAAGGACGAGAAGCTCCGTGCACCTCTTCTCGATCTTCTGGTTGAGCTCATCAACCAACTGATCTCGTTGGATCACATCCTTGGCCAGATCTAAGTTCGACTCCTCCAAGGATGTTATCGATTGCTCTATGGCGGTGCTGACCTGATCAGCCAGATTCTCTGTGAAGACCTTCAGATCATCGAGCTGCCTGTGATATTTCTCTCTGGACGGACTTATCTCCACTCCCCCTTCGTCTATTAGTTGAAATCCGATACGCTCAACCGAATCTTCCCGTTATGTAATCTTCAGTGCTCTTCTCCTTTGGCATCTCAAACAGGCGCTTAGTTTCCCCTACCTCAATCAGTTCGCCAAGGAGAAAATAGGCCGTGTAATCTGAGATCCTAGCCGCCTGCTGCATATTGTGGGTGACTATGATCTGGGTGTACTTCTCTTTGAGCCCATCCATCAGGCTCTCAATTTTGCTTGTAGAAATAGGATCGAGGGCGCTGCAAGGTTCGTCAAAGAGGATCACATCCGGCCTCATAGCCAGGGTCCGGGCTATGCACAGCCTCTGCTGCTGGCCTCCCGATAGTCCCATGGCGGGCACGTCCAATCTATCGCTGACTTCTTCCCAAAGGGCGGCGTCTTTCAGGCTTCTTTCAACGATCTTGTCTATGTTTTTGGCGCCATGGATCCTAGGCCCATAGGCTGTGTTATCGTATATGGACATGGGGAAGGGGTTTGGCTTCTGAAAGACCATTCCTATCCTTTTTCTGATCTCCACAACATCAACATCTTTGCCGTAGATGTTTGTGCCTTCGTACAGCACCTCTCCATCGACTCTCACCTTATCAATCAGATCGTTCATCCTGTTCAGGCATCGTATGTAGGTTGACTTACCGCAGCCGGATGGACCGATCAGCGCAGTGATCTTGTTCTCAAGGACACCCAGGTTAATGTTCTTCAGGGCTTGCTTTTCGCCGTACCAGAGGTTCAGGTTCTTGGACTCAATCTTGAAACTCAATGCAGATCTCCTTCCGATACTCTAACAAATGGCAAATATCCCTGACCAATTCCATTGCTGCTCATATTGTGGCCTGATTCCGGAATCCCTATATAGAATCTTCCTATATAGTCTATATGCTATCATCCAAACAGATCACGGAAATATTTATATAGAACTTCAAACTGCTAATAACAAAGAAGCTTGGGAGGATTCTATTTGGCTGGCTTGAGCGGCATACCAATAATCATATTGAAAGAAGGAAGCAAACGAGATACTGGAAAGGATGCACAGAGGAGAAACATCGCGGCGGCCAAAGCAGTAGCTGATTCGATCAGGACGACTTTGGGTCCCAAGGGTATGGACAAGATGCTAGTCGACAGCATGGGCGATGCTACGGTGACCAACGACGGTGCAACCATTCTCCGAGAACTGGACGTCGACAATCCGGTGGCTAAAATGATAGTCGAAGTCGCCAAAGCTCAGGATGACGAGATCGGCGACGGCACCACGACAGCGGTCATAATAGCCGGAGAACTGCTCAAGAAAGCTGAAACCCTTATTGATCAGAATGTCCATCCAACTGTCATCGTCTCCGGTTACAGGCAGGCCCAGACTAAGGCCCAAGCGATCCTCAAGGATATGTCGATAGATGTCTCGGGCGACAGCAAAACGTTGACTAAAATCGCCCAAACGGCTATGACGGGAAAGGGGATCGAGCTATTCATGAAAAAGCTCTCTCAGATTGCAGTGGATGCAGCCACCGCAGTAGCAAAGACCGAAAGGGTGGACCTCGAGGAGAGCGTCAAGATCGTGAAGATAACTGGCGGCTCCATAGAGGATTCTGAGATCAACTATGGCCTCGTGTTGGAGAAGGAGAGGCTAGATCCGATGATGCCTAAAAAAGTAGAGAAAGCACGGATCTTGCTGCTTGAGGGTACTCTCGAGATCAAGAAGCTCTCCACCGACGCGAAAATCACCATAACCGATGCCCAAGAGATGGCCAGCTTCAAACAGGGTGAGGAGAAGGTCATGGCCGACCAGGTGGGAGCTATCGTCCGGGCAGGCGCTAACGTTGTCTTCTGCCAGAAGGGAATAGGGCAGGCTGCCTCTCACTACCTTGCCAAGAACGGAATCCTGGCAGCGAGAAGGGTCAAGGATGAGGATATGAAACTTCTCGCACTGGCCACAGGCGCAAAGATCGTCGGAGACGTCATGACTGTGACCGCCAAGGACCTGGGAAGCTGCAAACTGGTCGAGGAGCGGAAATTGGGCAAGGATAAGAACATGATCTTCGTTGAGGGATGCACCAACGCTAAGGCTGTGTCCGTGATCCTTCATGGATCCACAGAGGTCTTTCTCGACGAGATGGAGCGGGCCCTTGAGGATGCACTCTATGTCGTTCTGGACGTGATCCGTTCGGGAAGGATAGTTCCTGGCGGAGGCGCTCCTGAGATAAGAGTTGCAGAGAAGATCAGACAGTACGCAACAACTCTGACCGGCAGAGAGCAATTGGCTGTAAGCGCCTTTGCAGACGCAGTAGAGTCGATCCCCCTGGCCCTGGCTGAGAACGCCGGGTTCGACCCTGTCAATACTCTTATGGCTCTCAGATCTAAACACCAGCAAGGTCTCCAGACTTATGGCCTAAACATAAAAACGGGCGATCCATCCGACATGTTGGCAGAGGGTGTGGTCGAACCTCTGAAAGTCAAGACGCAAGCCATAAAATCTGCGACTGAGGCGGCAACTATGATTCTCAGAGTGGACGATGTCATAGCGGCCAAGCAGGAAGGGCTAAAACCAAAGCCGGGACAGAGTCCCAGCGATTACACCAGGCCACCATACTAAAACCATAGGCCGGCATTGTTGCCGGCTCATTTCCTCCCTTGAATTAATTCTTTGGTTCCTACAATCAGCGGTGAAACTTATGGCTGAGGTGAAGACAGATGAGGTTGAAGAGATCGAACCTGAGGAGAGCGAGCTGATACAAGAAGGCGAGCCGATCCAGGACTCGGAATCCATAGGTGCCTTAGAGCTCAAGAAGCGGCTGGAAGTGGCACAAAATCTGGCCGAAGAGCGCCTGGACCAGCTTAAGCGGTGCAGGGCGGATCTGGATAACACCCTAAAAATCGCGGCCAGAGAGAGAGAAGAGCATGCCAGGTATGCTTCTGAAAAGCTGATTTCAAAGCTGTTGTGCGTCCTGGACAGCCTGGAGCAGGCATCGAAGCACGACGAGGGTTGCAGGGTGCTGTACAATCAGCTTTTGGATGTCCTGAAGGGCGAGGGCCTGGAGGCCATAACAGCCTTGGGCCAGAAGTTCGATCCTTACAAGCATGAAGCCTTGATGCAGGTCAAGTCGGACGAGCTCGATGAGGATTATGTGGCCCAGGAGATCCAGCGCGGATACACTTTGAACTCAAGGGTTATTCGCTTCTCCAAGGTGGCCGTTGTTAAGCGGTGATAAGTTTTAAATATTTATGATGTATTGGTACTGTTCAATTTCAGGAGATGAATATCTTGGCTAAAATTATCGGTATAGATCTGGGAACCAGCAACTCGGCAGCCGCTGTTCTCGTAGGCGGTCGGCCTACTATAATACCCAGCGCAGAGGGAACCAGCCTCGGAGGCAAAGCTTTTCCGTCGTACGTAGCCTTCACCAGAGATGGCCAGGCGCTTGTGGGCGAGCCAGCTCGAAGACAGGCAGTGACCAATCCCGAAGGCACAATAACCGGAATCAAACGCAAAATGGGAACGGATTACAAAGCAAAAGTGTACGGAAAGGATTACACTCCCGAGGAGGTTTCTGCTCAGATTCTAAGGAAGATTAAGAAGGACGCCGAGACCTATCTGGGCGAGTCCGTAGAGAAGGCTGTCATAACCGTTCCTGCTTACTTCAACGACAACCAGAGACAAGCTACAAAGGATGCTGGCACGATAGCCGGCCTGGACGTAGTCAGGATCATAAACGAGCCCACTGCGGCTGCCCTGGCCTATGGCTTGGACAAGGTCGGTGAGCACAAGCTGTTGGTCTTTGACCTGGGCGGAGGAACCCTGGATGTTACTATCATGGAGATAGGGGAAGGCGTCTTTGAGGTACGATCGACTTCCGGAGATACGCAGCTTGGCGGCAGGGACATGGACGAGAGACTCATGGATTTCGTTCTTGAGAAGTTTAGGCAGGAGTCGGGCGTAGACCTGCGCAAGGATTCCATGGCTATGCAGAGACTGCGGGAAGCGGTAGAGGTAGCCAAGATAGAGCTGTCTTCCGTTCTTCAGACCAACCTCAACCTGCCCTACATAACAGCGGATGCATCAGGGCCCAAACACCTGAGCATGACCTTATCCAGGTCCAAGCTCGAAGAGCTGATCAACGATGTCATGGAGCGGTGCAAAGGCCCTATGATTCAGGCCATTAAGGACTCCAAGCTGGAAAAGACGATCATCGATAAGATCATCCTGGTGGGCGGGCCAACCCGCATGCCCATTGTTCAGGAGTTCGTCAAAAACTTCATGGGCAAGGAGATAGAGCGCGGAGTGGACCCGATGGAGTGTGTGGCTATGGGCGCTGCCATCCAGGCGGGAGTTCTGGGTGGCGAGGTCAAGGACCTTCTCTTATTGGACGTTACCCCTCTGAGCCTGGGCATTGAGACTCTGGGCGGAGTGACTACAAAGCTCATCGATAGGAACACAACAATTCCTACCAAGAAGAGCCAGATTTTCACCACCGCTGCAGACAGTCAGACAAGTGTTGAGGTTAACGTTCTCCAGGGTGAGAGGCCCTTTTCCAAGGACAACATCACTCTAGGCAGGTTCACCTTGGTGGGGATACCGCCCGCTCCTCGTGGGATACCCCAGATCGAGGTAACCTTCGATATAGACGCAAACGGCATCATCCATGTCTCGGCTAAAGATCTGGCGACCAAAAAAGAGCAGAAGATCACCATCACCGCTCCGCACAAGCTCAGCAAGGATGAGATCGATGCCAAGGTAAAAGAGGCAGAGCGCTTCGCTCAGGAGGATTCCGAGCGGAGGGAGGAGATCGAAGTTCGGAACCAGGCCGACTCTCTCGTGTACTCCTCAGAGAAGATGCTGAAAGAGGCTGGCGACGTGGCCACGGCCGAGCAGAAGGATAAGATTCAGAAGGGAATAACCGAGCTGAAGGATGCAATCTCCGGCGGAGATGTGGCAGCCATCAAGGCCAGGACCGAAAGCCTGCAGAGCGCTATCTACGAGCTGTCCGCAGCTATGTATCAGAAAGCCTCGGAGCAACAGCAGCAAGCCGGAGAGTCAGCAACCCAGACTGGACAGGCTTCTGGGCAGCAGTCGGGGCCAAAGAGCGGGTACGTGGACGCAGACTACGAGGTAGTAAACGATAAAAAGTAAGGACTAGAAAGGAATTTGTAGATCTGTATGCCGGAGAAGAAGGACTACTACGAAGTGCTTGGGGTATCCAAGGAAGCTGGCGAGAAGGACATAAAGAGCGCCTATCGCAAGCTAGCAATGAAGTACCACCCCGACAAGTCGGATGAACCCGATGCAGAGGATAGATTCAAGGAGATCTCAGAGGCGTACGCAGTCCTCTCCGATCCGGATAAGCGCCAGCAGTATGACCAGTTCGGCCATGCCGGAATCAACAGTCAATACTCTCAAGAAGACCTGTTCCGTGGAGTAAACTTCGAGGACATCTTCCGTGGTTTTGGCGGTGGAGAGTCCATCTTCGATATGTTCTTCGGCGGCGGACGGAGACGTGGGCCATCACGGGGTAATGACCTCCGGTACGACCTCGATTTAACCTTGGAGCAAGCATCAACCGGCATGGAGACCACCATCGATGTTCCCAGGGCAGAGGTCTGTCCAACCTGTTCAGGAAGCGGAGCCCGTCCGGGGACCAGCCCTGTGAAGTGCACTAGCTGCGGTGGTACAGGGCAGTTCACCCGGGCACAGAACACGCCATTTGGCCAGATGATCTCCTCCACCGCATGTCCCAAGTGTGGTGGAAAGGGGCAGATTGTTACCACGCCGTGCGAGGACTGCCGAGGGGCTGGAAGGGTTCACCGCAGACGAAAGATCAACGTCAAGATCCCCCAGGGCGTTGACTCGGGGCAGCATCTCAAGCTCAGGGGACAGGGCGAAGCCGCTCCCGAGCCCGGCGGCCAGGCCGGAGATCTGTACGTTTTCATAAACGTTCGGCCTCACTCCAGGTTCACAAGGTCGGACAGCGATCTAATGCTGGAAGCGCCCATCAGCATAACCCAGGCCACTCTAGGATCGGACATCGAGGTGCCAACTCTCAACGGCAAAGCAAGGATTAAGGTGCCCTCGGGTACCCAACCCGGATCCGTATTCCGGCTGAAGGGAAAGGGCATGCCTAGGCTTCATGGATCTGGAACCGGTGACTTGCACGTGAGAGTGAACGTCAGAACTCCTTCTGCGCTAACGGCACGACAAAAAGAGCTTCTAGAAGAGCTGGCGGCCGAGTTCGGTGAACAGAGGGCTGCAGAGAAGGGCGACAAAAGGAAACCTGAAAAAGGCGAAAAGAGCTTAATCGATAAGATAGTGGACGAGGTGAAGGGTGCCGTTCAGTAAATCCACTCGTCATTTGGGTGTCAGGTTTATTTTCCAATTTCAGCTTCAAGCGCTGCCTTCACACGCTCGAATTCGGTCTCTACCCGGGCGGCTTTTTCAACAGACCCATCAAGGGCACCGCTGCGCCCCATGAATTCGAGTTCCTTGGAGAATGCCGACAGCTTCAGTGCACCGATATAAGAGCTGCTTGACTTGAGGCTGTGCGCCGCCAACTCCAGTGCCTTGGTGTCTCCCTCAGACGCTGCTTTTTTTATCGCTGCAATCTTACGGGGAGCATGCTCGATGAACAGACCGCCCACCTCGGCGACGATGTCCGGTTCGCCTTCTTCTTGCAACTCCCGCAGGCTGGCCAGCACGGACCTGTCCAGGACTTCGTTGGAACTCTCTGCTAAGTCAGTCATTACAGTACATCCTGTCAAACACTTTCAACATTTGAGATGATGAGTTATTCCACTTATGGGCTTTTCATTCTTTTGCCTCGTGAATCCCTGCCGCATGGGCCGGAACTGTCTTCTGCAAGGCCGCAACTTCATACGCTCGAAATATTCTTCTGCCGGATAGACGGATATTTGCACAGTGCGCCAATCAGTTCCTCTATTCTCATAGGCTTGCTGATATAATCGTTCATGCCCGCATCGAGACACCTCTGCCGGTCTCCTTCCAGGACGTGAGCTGTTACCGCTATGATGTGCGGTCTCTTTTCGCCAGGCCAGCGCCGCCTTATGAATTCCGAGTCGAGATAGGCCTTTCTAGACCGTTCTCTACCGCAAGGAATATCCGACGAACGTAGCCGAACACGTCTTGAACTTGTGATTGATGTAGTGGAAGGTGCCGTCTTTGTCGATCAGGGTAATCCCGAAGGGGGGCATTTTCCGCAAGGTCCCGTTTTTGCTCTTCATCATGCAGATCCTTAAGGCAGTCCTTGAGATCATTTTGGATTGGTTCTATCTGATTTGACTTAGGATTATGAGCTAATCGTTGTTGGAGGTCGTCTATCCTCGAACGAAGCTCTTCAGGCTTATCTGCAAAGTCGATACAATTCATGGAGACTGCTGCCGCGGAGACAATATTCTTTCATATTGATATTCATTTCGATGTTTTTGATATTGCCAGAAAAATGAGCGATTGGTGTCAAACAAGAAAAAGAAATGTTAACATTTTAACTTATTTTTGCAAATTCCTAGTTTAGATTTCATGGAGATCTCCTTGTCCAAGCGGTAGTCGATGTTGATTGTCGTGAGGACCCTCTGCACACCTCGATCTGTCAGCACGTGATTGGACTGCTCTATGACGTCAAACAGGTCGTCAAGAGAATCCACCTCAAGAGCTGTGGACATCGGCCCAGGCATGTATTTTATCCCTTCTTCGTCAAGAATATCGTGGACGGCTTTAACGTGCTGGCTCATGCTGGTGCCAGTGCCCACGGCTACAATCCGAATATCAGCAACTATTGAGATAAAATACTGGTACGCATAAAACTATGTAGTTCAGTCTGCTAACCCTGCGATGGACATATCAGCCTGCAGTCTTCTTCCCTCTCGGCCAGGCAGCCCTCCAGGAGGCACTCTCTCGAGCTACAAACAGGCAGGCTTTATTAGGTATGCTTCATTTGCCGGTCGCACTGAGTTTGGATTCGATAGATATTTCCTTGTCCAAGCGATAGTCGATTTTGACAGAAGTGATTATCCTTTGGACCNNTGGACCCCCATATCTTCAAGTCTCTGGTTCGCTTTCTCTATCAGATCAAAAAGTTCCTCGAAGCTCTTGGTCTCAACCGAGGTGGACATTGGGCCAGGAACAAACTTTACGCCAGACTCGCCCAAGAGATCGTAAACGGCTCTAATGTACTTCGCTGCGCTGGTCCCCGACCCCATAGGAACTATGGAAAAGTCAGCAACTATCATGAATTACAATTATATCGCAAAAGTATAGAAAAGTTTTGAATGAATCAAATGAAGGACTTAACTCCCCACCCGTGTAGAAATGATAATGAGAAGCCCGTCGCGCATATTCACGTTAGATTACGCTTGTTTGGGGGGGGTCGCGCAGGGAGTCTTATCCGAGGAGCCGCTTCGCGAGAATATTTGGAAGACATCACATCCTTTCTCAGCCGCTCGATGGCATTGGCAATGACGCCAGCAATAGAGACGTGAACGCCGACTTGAACCCATGCCTTTGAAGAATGGTGGCTGAACTGATTGAACTGACTGATCTTCGAAGAGTATTGAAGAAGGCCCACATGGTCTGGCACGAAAAGCACTTGGCAGAACAATATCGAATTTATGCACATCTATAAGAGGTCTCAAGTGTAATCTGATTGAGTCCAAACTAAGGGATTTGTGGTGAAAATATGGCCAAAGTTTTGATCGTGTA
>PMNG01000103.1 GCA_003162615.1 Methanothrix sp. | reverse complement strand
GGTCAACGGTCACCCAGCAGGACTCCACATCCGGCGTCGTGACTGGTCAGGCTTCCTCAGATCGAGGGAAGCTATACATCGAGTCTTCGGTAGTAAGAGGTACGGGAGAGGTCTCCGTCAAAGATGACTTTAATGACAATGCAATGGGCTACAACGGGTGGATGAAGGGGAACGGGTCTATAACTATGGAGTCCCAACGCAGCATTGACAAGAACCGTCCCATGGTGAACTTTACCCAGAGAAGCGATCTGGTCTTCGAGGGAGGACAGCTCCAAGGCGAGAAAAGCCTGGAATCTCCGGCATTTTACGGAGGCATCGGTGCAAGCGTCACAGAGAGGTTCAACTTGAGCCATGTGGACAAGAGCGAGACAGATATGATCAGGTCCATCAACAGTTCGGATAACACTCTGGCCTTCAATGCAGATCAGGCCTTCAACGGTACCTGGAACATAAAGACCCAGTACGCCCAGATGTTCAAGAAGATGAAGGGAGACCAGCAGTACTCTGGCTCCTTCCAGACCCAGAAGAATATCAAGTTCCAGGATTTGGGGAAAAATTAGGGCTGGGGCTTAAGCCAATTATGTGATAGTTAGAGATCGGGTAGTCTACATTCTTTGAATTGACCGATCCTTCGCGGATCGCATGGCCGGCACGAGAAGAGTGATTGCATTCGATCGGCTCTCCATNNTCCATGGGACGAGGCCTTTTGTAGCGGTTTTTCGTGTTTAAAACATTATCGGTAGACTGCTGGAGAGCGATCAAATCAAATAATTCTCGCAAAGGTCAGGATCTTCCGGCCCGGACAGCTTTCTTCCAGATCTCGTCTGAGCCATCGATGGCCTCTAATTGGGCCCGGATGTCCAGTCTGCGCTTGACCTCTCCGGCCCGGAGCGTATTCTCGACCGACTTTCTAAGCAGCTCTTTACTCTCCTCACAGAGACGCTCAGCCTCCAGCCAGATCAGCTCTGCTTTTTCCGGATCCGATTGCCTTGTATCAACCGACTCTCCGCGCAGCTCCTCAATCCTCTGAAGAGCTGCATCGTGCTCGACTCTAAGCTTGGCAGCCTCACCGCGTAGGCTTTCTATCTCCAGTCGCATATCCTCAAAGCTCTTGGTAACCAGTCCCTCATCGGAGAACATATCACTTCACTCCTACAGTATCCAGGAACATCTGATGGAACCTCAAATCCTCGGTCAGCTCTGGGTGGAAAGCGAGGCAAAGCACATTCTTCTCCCGAGCAGCTACGGTATTTTCTCCCACCCTTGCCAGTACTTGAACGCCTTTTCCAACGCTCACTATGGCGGGGGCCCGGATGAAGACGGCCCGGAAGGGCCGGTCGAACCCTTCAACCTCTAGGTCAGATTCAAAGGACTCCCTCTGGGAGCCGAAGACATTTCTTCCTATGGTCGTATCCATCAGCCCTAGAGGATGGACCTTGGTGTCTCCCTGAATTATACGGGAAACCAGCACAAGGCCGGCACATGTCGCCAGCACCGGAACCCCAGATGCCGCTGCCCTTTTTATCTCCTGGTCGATCCCAGTCGTGGCTAGCTGGCGGGATAGGGTTGTGCTCTCGCCCCCCGGAAGTACCAGGCCATTGCAGTCGGGGACTATTCCGGCCCGCCTAACCTGGACTGCTGAACCCCGGCCGCACAGGGCCCTTTCCATAGCGCCTACGTGCTCTGAGACGTCCCCTTGAAGGGCAATCACACCAATTTTAAACTCTACCAGCCCCTGGACTGGAGGATCTCGCCTTCAGGTATTGTGCTGGCGTCCATCCCTTTCATAGCGGCACCAAGGCCCTTTGACACCTGGGCTAGAAGCTGTGGGTTGTCGAAGTTGTGCACCGCTTGGACTATGGCCGATGCCATGGCCTGGGGGTTTTCAGACTTAAAGATCCCCGAACCTACGAAAACGCCATCGGCTCCAAGCTGCATCATCAGTGCTGCGTCTGCTGGTGTGGCCACGCCACCAGCGGCGAAGTTCACTACGGACAACCTTTGCAGCCTTGCGCACTCCGTCACAAGATCACAGTTAGCCTCAATATCCCTGGCTACCTTCATGAGTTGCTGTTCGTCCATGCCTTTCAGGCTCTTTATCTGGCCCAAGATCATTCTCATGTGCAACACAGCCTGGCTCACATCGCCCGTGCCTGCCTCACCCTTGGTCCTAATCATGGCAGCTCCTTCGGCTATGCGCCGAAGGGCCTCGCCAAGGTTCCTGGCTCCGCAGACGAAGGGTATTGTGAACTTGGTCTTATCTATGTGGAACTGGTCCGCCGGAGTCAGCACCTCCGACTCGTCCACCATGTCCACGCCTAGAGCTTCCAGGATCTGGGCTTCCACAAAGTGTCCTATCCTGGCCTTGGCCATGACTGGTATAGTTACAGCGTTTATGATCTCCTCAATTATGACCGGGTCGGCCATCCTGGCCACCCCGCCCATCTTTCTTATGTCAGCCGGGACGGCGTGAAGTGCCATCACAGCCACCGCACCAGCTTCCTCGGCGATAACCGCCTGTTCGGGGGTGGTGACGTCCATGATGACACCGCCCTTCTGCATCTTGGCGAAGCCGCGCTTGAGCAGCTCTGTGCCAAATCTAAGATTTTCAAGTTCCATGAATAGCCCCAATGTTCTTAAGTGCCCTCCTAATGTGTTCGGCTTTAATAAACTTTGCCTCGCGGCAGCTCGATATCCTCACGAAATTTTCGGACAAAAAAGAGACAAAAAAGGGCTGAGACGGCTGTATGCCGCCTCGTTCTTTAAGACACATAGTTCTCGTAGATATAGATGTCCTTGTTCCCGCTCCGGTTGTCCGTCCAGACGATCTTTCCAGCACCTATCCGAGGTTCTGTCTGATCTCCTGGAGCCTTACAGATGATCTTCTCTTTTTTCGTGTTTAGATCATAGGCGTATATGTCCCAGTTGCCGTTGCGCTTATCCTGCCAGACGATCACTCCGTTCTCCACGTCAGGATTTGTGTGTTCTGCAGGACCTTTGGTTATCCGTATCTCCTTGCTCGTGTTGAGATCGTAGGCGTATATATCCCAGTTGCCGTTTCGGTTGTCCTGCCAGACCACCATGTTGCCGTCTGAGGCAGGGTTGATATGATCTCCCGAGCCTTGGGTGAGCTGAGTTCTATCCTGACCGTTCCACAGAAACACGTTCCAGTTTCCGCTGTTCTTATCCTTCTCCTGGAAGACCACTATATTCTTTCCTGCCCGGGGGTTAATTCCAGCAGGGGGTATGGCCTCCCTGGTCTCCACCCCAAAGAGGAGCTTCTTGTAGACCGACCATCCGAAGTCGGCAAAAGTATCGGCCCATGTCAGATAAGTGTCGCTAATGGATACTGCCGACGGCGAGTTCAGCGCCGATACCAGCTCCGAACGGTTGTCATTGGAGGTGTCGAAGGTCCTTATGGCCCAGGCCCTCTTGGACGGATCCGCTTTGTCCGGAGTCTGAGCCATCCACGCTATTACCGTGCCGGAGATAGCCGGGTACATGTTATAATACGGCCCTGCAGCCAGGGGCAACTCAATCTCCTGACCTAGGCTGTAGACGTATACTTCCGGCTGACCGCTTCGGTTGTCCATCCAGGTCGCGTAGTAGCCCACCTGGTCGTTGCCTCCAACGGAGGGATGGCTCTTATCGCCTGGAGCCTTACAGATTATGCTTATCTGGCCAGAGTCCAAGGACTGATACCTAGGCTTGCCAGTCAGGGAATCGAGCCATACTAACTTCTTGTCCATGCTGGGCTTAACCTGGCCTGGTCCGTCGGCCACTAGAGTGTCCTTCCAGGTGCTCGTGTCCAGCTTGCGTATGGACGAGCCTTGTGCGGAGTTATCCACATAAGAGATGTACTTTCCGGAGACTACCGGACTGGTCTGAACTCCCGGTCGGGGATAGGTCCTTCCCCACTTCTTATCCCACATGTAATAGGAGATGTCCCCGGTCTTCTTGTCTTCCCAGGCTATGATGTTCCCTGATACATCCGGGTAAACCTGATCACCAGGACCGGTCAGCTTTGTCTCCGAGCTGTTCTTGAGATTGTAGGCATAGATGTCCCAGTCGCCGTTGCGATTGTCCTGCCATACCACCAGATTCCCGCTGATTACTGGGTACATCTGCTGGCCGGGGCTCGCTTTCAGCGGTTGTGTCGCGTTCTTTTTAGGGTCGCACAAGATGATTTGCCATTTTCCAGAGGAGTTGTCCATCCAGACTACTCTGTCTCCAGATATGGACGGCCACAATTGGTCTCCCTTGCCGGGAGACAACGCCGACTCCTTGCCAGTTGTCAGGCTCTTCATGTAGATCTCAGGGTGACCGTTTCGGTAATCGGACCACACGACCTTGTCGCCTGATGCCTTGGGGTAGAGCTGGTCAGCATCCGAACGGCTGATGGGCATCTCCGATCTATTGAAGAAATCGAATCCGTAGATGTTCCAGTTGCCACGGCGGTTGTCGCTCCACACCATCAGGCTTCCGTTGGTGCTGGGGAAGTCTGTCTGCAAGAGAAGCAGCGGATCAGCGATGACGTACCTCATCATTATCTGAGGATAGCCTTGAATGTCGTCGATCCATACTATTTTATCATTGCTCAGGATCTTTGAGGACGCGGTAGGCTTTGTTTTGTAGGGGTCCCCCTTTCCGTCGTTCGGAGTCTGTGAAAAAGGCCGAGTGGCTATAGGCACTTCTTGTGCCTTAACTAGATCGTAAAGATAGATATCAGGGTCTCCTCCACGCTCATCTAGCCAGGCCACATAATTGCCGAAAACACAAGGATAGCCCTGATTGGCCGCATCGGTAACCACCGACCGCTCTTTCTTGGTGGTCAGGTTGTACGAATAGATATCCCAGTTGCGAGCGTTCTTGTCGTTTCTATCGACGTTCCTGCCATCGGCCCAGACTATCGTGTCTTTGTAGATCCACGGCTCGATCTGATTAGCGTGGACAGGAGATATTGGGCTCTCGGAGTTGGAAGTCAAGTTAAATCCATATATCTGCCATTGGCCTGATCTCTTGTCTGCCCAGACGATGATGTTTCCGCTGATCACTGGGGAGAGCTTCCCACCTTTCTGGGTAGTTATCTGCCTCTCTGAACCTTTGTTTATGTCGTAAAGATAAACTTGATCATCTCCAGTCCGACTGTCGATCCAGACCACATGGTTGCCGTCGATCATGGAGTACCTCTGATCAGACTTGTCTTTGGATATCTGCTTCTCTTTTCCGGTAGACAGATCGTAGAGAAAGATGTCCAGATTGCCGTTTCGCTTATCTGTGTAGATAACGTTGTTGCCGCTCACGTCAGGGCTGCTGTGGTCTATGTTGTCGTTGGTTATGTTCCTCTCTTTGAGGGTTGTTGTGTTGTAGAGATAGACGTTGTAATGCTTGTTCCGGTTGTCCGTCCAGACGATGTTGTCCTCGGAGATGGACGGATTTGTGTGGTTGTAGGGTCCAGAGGTTATTTGTGCATCCGATAGTATCTTGAAGTCGTACATATAGATATCAGGATCCTTTGGGCCTCTCCTGAAGTCGGTCCACACAACCCCACGTTCGCCTATTGCCGGTTCGAGCTCTATGGACCCTGTGACTATCTTAAAATCCTTTTTGGTATTGATGTCATAAAGCCATACTTCGGTGCCGTTGTTTTCGTAGGCCACGTAGTCTCCGTAGACCGCTGGCGTTGTCTGGGAGCCTGGCTTGGTCAGGTGGTTGAGGCTCTTATTAGAAAGATCATAGATGGCGATATTAGGATGCCCGGAGCTATTGTCGGACCATGCCACAGTGTTGCCATTGATGGACGGAAACGACTGGTCAGTCGGGCTGGCAGATAAAGGCGTCTCTGTGCCGCTGGAAGCATCGTACATGTAAATGTTCCAGCGTCCAGACCGCTGGTCCATCCAGACGATTTTGTCTCCGCTTATCCTTGGTGCAAGCTGATCCTTTGGCCCTGAAGAGATGCGGGTCTCCTTCTTGGTCGCCAGATCGTACATGTAGATGTTGGATTTACCATTTCGGTCGTCAGCCCATACAACACTATCGCCGCTTATGGAAGGTTGAGTCTTGTTGCCTTTCCCGTTGGCCACTACGCTCTCCGTCCTGCTAACGGCGTCGTACATGTATATGTCAGCCTTTCCAGAACGCATGTCCTGCCAAACTATGCGCTCCCCTGAGACCGAAGGATGCACCTGAATGAAGGGATTGACGCAGACCCATCTCTCCAGGCCGGTCTCTAGGTCGTACATGAATATGTCGTAGTTACCGCTGCGATTGTCGGCCCAGGCTACGATGTGGCCATCGATCGCCGGCTGCTCCTGTTCGGACCCGGCTACTATGGCTATAGGCCGCTCCTTCCCCCAATCAGCTCCATTGGCAGCCCCTGCAAAAAGCAGCGCTGCCACCAATATCAGAATTAGCCTTGACATCCTACCTCTATTCGATCGAGCATTCTTTATTATGCAAACTATTATCTATCGAGCAGATTTACAACCCCAGTATAAGGAGTTTTCTCGACATTCGCCGTGATTTGCACATTTTGGATATTACCTTCTTTATCTAGGACATTCGGACAAGGTATCGTTGCCACCACAGGGCTATCGTATCATGGTTCTGCCAAGAGTCACCAGGAACAGGGCCATCAGTAGCCAGCCAAGGATGGATTCCACCACAGCAGATATCGATAAACACCCGCCGGGTACCATTTAACCTGGGTCTTGGTGGCGAAGATCATTGTGCTGAAGTAGAGATGGTCAGCGAAAGATAGGCTGTGCCTTCGAATTGAGCGTTCATGAAAATGGCATCTTCGCCATTGAACCTACTAAACGCAAAGTTTGCCTTTTTAAGGAACTTAGATCGATGGAACGTGGCCAATTTATAGAACTGTACATGCTGGAAATCCGCATCTCCGGTAAACGTTATTTTTTTGCCACGTATACTCCAGAAGAAAGCATTATCTCTGAATTTCGCCTCACGAAAACTAGCATCAGCTTCATCTGAAAACTGGGCATTCGAGAAATTCGCCTCTCCCAAGAATTCAACATGTTCGAAGGCAGCATATCCGCTGAATGTTGTATCCTCAAACCCTGCATACTTGCAGAACTTAGCGAATCTGAATCCTGCAAGCATGAGCGTTGTGCCCTCGAGGTCTACTACTCTTTCAAAAATTGCGTTGTCAAATTTCACAATTCCTTGAATTATTGAATTTCTTATTCTTATTTGGGAAGCTACGACATGTTTTCCTTCTTCATCTTTCTTCAAGTCGAGCCCGCTCAGATCTAAACCACCTTCAACCATTACGTTAGAGTAGTCTATACCCTCCCCCTTCTCGATCTTCGCCAGAATGTCCCCGGCATCAATTTTTAACTGAGGTTTCGATTCCATACCATCACCTCATATTCTCCACCGATCTGCACGAACCCGAACTTCAACGCATTAGGACGATATCAATTTTTTATTCCATTTGTGAAATTAGCAACGGCTATATAGCTCTTATGTCAACATTTATCACACCATACCTGGGAGGGAAACGCGAGTTGAAAGATTATCTCGTAATGGATGATATCACACTCGATAACAAAAGGGTCCTGGTGAGGGTTGACTTCAACTCACCGATGGACCCTGCCGGAAATATTCTTGACGACAAGCGGATAAAGAGCCACCTGGAGACTCTGCGGGCCTTAGAGGACTGCCAAGTGGTCCTCATGGCCCATCAGAGCAGGGCGGGTAAGAAGGACTTCACTACAATGGAGGCCCATGCGAAGCTGGCCACCAAGCTCCTACGCAGAGAGGTAACCTATGTAGATGACATCTTCGGCTCCCATGCGCTCGACATGATCAAATCGCTGGTGCCAGGAGAGGTTCTCCTCCTGGAGAACACCCGGTTCTACGCCGAAGAGAACATGAACAGATCCCCTGCAGACCACGCCAAGAGCCACATGGTAAAGCGGTTGGCACCCCTCTTCGACCTGTTCATCAACGATGCTTTTGCCGTATCCCACAGGTCTCATCTGTCCGTTGTGGGCTTTACTGAGTTGCTCCCGAGCGTCGCCGGCATTCTGATGGACAAGGAAATCACAGCGCTGGACAAGGGCCTAAAGGGTCACGAGCATCCAACGGTCTTCGCACTGGGAGGTACAAAGGCGGATGACTCCATCAAAGTCACCCAGAACGTGCTGAGCCGAGGCGGAGCAGACAGAGTTCTGACCTCAGGGGTTGTGGCCACCGTCTTCATGATGGCTTCTGGACTGGACGTGGGTGAGGCCAACCGGAAGTTTGTCGAAGACCAGGAGTATCTCGATCAGATCCCCATTGCTGCCAAGCTTCTGAAAGAGTACCCCGACAAGATTGCTCTTCCAAAGGACGTAGCTCTGAACAAGAATGGGGAGAGAATCGAGGTCAGCGTAAACAAGATTCCACCAGACCTGCCTATAGCGGATATCGGTCTAGAGACCATTGTCGAGTTCTCCAAGGCGCTAAGAGAGTCCAAGGTTGCAGTGCTGAACGGGCCCACCGGCATCTTCGAGAACGAGTTGTTCAAGCTGGGCACTACAGAGCTACTCAAGGCTGCTACAGAGTCGGGCTACTCAATAGCCGGCGGAGGTCACACTGTAGCTGCCATTGAGAAGCTTGGCCTTGAGCCAAAGTTCTCCCATGTGAGCATTGGCGGCGGAGCCAGCATTACGTACCTGTCGGGCGATCCCCTACCCGGTATCGAGGCCCTGAAGAAGGCCGCCGAAAGGTATAGAAAAGCTTAAGCTTGCCTTGGTTGGAGGATCTCGGCTACCTTTTTTCTACACTCGTCCAGGAGTTCCGCAGGCTCTCCGCCTGCCTCCATTGCTGCAGCCGCACGGTGGCCTCCACCTTCGCCTCCATGGGCTTTAGCCACTTGGCGCATCACTCCAGCCAGGTCCAGTCCCGCCCTGGCTGCTTCCCTGTTGGCCCTGCCGCTGACCCGTGCGGAGCTGCCGTGCTTTCCTGCGGCCAGAGCCACATCGGCTCCGATGTCCACCAGGCCCATGGCGGCCGAGCCCTCGAAAGCGTTTATTTCCGTTGTGACGATCAGCCAGTCGTCCTGACGTACTACTTCCGCCCTGGACGCAGCCTTCAGGACTGCAATCCTCTGAGATATCTCAGTAGGCATCCTGGACAGCACAGCCACAGCTTCATCGTACTCGGCCATGCCCGTTTCCAGAAGCTCCGCCGCAGTTCTGAAAGACTGGGGGTTTGCTCGTCTGAACCTTCCTGAGTCTGAGATCATCCCCACCAGCAGGCCCAAGACCATCTCCCTGGTAGGCACAATATTGCTCCCTCTTATGATGCTCCACACGATCTCTGCGGTCGAGCTTGATGGCCTCTGGATGTGGAACTCTGCACTCGCCAGTAGCCCGTCGTCCAGGTGGTGATCGACTACTGCATAGTTCTTCAGCCGGACCGCTCCTAGCTGAAGCCGAACAGAGGCGTCGACGACGACCACGAAATCGTAGTTCTCGACCCTGGGGTTCAGTATGATCTCAGCGCCTATGGCCTTGGAGAGGGTGCTGCCAGTCCTGCTCAAGTCTTCTGCAACGCCAAGGGATCCGCCGAAGGCCTGCTGGAGAGCAAAACCGCTTCCTATGGCATCGGGATCGGCGTTCTTATGGCAAAGGTATAGAACATCGTTGTATTTGCGGATGCAGGATTTGAACTCCGAGTCGCGAATCTCCATGCGCCGAAATTGCCCTCGTGGTAGAAATAGATTGTTGGCTACAGGATCTGATCTTAATTTGAAGTGAGCCACCAGAGAGCGGGCTATTCAGTTTTTTTAGACAGGTGTCCCCACTTTTCTTTAAATCGCTTGACAATTTCTCTATCTCTTTCATATTCTTCAGCATGGGCTTCATCCTCGTCAGCACTAAGCCAGCTATCAAGTTTTTTATAAAGGTCGATGATAGTATCAAGTAACCAAACTGAACACATTCTGCAGGGGTTGCTGATATTGGTCAATTGTGTCATTGCATGCGGTTTTGATGCTGTAGGAACCGGAGCGTAAAGGTAAACACATTACGAGTGTCGAAACATGTCCATAAGATACGGCTTATAAAATTAAACGATATGCAGTGGCTTGTTTTTCGAAATCTGCATATAGCATAGATCGTGCTTGAGTTAGGAGTATGTTGTATGTACTTATTGTATAACTGCAAGACATGAAGGTCGTATGGGAAAGTACGAAGTCGGATTTCATCTTTTGTCAAACGTCAATTGAAAACGATAGCATTGACAGCATAATGACTTAGATATGTATAAATATCATCGACGCATATGAATGCCAGCGTTAGATTCCGGTGATTGTGAATGGTTTGTTCAGAGGTTGCTAAGGAAGAGATCATGATATCGGGCATCACTAAGGAAGAAGCCGCACTTCCAGAGTTTAAGGCTGGGATGGTACGAAGCATGAAGCAGTACAACGCGGGCTTAGTGAAGACCTTCGATAATGTTGATGATCTCCTGGAAGATCTGCACAATCCAGAGTAAACCCCTTTTCTATGCCTTTTAAAATCAGGCGTACACTAGAATTTAGAGATCAATACAGGCGTTTAATCAAGAAGAATAAACCATTACAGTCAAAAATAGATGATAAAATCAGACAAATCGTGGCAAATCCAACAACAATAGGCAAACCCAAAACAGGCAACTTAAAATATACTCGTGGATCACACGTTGCTGATCATTTTGTTATAGTCTATATGATTATAGAATATAATATTATATTTCTATATGTAGACCACCATGATTCTGTATACAAAGAGGCTCCGAAGGTGCTAGGGAATATCGAATATGAGTTTCCTGAGCTGTGGGCTGTCATGTCACCGGATTTGAAACGCCATTTAAAACGATAGATCTATGAATATGTATTTTATAAGCTTGAATTTCGCAGATAAATTCATCATGAAAGACTCAGACAATCAGCAAGAGGTATTTCGATGAGTAAGCGAATAATGATTGTGGGAGCCAACGATGCTAAACCTTTGGTTGAGATATTGAAAATGAAAGCAATAAATAGACTTCTTCTGCGCAAATGATGACTGCAATTCCTAAGAGTCTAACCAGCCGAACGGCTTTCTTTCAAACTCTGGTATTCGTTGTATAGAGCATGCATTTGAATGTCCTTCAACGCCACAAGCGTTTTAACGTCAGGAATTTTGTAGGTCAGTTTCCCGTACGTCAGCACCTCACATTCCGCAGCTTCCAGACGCTGATAGTCTTCAGTGGAATATATGGATTGGATGAAGATCTGGACGACGAGGTTCTTGCGTGGCAGCATGATGCGAAGAAACGTGACGCCTGCAACACCTTCTTTGTACTCGACCTTTCCGTGCAGCCTGAGCGCGGACACTATGTCGTTCGCCGCTTCGTACGATGTGACTATATCCACATCCTTTGTTGCGTCTTTGAGGTTATGCCACATCATGGCCGCACCGCCGATCAGGTATGCGTTTACTGGGTTTTCAATTTTGGAGCCAATATAATTCAGAGCTTCCATTAGCTGTGCGCGGTTTTCGATCATTAATCTCAATCCTTACATCATTATTTCTTCCTAGCCTTACACCCTAGATCTGTGTGCATAACTTTTGCTATGAAATTTGGACGGGTCATGGGGAATCTGAACTCCGAGTTGCGAATCTCCATAGATTGAGAAACGCCCTGAAGGTAGAAATAGGTTGGTCTGTCCATTTCAGAGACGTTGGTCGAAGGTCAACGCTTCATTGACTACCAATGGGCGTTAATTACATTCATTGCTTATAATTACTAAGTAAACTTTACTTTGAAATTAAGGTGAATCTAATCGTTAAGATCTTATCTTGCGAGAGATACTATCATTTGGCATTGTGTTTTCACCGACCTATGCCGGCAGGGTTCTACCCTGCCTAATTCTCTTTCTCAAGTGGGTTGCTGATTGTTATTTTTACTAACTGGCCGGGTTGGATGCTCAATTCCCGCCTATAAATCTCAGGGATAACGATTCTGCCAGACTTGTCTATTTTTAGTTCTGTGGTTATCTCGCGCATATAGTACCATTATAGACCATTGCTTAAGTACTTTAGTATTTCTAATGGTTCTAAATGGTATTGTATGCCATTAGATTTAAATACTTCAGTCACAAAGAGGCTCTTGGTGAAAACACAATGTCTGGAAGAACACTTTTTGAGGGCAGAAGCCCTTCAACGCAAAGCGTTGAAATCGTAAAGCTTAGACCTTTAGAACTGGCAGGCATGGATGAGCTTGAGGGAATCCTTGAAGAGACGCGCCCCTTAGTGGTCCTAAACCCACAGCGCAAGAACGACCCGAAGATAATCGATAATCTGTGGACAATCTGCAGAATGCAAAAGCCAATGATTTGCGAGCTGCTCTTTCAGGTCGATTCAATGCAAAGGTGGTCTGGGCATGATCAGATTCGCATAGAGCATCAGATAGAGCTGCAGAGAATGGAGGCTTGAAGATGCAAGTAGTCTGCAATAAATGCGGCTGGACTGAAAAAGGACTTACCAAGTCACAAGCCTACGATCTGGCTCGATATGTAGGATGCCAGTCTGTAGGATGTGAGGGCGGTAATCTTGCCGTCCTTGAAGATGTTCCAGTTGCTAAGGCAAAGCAGTCAACCTGGCAAGCCTATTGCATGTCTTGTGGTCAGATCGCCGAGTCTTCTTGCGGAGATGACATGGAGCAGGCGACGAAGGCTCACAAGAAGAGCAATCCTGAGCATTGCATTATGATTGCAAGCGAGATCCTGGCAGATGAGGTGGTATAAATGGAAACCAAAGAGGTTGTCCACAAGAACGAGCAGCCTATGAAGATCCTCCTGCAGAAGATTAAAACCGGGTACAGTTGGTAGATCAGCGTACAGGGATAAGAATATTGCCGAGATCCTGCCGGAACTCAGATCAGCAAACGCAGCCTTGAAAGAGAATATAGGGGGAAGTAATGGCCTCCTTGGCCATTCTTCTTTATCCTGATTGGCAGCCGTGGATGCCGCTTGTCTGCCGGGCTGGAGCAGTGGACTAACAGTCCATCCTGGGTATGTCCTGGTTATAGAGCAATTTGCAGCCTGGGGCAGCCCTACATGCTCAAGTAACCGCAAGCGATGGAGAGCCGCTAGGGTGCTACCGCTATCAATCGAGCGGGTGTGCATGGCGGCGATGATCCCAACATTTTTTAAGTCAGTACGTCAAATAGCGGATACATGGCAAAGAAGGCATCGAGCAGCCTGTATAAGGCAGCAAGGATGAGCCGAGATGTCGAGGCCTGGCAGGATCATATCCCTAGCTGCGGTATGCACGCCAAATAAGCCCTTTTAGTAATCATTATAGCCTAACAGCAAGGAATACCTATCATGGCCGGAGCAAAAGACAAGGCAGTCATCAAGAAATCCCCAATCGAGGAAATAGAATTGGATGCTTCTGAGATAAAAGAACTGGATAAATTAGCGGCAGAGACCCGCAAGTGTGGCATAAACTGGGATGACCTTAAGGCTGAACTCGGTCTATGAGCTTTCAGGTTCGCTTAAATAAAGAAATTAGGTCTATTTTATTATCGCTACCTTGTGCACATCAAGAAAAAGTGGGAAAACTAATCGAAAGGAGGGTTAATTACATTAATCAACGTGTAGCATTAATTGTAAGTTAAAGATTGGCCTGGGGCTAAGAACTTAAGGCCGCATCCAACCCACAGAGGCGATCACGTTGAACGACACAGAGAATGAAATAAAGATGGATATGGATCTTGAAAGCAAAAAGCAGGCACTGGCAGACTACCTTAAGATCGATCCGACGGAAATATTGGCTTGTTCTGCAAGGCTCAACGATTTGGCCACGTTCCAGGCACAAAAAGCGATCTACGTGGTTGGAACCGACGAGGAGGTCGATCTAGGCATACGCGGATACTTCGAGAACAACCTATCAGAACTCGATTCTGCATTCATAGGAAAGACTGCCAAGCTATCTTCTGACGATGCTCATATGGTGGACAGGTTGTGCCAGATAATGGACGAGGATATTGAAACCGACATTCTGAACGAAGCCATCTTGAGCGTAGTGAAAAAGTGCGGTGACCTTGAAGAGCTGATCGGTGCTGCTGTGGCGGGTTTAGATAGAGGCCAGTTCCTATCAGAGGATGGAAAGGAAATATCCTTCGGAAATTACTTCATCTACAGGTTCCGCAAAGGGCAGTGTTCAGATTTCGAATATTGAGATGCAAGCTGGGGTCTGCGCAGATCAACTGGGATTTTACTTCGTGTGAGACGGTTAAGCTTGAGTTTGGGTTAAAAAGCTGTTCAAGTGCAAACAAGCAGTTTGAACCCTTCAGCTATTCACTCCCCAAACTCCATTCCCCATAAGATTGTTACTATCGAGATTCTCGCTGTCGAAGACCACCAGCTCAAAAACAATGCCCTCGCCGGTCTCTTCGGCGTTGACCGAGTACCTCTCTTCAATCCGGTCCAATATCTCCTCGGCCATGTTCATTCCATGCTCTACCTCGAAGTTTCTGACGTCCTCGAAGGTGACATCATGGGCTGCCGCTGCCCGCTCTTTTATCTCCTCGAAGGCATCCGGGCTCTCAGAGATCATTAAGGATATCTTGAAGCCTCCAATCCCGTCATCGTAAAGCTCTATAGCTAGCAGAAAATGCCTGGTTTCGTCCACAACATCCATCGCGCCCTCCTGTTTGAGCTTGTCCACCAAGGACTTAGAAAGACCGATACTGTCCGCGGTTCGTTGCATTTCCTCGAAGAGTGGAGAATAGGCATCCGCTGCCTCATCGACTATGATGTTCCAGAGGTCGTATGTCAGGCTGTACAAGGGTGATACCTTCGTGGTGATTTAGTCTAGGTCTATAAAAAATGAGATTATGGTTTTGGCGACGCAGTTGCTAACTATTAACTCATCATACGGATCAACGGAAATTATGATCTAACTATGTCTCCTGCTGGCTCAAAAGGAAAAAGCTATTGGTCGCCAGATCCCATTTCCTTGATTTTTTTCAGGTCGGAGACAAAGGCTTCCTGAAGGTTATTATTCCTGAGGACCGCTGCCGGATGAAATGTGACCAGAAACCGACCTTGTAGGACCTGACCACGAAGAGTGGTTACACCCTGAAGATTCAGCAGCGCCCCTACTGCCACATTTCCCATCAGTCCGACGACTCTTGGGTGAACCAGATCGATCTGAGATTGCAGGTAATGGTGACATGATTCTATCTCGATGCTCTTGGGTTTTCTGTTGAGTGGCGGGCGGCATTTAACCACGCTGGTTATGAAAACCTCTGACCTATTGATCCCCGCAAGACCCAATGATCGATCTAACAAGCGACCAGCCCTGCCCACGAAGGGCCGACCGGTTACGTCTTCCTCGGCTCCGGGAGCCTCCCCCACAAGCATGATCCCTGCAGGACAGGGGCCCTCGCCAGGGACGGCCTTGGTCCTGCCGAGAGCGAGATCGCAAAGCTGGCACGACAATATTTTGGAGTGAAGTAGATCGAGATTCATCAAATAGGGTAAACCTGACCGGTGAAAATCTTTTCTCATCAAACGAAAGATTCTTAACTGGAGAAGCAATTGAAGGCTAGTAGGTGGCGCAGATGAGATTCACGGAGATTACCTATCCAATGAGAAAGTTTGACGATCTCTATTATACAATAGAACGGATAGTTTATGGCCGAGGGAACCTCAAGGGCTTTACATCCGAGGATATCTACAACAACCTTAGGGATAAGCGTTTCTTCAGGGATGCACAGGATCTCAACAGATTCTTGTTAGAGAACGATAAGAAGTTCAAGATCAGAAAGGCAAACGGCGGCTGGGAGCGCTACTGGTAGCGCTACAATTAGCCCGCCCTCAGCGAATCTTTTCTGTGAAATAGATATTCCTATCGTCAATTCCTAGCTCGACGAACCTTCCCGTAGCAAGGACTCTATGGCTGTACTTCAGCGGTGCAACCCTTGTCCCAGGCAGCACTGTGGATTCAGCCGGTAGAATCACATCCTCTCCGATTACTGGTATCCTGCCGTTGGCGTGGGGCTGATCTGCGTCCAGCACGCAGTTGGTCCCGATGGTGGAATGCCTTCCGACGATTGTCTTGTTTACGATCACGCCACGCTTGATGTTGGAGAAGCTCATTACCATGCTCTTTCTGATCTCCACGTCCCTCTCGATCATACTAGTGTGGCCGATGTGGGAGTCCTCTATGACAGTGCCACGCTCGATGCGGCAGTTTCTGCCGATGGATACGTTGCCTCGAAGCTCTATTTCTCCTATGTCCAGATCCTTCTGTATCTTGGCAAGAGTGCTGGGATGTATCCATTGATGGGGCTTATACTCATGGCGAAGATTGAAATGCTTTACTTTGCTGGCAAGGACGTCCATGGCCGCCTGGTGCAACCGTTCAGGAGTGCCTATGTCAATCCAGTAGCCATTGATGGGATAGCCGTAGACATCGTATCCGTGCTCGGTCAAGTATGGAATCAGATCACCACCGATGTCCCTTGCCGCATCGCCCATATCGTGCAGCACTTTTCGGATCTCCGGCGAGAATAGATAAAATGCGGTGTTGATCATCCTGGACGGCTCGGTGCCGTTCTTAGGCTTCTCGACAAAGCGTTTTATGCGGAGGTCATAATCGATATCTGCAACTCCGTACTGGGAGACGTTCTCTCCTGGCTCCATCTGCTTTACTGCTACAGTAAGGACAGGCTTATGCTGGTGATGGAACTCGATGAACTTTTTAAGATCGATATCGATCAGGTTGTCCCCAGAGACAACAAGAATATCGTCGTTTATGTCGAAGTAGTTGATGTTATACCGAAGAGAGTCTGCGCTCCCTCTATCGTCATACTGGGGCTGGTAACAGAATCCGTCCGGGTCGCTGATGCCCAACCGCTTGAAGAAACCTTCCCCAGCCTTGAAGTAGTTGGATAGCTCCAGTGTGTTGTTCGCGCCTCTGCTTCCCAGAATGAATCGGCGGCAGCCCTGGACTGCCAGCAGCCTGAACAGGACGGCTATTATGGCAGTATCGCATAATTCAACCAACGGTTTAGGCTGGTTTAGTGTGAGAGGGTATAGCCTGGTCCCGCTTCCGCCGACAGTTGCCAGTACTTGGGGGCTCATGATAATAGTATTTACGATATCATAAATATTAAGCCTGTCGCTGGAAGTCAGTAACCGCGCATCATCTTCATGATTATTCGAGCGATCATGAAGGCGATCAGGAACAGAACGACATATAAGATTATGGAGACCATTGCCATGTTTGGAGAACTGCATTACTGATTTATAGCTTTGACTGAAACGAGCAATTCCCTTATTCAGAGGTTCGCGCCAAGGAGACGAAACAAGGCATTATCTATTCTACAATCCATTTCCGTGAAATTGTATCCTGATGCGAAGAGGATATCCTTTAGAGCACAGATGAAATTATTGTATTATTGGTGAATCCTTCGAAGGATGAAAATGTCGAAACTCGCAAAGGGTGCGCAATTGATATGAGACCAATACTAAAAGAATTTATAAAGAATGGCCGGGAATAAGAAGATCATGGAGGGATAAAAATCGACAGAAGCGTTCTGATGGGCTTTCTACCATGGATAGCCTTTGCTGTGTCCTCCAGCGTTCTTGGCTTTAAGGCTGGCGCCGTTATCGGGTTGGCCTTGCTGCTTCCGAACTTTGTAAGAATGGTCTTAAAGCGCGATTTCATAATACTGGATGTCTTCGGCTTCGCGTTCTTCATCTTTCTTGTAATCACGAGTTTCACGCTCCGTAACAGTGACCTTGAAGGCTTTGTCAGATGGTCGGCTGCGATGAGCTATGGAGGATTGGCTCTCATATCCTGGGCAACCATAGCAATTGGTGACCCCTTTACCAGGCAGTATGCTCGCAGATCTGTGCCGAAAGAATATTGGAAAAATGACTTATTTCTCAGCTCCACAATGTCAATGGCCGTTGGATGGAGCGCTGCTTTCTTTGGTGCCTTTGCAGTCTCCTTCGTTGGGGCTCTTTCTGGATTGAAAGTGGTCCTAATCCAAGGCCTGGCCTTGGGATGTATGCTTTTGGCCATCCTCTGGCACATGAGGGTCATGGACGAGACTCAGACCAAGGCGAAGAAGATGCAGGAAGAACAATCTAAAAAATTAGAATGATAATCCTCGATATTGAATTAAACCTTATTCCAAGATGGCCAGTTTAAATTGAGATTCAAGGATATTTAAGACTTTGTTTCCAAATTAAAGTCGACTTCATCCTGTTTGATCAAGTCAAAATCACAGATTAATTCATAGGCGTATCATATCAAAAAGATAAAGGACTTTGAGTCTTAAGTATGCTTATTCTTAACTGGTGTTCTCTTGATGTCATTGACAGGAGCATGAATGTCACCTGAGGAAAAGATGGGGATTGTTCTGGTATCCTACGGCTCCCTCAACTCACAAGCATGGGCAACCTACGAAAAGATCAGATCCGACTATGTCAAAGCTTTTCCAGGTGCCGATGTGCGGCTTGCCTTCACATCAGACTTCATAAGGCGAGTGCTATCAGAAAAACAAGGGATCTTCTTCCATAGTCCTCTCACTGCCCTGGCTGAGCTATTTAATCAGGGATGCAGAAACGTAGTTGCTCAGTCACTCCATGTTGTCCCGGGCAGCGAGTTCCAACACATGGCTAGCTCGGTCCATGTACAAAAGAACGTTCGGGAAAAATCATGTTTCGGGAACCTTGAGATAGGAACACCTCTGCTTTCCAGTTTGCAAGATTGCATGAAAGTCTCTAAAGCCCTTCGGCCTGAATTCCAATCTTCCGAGATCGAAGGACAAGATCATGAGAATGAAAGTTTCGCGGTTTCAGAGGAGGTGGCTTATGTTCTTATGGGCCATGGAACAAGCCGTTCGGCAAACAGAGTTTACTCCCAGATGGCAAAAGTTCTAAAAGAAAATCAAAAGAACGTCTTTCTGGGCACGCTGGAGGGCTTTCCAGGAATCGATGAGGTACTATTGCAGACAAAGAAGTCCGGGGTCAAGAAGGTCATATTGATGCCGTTCCTTCTGGTGGCCGGAGGTCATGCACTAGTGGATCTTGCTGGAGACTCGGCCAATTCCTGGAGAAGCGTCTTTGATCGAGAGGGATTCCGCACAGAAGTGATCCTAAAGGGCCTGGGCGAGAACGACGCCGTTGTTGACATCTTCGTCGAGCACACAAGGAAGGCAGTCCTAATGCTCAAAGGACGGATAAGAGATGCGACCTATCGACTCAATTGGTGACCCGACCTCAATCAAGCCTGATCCGGATTAGACCGTAAAGTATATCATCTACCGACGCATAGTGAAATAAATGGAAGGAAATTACGGAAGCAGCAGAGGAGGCTTCAACAGAGGCCCAAGAGAGATGACAGACGTAACTTGTTCAGAGTGCGGTAAGCAAACCCAGGTTCCCTTCAAGCCGGACGGATCAAGACCGGTATACTGCAGCGAGTGCTACCAGAAGCACAGGCCAGCGAGGCCGCCCAGAAGATACTAAATGATTTGATTATTCCTTAATCGATCTGTTTCAATCAAACTTATAGTCCGCTACCGCGGAAAAGAAAATGCAGGGCAGTTCAAGTCCTGCAAATTCTCGGAGTTTTCTATTTTATGTTGCCTATTAATACTGCTCAATCACTTGCGACTTAATGTACAAATAGTCTATCTCTCTCTGTAACTTTATTGCCTAGAAAGTACAGCATTAGGTAGGAGATTCAGGTATCGTGCCCAATCGTGCATCCGACTGGTTCAATCAGGCTGTCAGGGACCTTGAGCAGGCGGAGGATTCTAGACGGCCGGTCGCCACGAGTAGGCATGCTTGCTGCCCATCAGGCAGCTAAGAAGGTTGTATTGGCCCGGTCTTTCACCTTGCCAAGAAGTCTGGGGGCATGTGGTGGCCAGGTTGCTGGAAGATCTGCCCCGGCCCGCTCCAGAAGATCTGATTGATGTGGCAAGGGTCCTTGACAACTTCTATATTCCTACTTGTTACCCCAACGGTCATCTTCTCTGGTAAGTGGTAAGCGCCCATGACCATCTACTTCAGGAAAAATACCGTTACGAAAACCGCAAACTATCTCCCGACGAAGCAATCGCCGAACTCAATCATCGGTTCCGAGAGCATGGAGTTGGCTATCAGTATGAATCTGGAATGATGATGAGAGTAGACTCTCAGATTATCCATGAGGAAATTGTCCGACCAGCTCTGAGCATGCTATTCGATCCGATGTATGAAGATGCAAATGCGGAGTTCCTTAGCGCCCATGAGCACTATAGGACGAAGAAGTACAA
>PMNG01000184.1:4112-4266 GCA_003162615.1 Methanothrix sp. | reverse complement strand
ATCTGCCTTTAAAATTCTGGTCTCGGGTCTTGGCATCCTGGCCAGCTCCCAGGCGTCCCTCCTTCTGGTCTTCTTCCTCCCCCACTGCCTCTTGTGATGAGATACCACTCACATTAGTCCTATATCATAGAAACTAATTACAAATGTTTCTGCC
>PMNG01000184.1:0-4090 GCA_003162615.1 Methanothrix sp. | reverse complement strand
ACTTCTGAGCCGTTTATCCTCTCGAAATATTGGTGGTGAGAGGACAGATTCTTGCTTTCATTAACCATCCCTAAATCTCTCAATAGTTTGCTTTCGGCGTTTCCATCGGAGAGATTCTCTCGCGATGTCTTCACGTTCGATTGCGTTTCGTCCTGCTCTGCCGATCTGTAGTTCCATGTTCTTCTTTGGTCGTGCTATTCTTATCCCTCCCGAGTTTTGCTTTCTTTGTAGGGGAACGTTCTTGGCTAATAAACGCCTGATAAATAATAATTACTTTTTTTGTATATAAATCTTTGTTTCGGCTTTGACCCCTGGTTTAGCTTGAGGACCTGCACATGTGGAATCCGGAGAAGGTCAAGATCATAAAGAAGGCGATCGATCCTAAGAGGAGATCGTCTCTGCCAAGAACACTGCATATTTAGAAAATCACAGCAAAAGAAGTAGACGGCTCAGAGGAAGGGATATATGAGGGAGAAACCTCGAGCCGTTACGAGATAACGTTTACCACCTTATATGAATAATAATTGAGTATTCGTAATAGTATTTAAATCTTTTGACTGTGCTTTCAGTCGGCAATGCTGTGCAATATAAAAATTGTTTCGGCTCAAAGGTGAATAAGAGGGCGGGAAAGTCGTGACGGGTAAAGGAGGAAGGAAACTCTTATCGACTTTCGCCGAATATTATGTAGTCAATTGTCGAGCTAAATAGTTTTCGATCAAGGCATACAACGAAAGAGGTATAACTATAGAGTCTAGACTCTAGAGTCAAGAGGGTAGACTCTATGAGGGTAATAACACTGGCAAATCAGAAAGGAGGATGCGGCAAGACTACAACTGCTGTTAATCTCGCTGCCTACCTGACCTTAAAAGGCAAGACGGTGCTATTAGTAGACCTTGATCCCCAGGGATCTTCCACAACCCACCTTGGCATGGACAAAAACACTATAACCAAAACTATGAATGACGTGATGCTGGGGCGACATAATTTTTCCGACATCATTCTACATACAGAGATCCAGGGTTTGGATATCGCACCTGCGAACAACGATCTAGGCGAAGCTGAGATGGTACTAACAAAACAGGCCTTCAGAGAGCAGATTTTGAGGACGAAGCTAGCCAATCTGGATAGCTATGACTATACAGTAATCGACACGCCACCCTCATTAGGGAATTTGACCATGAATGCAATCATCGCCTCAGACACAATCATAGTGCCTATTCAAACCCAGTTCTTCGCCGTGGAAGGACTGGCACAGTTAACAGACCTCCTAGATGTTATTGCAGGGATGGGCTACAAGCCAAAGCGTCGGTATCTTCTGACGATGCACAACAGAACGAGGGTTATCAGCAAACGCATAGCAGAGAGTGTCCGAGAACTTTTTGGAGAGGACGTGTTCAAGGTCGTTATTCCCGACACCGTCAAGCTGGTCGAGGCACCCAGCTATGGCAAGCCGATATGTCTTCATGCGCCTCAATCGCCCGGTGCTCGGAGCTATGAAGAGCTGTCAAAAGAGGTTATATTATGACTCCAGGACCTGGAGACCGATTCGATCACCTGCTGAAAGGCATGAAGTCTAGAGTCAATAGTCTAGACTCTATAGTCGAGACTGAAGAGTCAAGAATCAATATTCAAGAGTCTAAAGGTCAACTGGGCGAATCGACGAATGTGGATCCTAGAGTCGAGAGTCTAGATTCTATAGTCAAGAGTCTAGACAGTACAGCTCTTGAGGAAGCGATCAAAGAAGCCTGCAAGAAACCAAAACTTGGTGTCTACTCACCGCTGGCCGCTGCCATGCTGAGATACAAGGCGATCACCACACCACGTTATTCAATGGGATCGGAACTGAGGATAGTAATAGAGCAAGCACTCAAAGAAGCCTATCCACAGCTCTATGATGAAGTACAAAAAAGGATGAAGGAAGGTCAAAGTTAAAAACTGGCAACAATTCTAGAAAAGAGGATAGAATATGACCGAAGAAAAAAAATGCCTACGTTTGAAGCAAGGCCCACGCAATTCCTCCCCAAGCTCAAGGGCGAGAAGGTCGTTATACGTCTGGCATCTGGTGGCCAACCAGCCACAGGAATCATCGAGAGCTACGACCCTTATGAGATCCTTCTCCTTACGACGAAGGGGATGCTTCTTGTCTTCAAGCATGCCATCGCCACAATCGAGGAAACAACCAAATAGCTTGCGAGTGCATACCAAAGATAAAATGAAGCTGAAAATTAAGATTATCGGTCCCAAAGTGCATGATGTGGGCTACAGATACTTCCTGATGAGCACGGCCATAGACATGGGTCTCAAAGGCTTCCATGCCCGCAACAAGATGAGCGGAAAGGAGCAGGAGGTAATAGCCCTGGTGGAAGGAGATGAAGAAGCAATCACAGACTTCAAGGCCATGGTAGGAGCCGAGAAGCCCGAGCATGCCGAGGTATCGAATATTGCCTTTGAGGACTGTGATAGCGACGTTATGAAGACCGAGAGCTATGCTCAAATTTGTTCAGCAATCCAGCTAAACAAAGCAATTCCAGTCTTGTTGCAGATCAGAGACGGCATGAATGAAGTGCGAAAGAATACCGCTGTCACTCCTCAAATCCTGGAAGAAATCAAGGGCCTGCGAGAGGACCTCCAGCCCGGATATGCAACTCATTTCAGACAGGTCCAGGCCGATGTCCGAGCGATAAAAGAACGCTTGGGTATGCAGTAAGCAGTAAGACGATGCGGATTCACTATTTTCATAAACCAATAAAAATTATTTTCTGTAATTTCCTATAATCGATGATCTCTTTCTGTAATGGATAATAACCATGAGCAAGAGATCTATTCCAGGGCGTGTGGTGTGGATGACCCAGAAGAAATTGATGCATGCACGTGTGAGTTGTTAATGAGATCTTCCGGGTCGATTGGATATAGAATGAAGATATTTATGAAGGCTGTGGATGGCAATCTCCCGGGAGATAAGATGCCCATTCAGGTCCGAGGATGAGCATTAAAAGAGAGAGTTGACAGCCCGGAAGGAAGCGGGTATATGGATTAACTAGTAAATGGAGACCTCCGGGCAAATTGGATATTAGAGCTGTTCGAGTTTATGAAGCCTGTGGATGGTATGGCCCGGGACTGAGCATCCATCCTGAGATGAAGATGAACATGGAAGGCAAAGAGCCCAAAGGTTAGTGTAGCCCGGAAGACGGTCATACAACTTGAAGGGGTAGCATGGGGTTTCCCGGGCCGATTGAATATAGAACGATGGTGTTTATGAAGGCTGTGGAATGATTTGACAAAGGACCCTGGATACAGAAGACGCAAACGCTTTGCCAGAAAAATAGTCCTATCGCCAAGAGTGGACCGTTGAGATCAAATAATTCGCCAATCGGCTAAACCTTCGACTGGGAACACCCTTATCTTGCTGAATAGATGATTCATCCCTGAGCGCGGTGATAGCGAGAAATGACCACCAACAGATCAGACCTAATACAGTCGCCAATGAAAGAACGATGTAAAAGTCCATAACTATCCATTCACCTCTTCTACGCGATTTCAGCAGGCATAACGCCGCACCTCAATTCAAGCGAACCACTTATCACAGAACTATCTCAATTTAGTCCGGCCTCTTATCACAGATGCACCAAGGAAGTTAGATTGTCACCCTATATATAGACGATTGTAGTAATAAAATGTGAATAAACTGCACGAACTGAAGAAAATTCAATAACTTATTTTTATTAACTCTCGCAAACGATTTGTTTTCATAGTAGCTCCGAAACAACTCTGGCAGGCACGTTAAGAATTCGCGTCACTATGTCCACGAATAGCTTTTCCTGCTGCTGTCGATCTAAGCCAAACTGGTCATCCAGCATCTGCTTTTCCATCTCGAAGACGATTAACCTGATTTGGACCTGNNCCTTATGTTCGTGCTCTGACATGTTGCCCTAAAGACCTCACAAAAAATTAGGTTTTATTGTATTTAGATGTATTTCTGGAGGTTCTTAAAATAACCATAAAATTTTCAAAATATTTAACTTAATATTCATAAACCAAATCGTTTCACTTGGCAACGGTCCCAAGAACATATCTATCCAGCCAAAGAAAT
>PMNG01000134.1 GCA_003162615.1 Methanothrix sp. | reverse complement strand
GTTGGAAGACACACGCTCTACTTCGTGGTGAATAACCAGCCTAGCAACGTGGTCGTCGTGGACGTGTTTGCCCAGGCTCAACCAGAAACCGGGACGATGCCTCCCGTCCCGATTGCAGGACAGAACCAGCCAACAGTTCTTGGCGGCAATGGCCAGAACTCTTACACATCGAACGGCTTAACCTCAACCACATCCAACGGTCAGACAACCTCCACCATATCCAACAGCCAGACTACAACGACCTCCGATGAAACCGGTACTACTGTTACATCCGGTCGCGAGTTCCAGGAATCTTCGTCGATTTCCCAGTCCTGAGCCATTGGTATGAAGAGAATGCGAAGGACTGGTATTGAATGGATAAGAGGAAAAAATGGCTCTTGTCATGCCTCCACAAAAGGCTCAGCTGGAGGCTAGACTCTCCGCCATATCAAATTCCAGTGATAGATCTATGCCCAAATCCAGGCCCGATTGAATCTGTCTGAAAGCCAAGCAATGAGGAATAATCTCGGAGCTGAGGGCCTCGGACAATGGAGGCATGATCTTCCAGCCGGAGCCTGGCGTCTACGAGAAGGTCAACAAATAGACTTTACTTCGCTTATCCCTCAATCATTGTGAAGTACAACCTCTCGCCTGGATTCACTTTCACCGCTTCACACATTTATTCGATATTCTATAAGAAAATTCTCGATACCTTAGCTACAACCTATCACCTCTGATATCTGATTCACGCTGCGATAAGCAAATTGGCCGATATACCAAAGCGCTCCTGTACTATTCGCTGTCTGGTAATATTAGAGTCGAGATCTCTTACGATTGANNGCTGGCTCGGATCTATTCCAATGCCGTTGTCCCTGACGAAGAAAATTGTCTGTCCTTCATTGGACTGGTAACCTATCTCTATGCGTGGATCAGGCTGGTCACCCATATACTTTGCACTGTTTTCTATCAGGTTTACCAAAACCTCTACGACCCTCATCTTATCGACACGAACTGGAGGCAGGCCATCGGCCACAGAGATATTCACACCTCTAGCCTTGATACTCGCTCCAGTCTGATCCAGGGCCTCTGAGACGATCTCATCAAAAGAGACGGCTTCGGGCTGGTTCACAATGCGACCAATTCGGGACAGCTCCAGAGTTTCGCCCAAAAGTTGATCCATTCTGGTAAGAGCGTCCCCGATCAACCTCAAGTCAGTCTCAACTCGCTGTGCATCTTTATTCTCTAGATCTTTTTCCAGGAAACCCACAAGGCCACCAACTGAGATGAGGGGAGACCTCAGTTCGTGGGAAACAGTGTAAACGAATCGCTCCATTTCTTCGTTCCTGGACTCCAGCTCAGCGGTCCTCTCTTTCACCCTCAGATCCAGCTCGTCATGGGCCTTTTGGAGAGATGCCTCTGCCTGCTTGCGCAGCTCGATCTCTGCGAGTGTTGTTATCAGCAATTGGTTGTTATCATCTAACGTTATCTTCTGCCGGATTGCCATCAGCCCGACAAAGACACAAATGGATCCTGCCAAGATAGAAAATGGAACGTGGAGAGAGTGGTCATAACCCCAGACGAGAAGGATAGCAGCCGCTCCTATCCCCAGGTAGGGCAGGTATGGAGCCCATAAACTCCTCCTGTTGTGAAAGACGCTCAAAGCTGAAGCTGTTGAACGATCAATGGGCGAAGGGCTAGCTTGTAGCACCCCGGCCAACCCTAGTAACATGTGGCTCACCAGCCAGCCGGTATCTAGGAGGCCGCCGGAGACGTAAATTCCGTCTCTAATCTGGATGCTAAAGATGACATCAGTAATTATAGTTACTGCAATACTGAGCACCAGAAAGAAAAGAGGACCCTCCCCAGGAGATCTGAGCTTTCTCGAGAGCACCTCCATCAGGGCAACGAACAAAACCAGATCCATGACCGGATAAGCCACAGAGAGAGCCAGTCTTAGATTGATTGCTTCATTCGAGACAATGACAGGGGCGATTAGGAAGACCCAAAATATCGAGATTGCTGCTATAATTACGATCCCGGCATCGAGCAGGATTTTAAGCCGCTCACGAGATGTGAGCGGCACATCGGGCTGGAGAAAGGCGCCAACTGCGAAGAGCGGGTAGAACATTAGTCGGTAGAATATGAGGAAGCCTGGATCTGCCAGCGAAGGGAAAGGGTTCTGATGGAGACCTACCTCAATCACAGTCCATAATGCCTCTCCTAGGGTGTTGGCAATTTGAGCAACGGCCAAGACCATCCAGGCGCTACTGGACTTCCCCATAGAGCGTCGAGCTGCGTACAGTAGGCAGGCAGCGGCCAGCCCATTGGTGATGATGAAAATCATATCGTCTACGAGAAGGAATAGTGTTCTGTCCTTGACAAGAGCCAAAACGGCCAGACGAATTATCACGATCGATGCAGCAACGATGGCCGCTGTGCGGAAGGAGAGGACCAAGCCGTTACCTGAAGATTTTTTCATCTGCTTTCCACTTCCCATCAGATACATTCTCGTCTGGTCTCAGGACCGATTACTTCTGCATATAATTTAAGAGGGATTATTTAGTACTATCCATCCCAGGTTAATTATATTGAACGTGTAGGGATCTTATCTGACGAATGGCGATGGGTACCCCTCTTCCGGGTTTTCGTCTTTCAGTCCATCAACGGGAGTGTAGTCATCTGTGTAGTCCACGGTATGTTTATTAGCAGATTATAGTATCTTGCAAACCTGACATAATACTTTATCCATTATTCATCTCATGAAGGGGAGATAAGATAGGATTTGCAAAGCGGAAAGAGGTCTATTGAAATTCTGATCTAGGCTCTTGACATCTTGCATACCGGTAATAAGTTCCAAGTTGCAAGCAGCGGGGCATGTTCCCGCCGACGCATAAAAATACTCTACGAAAGCTGAAGCATCCTTAAGTTGGATTTATATGCCCTTTATCCCATCCGCAGCAAGCTGCGGGGTATTGCGTTTTAAAAGTAAAAATGTAATTATAACCGTGATATCCATTTACCGCCTTTCCGAAGGCAAAATAGCAGAGGAGTGGAGGAACCGGGATACCCTGGGTATGTTGCAGCAGCTCGGAATTCTCCATTTGAAAAGAACAAGCTAGAATTAACCGCTCACAAGCTGTGTAATCACAACCTACGTTCTGAGCCGACTGGACCGCAGGTTCCAGGACTTGGAGATCCGTCGAGCCTTTACAGTCTTCCAGCTCATGACCATCCTGGAGGAGGCCACCACTCCCTGATCATCATCGAGCACGGCCGCCTACTATACGAGGACGTCCGAGCTGTCATTTACCATCAGCTACTATATTGCCCTTCTGGAGAGGTTCTGGAAGATAAGGATGATTTCACAAGCTTAAGGTAGATTCTTCTCAAGGAATGATAGCACCGTTTCATTAAACGCCTTTGGATTTCCAGACTGCATGTTATGGGAAGCGTCAGGTATTACAGATAGAGCACTTTGGGAGATACATCCTTTCAGCTCATAGGAGATCTGCTGGAGCCATTTAGGGCTCATCTGGCCAGTCAGGACAAGCGCTGGTGCCTTTATCCTTCCCGCATCCTGGCAGGTGAATGAGGGAAATTGGTCCTGGGCGGAAGTCTGGGCGGCCATGGCAGGGGCATTGTCCATTATCATATCCCGTACAGGCGAAGGAAGCCGGCTAAAGGTCCCCTTTCCAGAAACGCCATCTATGAAAATCCTTACGCCGAGTTCCAGATCCCCTGATTGGAATGCCTGATCCGAAGGCTTCCAGACGTTATTTATAAAATCCAGGCCAAGAGAAGATCCGTCGGGAATATCCTCGAGCCAGGGAATCAAGGGCGGTTCACCAATGACAAGGGCACGGACCAGCTCGGAATGTCCGGCTGATAGCAATAATGATGCATATGCTCCATAAGAATGGGAAATGATACCAACAGATCCAAGCCCAAGCGCGTCTATCAGCGCTGCCAGATCATTCGAATGAAGACTTGCAGAGTAGTCTTTCCCATCGCCAACCCAGGGATTAGGATAATGGTAACGCCGGCTGTAGGCAATGACATTATAGCGTCTGGAAAAGGTCTCCATCTGAGGACCCCAGGCACGATAATCGTTGAGGCTTCCATGGACAAGTATGACAGGAGATCCTTGGCCATGCTCTATATAATTGAACTCAGTGCCGTTTGCTACAACTTTTTTTATGTCCAATCTCCGTTCCTCCAAGAGGCAGGTATCAGAAGACTTAGTTTTTATCAGAAGTAAATTAGCTCCATGTAATAAAGTCTATTCCTATGGGTTACACCCTGATATCATCCAGAGAACATGCTGCCTTGCCAAGGCAAAGAGCGGCTTAATATAGTTTAGTTTAATTGCTCAGGATATTATGATAGTCCCGACTCCTTGTATCCACATGGATGGTACGATTGCGTTATTGGCATTAGCCAGGTATTGTGAGTAGGGAACTGGTTGCTGCTGGGTGCTGAGATAGAGGATTGCTGGTGTCTTGCCTACGATCGCAGTTTGTGCGGGAGCACTAATATGAGTGCTTGGAGTCGATACTGTAGGCATGGTGTAGTACTGAGCATATTGCGTAGCCGCATTTGGTGTAACTATGCTTGAAGGCGCACTAATCTGCCCTTGGACCACAGATAAACATGCAATTACGATTATAGCTGATATGGCCATAAATAGACAAATAAGTCCTCACAATCTTCCCTCCAGGATTTTATGTAATCTTTGCTTTATCTCTATATTTAGCCATCCAACATGTTTAAAGACGTGGTACGATGAAAGTCAAGAAGATGTCGTACAACTGAGCGAAAAAAATGCAAGTCAGTTTGCTGCCCGTCATCCGGGACGCTCGACCGCAACCAATATACCATAACCGAGAATAAGGCAGCTATGATTGGCGGACTTTAATGCGAGATGGTTAGGTGTGAGTATAATTCACCGATTGTATCTATTGCTGGTCTTTGTCCCAGCTTTGATGCTCATGGTATCAGTCATGCTTGGCGGCGTGAGATGTGACGATTGGCCAAGTTCAATCCAGGCTGCATCGGATGAAGCCGGATGGAGATCTGATATCTATTATTTCATGAATTATGATAACTGCGATAACGTCAACTCAGTCTGTGGAGCCAATAATGGAACCCATTCACTTAACCGTACAACAGGTAACAGCACTGCTGATTACTGGCTGAACGATGCCAACAGGCTCTACCTGACCGGTTCCTATGAACAAGCCGCAGA